>NZ_CP110679.1:2902042-3253556 GCF_026167525.1 Sphingomonas sp. M1-B02 | reverse complement strand
AGAAGCTCTATTGCGTCTATGTCGCGGTCGGCCAGAAGCGTTCGACCGTCGCGCAGCTCGTCCGCACGCTCGAAGAGAATGGCGCGATGGAATATTCCATCGTCGTCGCGGCAACCGCGTCCGAGCCCGCCCCGCTCCAGTTCCTCGCGCCCTATACCGGCACCGCGATGGGCGAATATTTCCGCGACAACGGCATGCACGCGCTGATCGTGTTCGACGATCTGTCGAAGCAGGCAGTCGCCTATCGCCAAATGTCGCTGCTGCTGCGCCGCCCGCCGGGCCGCGAAGCCTATCCCGGCGACGTCTTCTATCTCCACAGCCGCCTACTCGAGCGCGCCGCGAAGATGTCCGACGCGTTCGGCGGCGGCTCGCTGACCGCACTGCCGATCATCGAAACGCAGGCGGGCGACGTGTCCGCCTATATCCCGACCAACGTGATCTCGATCACCGACGGCCAGATCTTCCTCGAGACCGACCTGTTCTTCGCGGGCATCCGCCCGGCGATCAACGTCGGCCTGTCGGTCAGCCGCGTCGGCTCGGCCGCACAGACCAAGGCGATGAAGAAGGTCTCCGGCTCGATCAAGCTCGAGCTGGCCCAGTATCGCGAGATGGCCGCCTTCGCGCAGTTCGGCTCGGATCTCGACGCTTCGACCCAGAAGCTGCTGAATCGCGGCGCACGCCTGACTGAGCTGCTCAAGCAGCCGCAGTTCTCGCCGCTGCCGTTCGAAGAGCAGACCGTCTCGATCTTCGCGGGCACGCAGGGCTATATCGACGCCGTCGCGGTGCAGGACGTGGTCCGCTACGAAGCGGCGATGCTCGCCGACATGCGCGCGAACCATGCCGACATCCTCGGCGCGATCCGCGACAGCAAGGACCTCAAGGACGACGTCCGCGACCGGCTCAAGGAAGCCCTCGCCGCCTTCGCCAAGACGTTTGCGTAAGGTTTGAAACAATAATCGTCACCCCGGCGAAAGCCGGGGTCCAGAGCTAAAGGCGTTTCGGCTCGTGACCCTGGATCCCGGCTTTCGCCGGGATGACGACAGAAGAAGAGATTGTGACGAACTAGGATGGCCAGTCTCAAGGTACTGAAGCTTCGCATCGGCTCGGTAAAGTCGACGCAGAAGATCACCAAGGCGATGAAGATGGTCGCCGCCGCCAAGCTGCGCCGTGCGCAGGAGGCGGCGGAAGCCGGGCGTCCCTACGCCCAGCGGCTCGAAAGCGTCGTCGCCAGCCTCGGCTCGAAGGTGACCGTCAGCGAATCCAGCCCCAAGCTGCTCGCCGGCACCGGCAAGGATCAGGTCCACCTGCTCGTCGTCGCCACGTCGGACAAGGGCCTGGCCGGCGCGTTCAACACCAACATCGCCCGCCTGGCGCGCAAGCATGCCCGCGAGCTCACCGCCGCGGGCAAGACGGTCAAGATCTACACGATCGGCCGCAAGGGCCGCGCCGTGCTCAACCGCGAGTTCCGCGCCAACATGGTCCACGGCGTCGAGCCCGGCGATCTCGGCAAGCTCGGCTTCGCCGATGCTCGCGGTTTCGCCGACGATCTCGTCGCGCGCTACGAGGCCGGCGAGTTCGACGTTGCGACCTTGTTCTACTCGAACTTCAAGTCGGTCCTGACCCAGGAGCCGACCGCGCAGCAGATCATCCCGGTCGCGCTTCCCGCGGCCACCACGACGGCTGCCCCGGCCGGCACCGCTGCCGACGCCGCGGTGATCTACGAGCCCGACGAGGAGTCGATCCTCGCCGATCTGCTGCCGCGCAACGTCGCGATCCAACTCTATCGCGCGATCCGCGAGAATGCGGCCTCCGAGCAGGGCTCGAAGATGACCGCGATGGACAATGCCACGCGCAACGCCGGCGATCTGATCAAGCGGCTGTCGATCCAGTATAACCGCGCGCGCCAGGCCGCGATCACGACCGAGCTGGTCGAGATCATCTCTGGCGCCGAAGCCCTCTGATGCGCCTGCCCGCGGCCCTTCTCCTCGCCGTCGCGCTGACCGCTGGCTGCAAGCCTGCGCCGTCGGGGCCGACGCTGCAGGCGAAGGAAGCCGCCCGCGCCGGCGAGGTTGCCAAGCTTACCGGCTGGGACCGCGCTTTCACGCCCGATGCGGCGCTGGGTGCGGCGAACCAGTTCGGCTTCCGCCCAACGCCTTATGCCGCCGCCGAAGGTGCCTATCGCAGCAGCGGCGGGCCGGTGATGATCTCCAGCAGCGGTTCCGCGAAGCCCAACCGCATCGCCTTCGCCGCCAGCGGCAAGGCCGCGGACAAGATCGACACGATCGCCTTCGATCTCTCGATCACCGACGCCCCGGGCGCCGGCGATGCGCAGGCGCGCATGGCCGATCTCGTCCGCGATTTCCTGTTCCAGTCGAAGATCGACGCCAAGCCGATCCATGACGCGATCGCCGAGGGAAAATCGGCCAAGGGCGCGCTTTCGGGCACGCCCTATGCGATCGAGAAGACCGCAGACCAGCTACTCGTGACTTTCACTCGCACCGGGGCTAGTGCCCCCGCCAACAGCTAGACCGCCAAGGAAGATATCATGGCTACCGCGCCTGAAATGACTCGCCCCACCGACTCGGGCACCCAGAATGTCGGCCGCATCTCGCAGGTGATCGGCGCCGTCGTCGACGTCGTGTTCGACGCCGGCCTGCCGTCGATCCTGTCGGCGCTCGAGACCGACAATAACGGCAACCGCCTCGTCCTCGAAGTCGCGCAGCATCTCGGCGAGAATACGGTTCGCACGATCGCGATGGATTCGACCGAGGGCCTCACCCGCGGCCAGCGCGTGACCGATACCGGCTCGCAGATCCGCGTGCCCGTCGGCCCGATGACGCTCGGCCGCATTCTCAACGTCATCGGCGAGCCGATCGACGAGCGCGGCCCCGTCGGCCACACCCAGACCGCGCCGATCCACGCATCCGCGCCGCCCTTCGTTGATCAGTCGACCGAAAGCGCGATCCTGGTCACCGGCATCAAGGTCATCGACTTGCTCGCGCCCTATGCGCGCGGCGGCAAGATCGGCCTGTTCGGCGGCGCCGGGGTGGGCAAGACCGTGCTCATCCAGGAGCTGATCAACAATATCGCCAAGGGCCATGGCGGCGTCTCGGTGTTCGCCGGCGTCGGCGAGCGCACCCGCGAGGGCAACGATCTCTATCACGAATTCCTCGACGCGGGCGTCATCGCCAAGGATGCCGACGGCAATCCGACGCCCGAGGGTTCGAAGGTCGCGCTCGTATTCGGCCAGATGAACGAGCCGCCGGGCGCCCGCGCCCGCGTCGCGCTCTCGGGCCTGACGATCGCAGAATATTTCCGCGATGTCGAAGGCCAGGACGTTCTGTTCTTCGTCGACAACATCTTCCGCTTCACCCAGGCGGGTTCGGAAGTGTCGGCTTTGCTCGGCCGCATTCCTTCGGCGGTGGGCTATCAGCCGACCCTGTCGACCGACATGGGCGCGCTGCAGGAGCGCATCACCTCGACCAACAAGGGTTCGATCACCTCGGTGCAGGCGATCTACGTCCCCGCCGACGATCTTACCGATCCGGCGCCGGCAACGTCGTTCGCCCATCTGGACGCGACCACCACGCTCAACCGCGCCATCTCGGAGTTGGGCATCTACCCGGCAGTCGATCCGCTCGACTCGACGTCGCGCGTGCTCACGCCGGCGATCGTCGGCCAGGAGCATTATGACACCGCCCGCGCCGTCCAGGAGACGCTGCAGCGTTACAAGTCGCTGCAGGACATCATCGCCATCCTGGGCATGGACGAGCTTTCGGAAGAGGATAAGCTCACCGTCAGCCGCGCCCGGAAGATCCAGCGCTTCCTCAGCCAGCCGTTCCACGTCGCCGAAGTGTTCACCGGCATCCCCGGCAAGTTCGTCGCGATCGAGGATACGGTGAAGTCGTTCAAGGCCGTGGTCGAAGGCGAATATGACCATCTGCCCGAGAGCGCCTTCTACATGGTCGGCGGCATCGACGAGGCAGTCGCCAAGGCCCAGAAGATGGCCGAGGACGCCTGATCCCGATGTGGCGCCGTCTGGCTCTCGCCGCCTGCGCACTGCTGCTTCCGGCAGCCGCGGCGACGCAGGACGTCAAGCCGGCGATCGATCAGGTGAGCGCGGACCTGGCCTATGGCTATTGCCCGCGCTTCCTCGCCGGCCAGTTCGCGCTGGCAGACAATCCCAGGCTCGTGGCCTTCGGCTTCGCGCCGATCGTCGAGAAGGCGCCCAATCCGCGCTTCGGCGAGCTGCAGATGGTCACCGCGAACCGCGCCGACGGCGAGATTTCGTTCGGCGGCGCACCGCAGAAGGTCTGCAGCGTCGTCGTCACCGGCGCCAATCGCGACAAGGCGCTGGCCCGGCTGCGATCGGGCATGGCGCAGATGGGGGTCCCCTTCAAGGCGGACCTCACCAATACGGGCGATCGCGGCGCGGTGAAGCTCGAATCCTATAAGGGGCGGGTCGACGGGCAGATGCTCAACGTCCAGCTCATCCAGGCCGGGGTTCCCGAACCCACGGTGGTCGCTCAACTCTTCGTCACGGCGGAATAAAATGGCCCTGCATTTCGAACTCGTCACCCCCGAACGCCTCGTCCGCTCCGAGGAGGTCCATATGGTCGTCGTCCCCGGCACCGAGGGCGATTTCGGCGTGCTGGAGGGCCATGCCCCCCTGATGTCCACGGTCCGCGACGGCACGCTGGAAATCTACAAGAGCTCGATGAGCGAGACCCCCCAGACGATCCGCATCGAAGGCGGCTTCGCCGAGGTCAACGAGCGCGGCCTGACCGTGCTCGCAGAGCGCGCCGAGTAATAAGCAAAATCCCCCCTCCCTGTATGGGAGGAGGCCCCTGAACATCCCCTCCCTGAAAGGGAGGGGTAAGGGGTGGGTTTAGCTTCAGGCGAGGCTCGATGCCTCGACTGGAGCTTATAGTGGTGACCGTCGGAGGCTCGCTACGCTCGCCACCCACCCCCAACCCCTCCCTGAAAGGGAGGGGAGCCCGCTCATTTCACCCGCCGATACGTCCAACTCAGCCGCCGGCTACCATCCAGCATCGAAATCTCCGCCTTCAACAGCGCACCCTCGCGCCAATAGCGGATCCGCTGCGGATATTCGTTCGCCGCATTCTCGAACAGCATCTCGCCCGGGCCATGGCGCACCAGCACGAAGTCAGCGGGCGGGTCCCCATCGGGCGTCGCGGTAAAGACGGTCTTCCCGCGCACCGTCCCGATCCGCATCTGCTCCCCCGACGATTCGCCATCGGCGCGCACCACCTCGGACGAGCCGGTCATCGCGCTCCCGACGGCACGCCACGTCTCGCAGCTCCTGGCCCGCTCGGTCTGCTCGCACCATTCGCCCACCAGCCAGGTCGGCAAGTGCAGCGCCTGGGGCGGGGCGGCGGCCAGCAATAGTGGCACGAGCATCAACAACACCGAACTTCCTTTGCGCCTTGCTCCCATATCGCCGCGTCCGCGGCAATTCGCATCGGGCCGCCGATGGTTAGTATATTCTCAAGCCTTGGCCGCTAACCCCGTCATCACCACGGGGATCAAGAGCCGTAATGAGCGCTTTCGGACGACGCAGCGGAACGAGCGGAGGAACAGGCGGCAGGCCTGCGTTTGGCGTCGCACGCCCGATGCAGGGACCCGGACCGGCTCCGCGCCCTTCCGATTCTCCACTGGGCGGTGAGCAATTTCCGCCGATCGGCAGCGTGCCGCTCCCCGGCGCCTCCGGCGATCTCGACATCATGGAGCAGCGCGATCCCGCTTCGGGCAGCGCCGCCAATGGCGATGCGATGCAGCGCCTCGCCGATCGCCAGGCGCAATCGGGCGACGCCGGCAATTCGCGCGTCGAGGGCTTCGAGGCCTCGATTCACCGCATCAAGGAACAGGTGCTCCCTCGCCTGCTCGAACGAGTCGACCCCGAGGCCGCGGCAACGCTCTCCAAGGACGAGCTGGCTGAGGAATTCCGCCCGATCATCGGCGAAGTGCTCGCCGAGCTGAAGCTGACGCTCAACCGCCGCGAGCAGTTTGCGCTCGAAAAGGTGCTCGTCGACGAACTCCTCGGCCTTGGGCCGTTGGAGGAATTGCTCGCCGATCCGGCTATCTCGGACATCATGGTCAACGGCCCCGAGCAGACCTATATCGAGCGCAAGGGCAAGCTCGAGCTCGCCAACATCAATTTTCGCGATGAAGAGCATCTGTTCCAGATCGCGCAGCGCATCTGCAACTCGGTCGGCCGCCGCGTCGATCAGACTACCCCCCTCGCCGACGCCCGCCTCAAGGACGGCAGCCGCGTCAACGTCATCGTGCCCCCGCTCTCCTTGCGCGGCACCGCCATCTCGATTCGTAAATTCTCCGCCAAACCGATCACGCTCGACATGATGGCGCAGGGCGGGTCGATGTCGCAGAAGATGGCGACGATGCTCAAGATCGCCGGCGCCAGCCGCTTCAATGTCGTCATCTCGGGCGGCACCGGCTCGGGCAAGACGACGATGCTCAACGCCATCTCCAAGATGATAGACCCCGGCGAGCGCGTGCTGACGATCGAGGACGCCGCCGAGCTTCGTCTCCAGCAGCCACACTGGCTCCCGCTCGAGACCCGCCCGCCCAACCTCGAGGGCCAGGGCGAGATCAGCATCCGCGATCTCGTCAAGAACGCCCTGCGTATGCGCCCCGATCGCATCATCCTCGGCGAAATTCGTGGATCCGAATGCTTCGACATGCTTTCGGCCATGAACACCGGCCATGATGGCTCGATGTGCACGCTCCACAGCAATTCCCCGCGCGAGGCGCTCGCCCGTATGGAGAATATGGTGATGATGTCGGACATCAAGGTGCCGAAGGAGGCGATCAGCCGCCAGATCGCCGACTCGGTCGATCTCATCATCCAGGTGAAGCGCCTGCGCGACGGTTCGCGCCGCGTGACCAACATCACCGAAGTGATCGGCATGGAAGGCCCCGTCATCGTGACGCAGGAGCTGTTCAAGTTCGAATATCTCGACGAGTCGGCCGACGGCAAGATCCTCGGCGAGTATCGCTCGATGGGCCTGCGCCCCTACACGCTCGACAAGGCCAAGATGTTCGGCTTCGACAGCGCGTTGCTCGAGGCGTGCCTGTAACGGCTTAGGAGTCGCACGCGCCTGGGCGCCCCGCTAGAGCACGGGCGATGCTGGCCTTCCTCCTCCCTGCTTTCGCGCTCGTCCAGGCCGAACCGAAGGCCGCGACCAGCCTCACCCCTGACACCGAAGCGCGCTGGGTCGCATTCGAGCTTACTCCCTACAACCAGATCCGCTTCGCGCTCGAGCTGAACGGCCACGCGGCCCACGCCATCCTCGATACCGGCCTCAGCGACACGATCGTCACCGCCGCCTTCGCGCGCACTGCCGGCCTCATTGCCTATCGCCGCCAGCGCGCCGCCGCGATCGGGGGGAGTGTCGATGTCGATTGGGCGAACCTCGCGTCGCTCACCTTCGGCGGCCTCGCGCGCCGGGGCGGACGGATCGGCATAGCTGCCGCCAGCGGAGAACGCTTCGGCGCCGATGCCTTCCTCGGCAGCGACATCCTCGCCTGCTGCGCGCTCGAGATCGACTATGACGCGCGCCGCTTCCGCATGCTTCCCAGTGGGCGGATGCCCTTCGCCGGCACCATCGTTCCCCTCACCCGCGCCCGCGCCTCGGGCGTGTACCAGTCCGAAGTCCGGATCGGCGCGCGGCGGCTGCGGCCGATCGTCGTCGATACCGGCGACGGCGCCGCGCTCACGCTCAGCCGCGCCGCTTGGGCCTCGGTCGACTATCGCGGCTCGCCGGTCACCACCACGATCGGCTGGGGAATGGGCGGCGCCAGCGTCACCCAGATCGCCGTGGTCCCATCGGTCGCCCTCCCCGGCCTCGCTCCGGTCGAAAGCGAAGTCCGCGTCGAGGGCGAGGGCGGCTTCACCGCGCGCATCGGCGCCGCCGGCCGGCTCGGATCAGGACTGCTCCAGCGGTATCGTGTTTTGCTCGATCCCGGCGCGGGCCGGATGATCCTGCAGCCGGGCAAGACGATCGCGGCGCCCGTCATCCGCTCGACCAGCGGGCTGCTCCTCGACTTTACCGCCGCATCGCTGCGGGTGGTCCATGTCATGCGCGGCTCGCCGGCCGCGCTCGGCGGGTGGAGGCCCGGCGAGACGATCTGCGCCGCCGAAGGTCGCGACATCGCCGATCAGGTCGATCGCCAGGGCCTCGTCGAATGGAGCGTCGGCACTCCGGGCCGCACGATCAGCCTGACTCTGTGCCACGGCACCCGGCGCACCCTGAAGCTCGCACGCTTCTACTGAACACTATCGCAAGTTCAGCGCCAGGCTGGCGCAGACCAGTGCTGCCAGCATCGCCAATATCTGGATCAGCGACCACGGCATGAAGCCGGCGCGATCCAGATCGGCACGCTTGCTCCGCCGACCCTCGGCAAAACCGCTCGCAACTGCTAGTAACAGCGCTGCAGCCGCACCGCTCCATAATTGTGGTTGCATCGAATCGAGACTTCCCCGTGGCCAATGCCAGATAGGCAAGGAAATCCCATGCGCCAGACCCTGACTGTCCTAGCAATGCTCACCACTGCCGTCGCCTTCACCAGTGTCGCCGTCGGCGCGCCCCAGACTCACCGCCACGCGATCCACGAAGCGACCTCCGCGGCGACGCGCACCCCCGCCAACCTCGCCCGCGACAAATATCGCCATCCGGCCGAGACGCTTGCCTTCTTCGGCGTCGAACCCGACGACACCGTCGTCGAGATCTGGCCCGGCGGCGGCTGGTACACCGAGATCCTCGCGCCGCTGACGCTGGCGAAGGGCACGCTCTATGCCGCCGGCCCCTGGCCCAATGGCCTGAAGGGCGTCCAGACGCTCCAGGCGGCGAACCCCGCCGTCTATGGCAAGGTCAAGCTGGCCGCCTTCCCCTGGGCGGAGGGCCAGCCCAAGGTTGCAGACGGCACCGCCGACGCGGTCCTCACGTTCCGCAACGTCCATAACTGGCGGATGGGCGCCGGCCGCCCCGACAAGGCGGATTATTCGGCCGAGGCGTTCGCGCAGATGTTCGCGATGCTCAAGCCTGGCGGCACGCTCGGCATCGAGGATCATCGCCTCCCCGAGGGCGCCAGCGCCGAACGCGAGCGGACCAGCGGCTATATGAAGGTCTCCACCGTGCGCCGCTTGGCCGAAGCCGCAGGGTTCCGGTTCGTCGCCGCTTCCGAGGTCAATGCCAATCCCAAGGACAGCGCGGACTGGGCCGATGGCGTGTGGACGCTTCCTCCCAGTTATCGCCTCAAGGATGTCGACCGCGCCAAATATGAAGCGATCGGCGAAAGCGATCGCATGACGCTCAAGTTCCGCAAGCCCTGACCGCAACCCCTCCCCTCCCGCGGGGGGAGGGCTCGCGCCCGCATCGGCAAGAACCGCCCATTAACCAATCTCGCGTAGCACCCTTGTTCGTGCCACGCCGCATCCGTTCCCTCCTGTCCGTCCTGCAAGACGAGGTCGACAGTTTCGCCAGCACGAGCGAACAGATCGCCGCGCGCACCAATCTTCTCGCACTCAACGCCGCGATCGAGGCCGCCCGTTCGGGGGAGGCCGGGCGCGGCTTTTCGGTCGTCGCACAGGAAGTGAAGGCGCTTGCCCAGCAGGCCCGCCACGCCAGCCACGAATTTCGCTCCGAAGTGCGTGAACGGCTGGCGATGGGCGCGGGCATCGCCGACGAGATGGTCGGCGATATCGAGGGCACCCGGCTGGTCGAGCTGGCCCAGGCGTTGATCCAGAACGTCACGCGGCACCTCTATGGTCGCAGTATCGACCTGCGGCTGATGGCGTCCGACGCCGAGATAGTCGCCGCGACGCTGGATCCCACTCCGGAAAATCTCGCCGCGGCCGAGTCACGCCTGGCTGTGCTCGCCGCGACTTCGCCTTATTATGTCAACGCCTTCATTGCCGATGCGCAGGGCAGGGTCATCGTCTCGTCGGACCCTCATGCGCGCGTCCGCGAGACCAATCTCTCCGACGCCTCGCAATATCGCAACGCAATGGCCAGCACCCATCGCGATAATTGGTTCACCGACGCGGTCTGGCAAAACCCCTGGTCCGATCATCGCGCGGTCCTGGTCTTCGTCACGGGCATCCGCCCGCGCGGCCAGCACGGCACCCCCGCCGGCGTCTTCTATCTCGAATTCGATTGGGAGGGGCATGTCCCGGCGATCATCTCCGATCGCTCGCTGCTCGGCGACAAGGACTGGGCGCGCACCCGCATCGCGATCGTCGACGAATCGGCGCGGGTGGTCGCCGATTCGACCGGCACGCGCTATGGCGAGATCATTCCCCTGCCCGCCAACGCGGTACGCGGCGCCGAACCCCGCGCCGACGCCACCATCGCCTTCGCCACTGCCGCCGACTATCACGGCTTCGCCGGCCTTGGCCTGCGCTGCGTCATCGAGCAGAATATGCTGACCAAGGAAGAGATCGACGCGGCGCTGGGAGGCCTGCGCGCGCGATTCCGCTGAGGCCGCCCCTCTCAAGGAGGGCAGCGCCGCTTACTTCCCCAGTTTTTCGATCTTGTCCTGCAGTCGAGCGAGCTCGGCCTTGAGCGCGGAGACATCGTCGCCGCTCTCCGTCGCGGACGCAGCCGGGGCTACCGGCGCACCGGACACACCCGGCATACCGGGAACCTGCCCGGGCTTGAACGCTTCCGCAGCCGCTTCGAACATCGCCAGGTTGCGCTTGGCGATCTCGGCGAAGGGAGAATTGGCGAAGGCGCCCTCGACCGCGGACTTGAACTGTTCCTGGTTGCGGCGGAAGCTGTCCATCGAGGCTTCGAGATAGCCCGGAACCATCGCCTGCATCGAATCGCCATATAGCGAGATCAGCTGGCGCAGGAAATTGACGGGCAGCATCGTCTGGCCGCGCGATTCCTCTTCCATGATGATCTGGGTGAGCACATTATGGGTGATGTCGTCGTCGGTCTTGGCGTCCACGACCTTGAAGTCGCGGCCCTCGCGCGTCATCGCCGCGAGATGTTCCAGCGTGATGTAAGACGAGGTTTCGGTGTTGTAGAGGCGGCGGTTCGCATACTTCTTGATGATGACCGGACCGTTGCCAGTAGCAGTTTTCTTCATGGAACCCCCCGCGCGTGAGCGACTATCTAGCATCCTTTAATGCCGCATCGCAACAAGGGCCACGGCCCCTTCCACTGTTTCTTGCGTTGCTGCGCAGCGAGACTGCAGCATCCCCCGAACGCCGCGCCGCGGCATTGGCCGGGCTGCGTGCATATCAGGACGCGGAGCGCCCCGCGCCGCGCCCACCCAAGCCCGCGATCGCGACGGCCGGGCGCGCCAAGCTGCGCGATTATGGCGGCAGCGGCCTGCCGGTCGTCTTCGTGCCCTCGCTGATCAATCCGCCGCTTGTGCTGGATCTCGCGCGCGGCAATTCGCTGCTGCGCTGGTTGAGCCGCCAGGGCGTCCGCCCGCTGCTGGTCGATTGGGGAACCCCCACCCCCGACGACCACGCACAGGACGCCACCGCGCATGTCGAGCGGTTGCTGCTCCCGCTGCTGCACAGCCTCGATCGCCCGCCCGCCTTGGTCGGCTACTGCCTGGGCGGAACGATGGCGATCGCCGCCGCCGCCGCGACGACGCTCGCCGGGCTCGTCACGATCGCCGCGCCGTGGCGCTTCTCGGCCTATGGCGACGCGCTCGATCCGATCTCGGCGCTGTGGGACGAGGCATATGCCACCTGCGCGCAGCTCGGCGTGGTGCCGATGGAAGTGCTCCAATCGGGCTTCTGGCAGCTCGACCCCGCCCGCACCGTCGCCAAGTTCGAACGCTTCGCCCGCTTGGCTCCAGGCGGCAGCGCCGAGGCCCGCGCCTTCGTCGCGCTCGAGGATTGGGCCAACGGCGGCGCCCCGCTCACCTTCGCCGCGGGCCGTCAGATGTTCGACGATTTCTTCTCGGCCGACCTGCCGGGTGCGGGCAGGTGGACGATCGAAGGCAAAACCGTCGACCCCCAGTCGCTCGATTGCCCCGCGCTGTCCTTCGTTTCCACCACCGATCGCATCGTCCCCGCGGCCAGCGCGGCGCGGATCGGCGAGGTGCGCGAGCTCGCGATGGGCCATGTCGGCATGATCGTCGGCGGCCGCGCACGCGCCGCTTTGTGGCAGCCGCTCGCGGACTGGCTAAGCGGACTGCGCGCGACTAGATAGGCGCCAACGTCAAAAGACAGATCGCAGGAGCCTTCATGACCGATATCGTCATCACCGCCGCCAAGCGCACCCCCGTCGGCGCCTTCCTCGGCGCCTTCGCGTCCACGCCCGCGCACGAGCTCGGCCGCGTCGCGATCGAGGCCGCGCTGGAGCAGGCCGGGGTCAAGGGCGAGGAAGTCGACGAAGTGATCCTCGGCCAGGTGCTCACGGCCGCGCAGGGCCAGAACCCCGCGCGCCAGGCCTCGATGAACGCCGGCATCCCCAAGGAAGTCCCCGCCTGGGGCGTCCAGCAGGTCTGCGGCTCTGGCCTCCGCGCCGTCGCGCTCGCTTATCAGGCGATCAAGACCGGCGACGCGACGATCGTCGTCGCGGGCGGGCAGGAATCGATGTCGATGTCCACCCACGCCCAGTCGCTGCGCCCGGGCACCAAGATGGGCGACGTGACGCTGGTCGACACGATGATCAAGGATGGCCTGACCGACGTCTTCAACGGCTATCATATGGGCATCACCGCCGAAAATCTCGCCGAGCAATATCAGGTCACCCGCGGCGATCAGGACGAATTCGCCGTCCGCTCGCAGAATCTCGCCGAGGCGGCGCGCAGCTCGGGCCGTTTCAAGGATGAGATTTCGGCCGTCACCGTCAAGGGCCGCAAGGGCGACACGATCGTCGCCGACGACGAATATATCCGCGCCGGCGCCACCGTCGACGGCATCGCCGGGCTGCGCCCCGCCTTCAAGAAGGACGGCACCGTCACCGCCGCCAATGCCTCGGGGCTCAACGACGGCGCCGCCGCTTTGGTGATCATGTCGCGCGAAGAAGCCGAAAAGCGCGGCAGCCCGATCCTCGCGGTGATCAAGAGCTGGGCGTCGGCCGGCGTCGATCCCTCGATCATGGGCATCGGCCCCGTCCCCGCCTCGAAGAAGGCGCTCGAGAAGGCCGGCTGGAGCATCGCCGATCTCGATCTGATCGAAGCCAACGAAGCCTTCGCCGCGCAGGCGCTGTCGGTCGGCAAGGAGCTCGGCTGGGATGCCGAAAAGGTCAACGTGAATGGCGGCGCGATCGCGATCGGCCACCCGATCGGCGCATCGGGCGCGCGCGTGCTGACTACGCTCATCTACGAAATGCAGAAGCGCGACGCCAAGAAGGGCCTCGCCACGCTCTGCATCGGCGGCGGCATGGGCATCGCCATGTGCATCGCGCGCGACTGAGCCCGTCGGTGGCCGAATACGCCTATCACACCGTCGACGTCTTTACCGACCGCCGCTTTGGCGGCAATCCGCTCGCGGTCTTTCCGGCCGCGAGCGGGCTCGATACCGCGACGATGCAGGCGCTCGCCGCCGAGCTGAACTATAGCGAGACGACCTTCGTCCTGCCCCCGCAGGACCCGGCCAACACTGCGCAAGTGCGCATCTTCACCCGCACCGCCGAGATGCCCTTCGCCGGCCACCCCAATGTCGGCACGGCCTTCGTGCTGGCGCGGCTGGGCCATGTGCATGAACCGGTGCTGCGCTTCGAGGAAATCGCGGGAATCGTCGAAGTGCGCCTCTCCGAAAACGGCGCCGAGATCGACGCGCCGCAGCCGCTGAGCCTGCTCGGCGAATTGCCGGTGCCGGATATCGCCGCCTGCCTGTCGCTGCCGGTCGAGGACATCATCGTCACCGCGCATGAGCCCGTGCGCGCCAGCGTCGGCGTCGACTTCATCCTGGTCGAAGTCGCACCCGACGCGCTTGCCCGCGCCGCACCCGACATGCCGGCCTATCGCCGCGCCGCCACCGCGCATCCTTCGGGCAAGGGCCGCCTCTCGATCTTCCTGTACGCGCAGGACGGCGCCGGCATCTGCGCCCGCATGTTCTCGCCGCTATCCGGGACCTGGGAAGACCCCGCCACCGGCAGCGCCAACGCCGCCCTCGCCGCGCTCCGCCTGTCGCTCTCGGGCGAGTCCGAGCTGGCTTATGAAGCGGTGCAGGGGGTGGAGATGGGCCGCGAAAGCCGGCTGGCGTTGCGGGCTTGGAAGGCGAGCGACGGAGTCCGGGCGAGTGTGGGTGGTGGCTGCGTGGAGGTGTTCAGCGGTACCGTCTCGATCTAATCCGCTTTGAAGGGGGCAAGCTGATGAAATGCGCGTTTCTGTGTGCGACGGCACTCGCGGCTCCGGTAGCGGCGCAGACTGCCCCCGATGTCCCCCGGGTGCATAGCGGCCCTTGGGTCGCCGAGTTCGAAGAGTCGATGTGCGTCCTGTCTCGGACCTTTGGGCGGGGGCCGGATCAGGCGACTTTCGCGATCCGCCCCGTACCCGCCGATGACGACATCGAACTGGTCGTGATGACGCCGTACTCAGGCAAGAATTTTTACCGAGTGGGTCAGGACGCTTCGGTCGAATTGCTACCTAGTGGGCAGAAGGCGAACGGCTCGTTTCGTGACTATACGATTCCCGGCAAACGGCTTGTGCGTTTCTCAGTACCTCGTGCCGACATATCGAACTTTGCCGGAGCTACCTCCCTTCGACTCATTGCGGGCAAAGAGAGGCCAATTCACCTCGCACTAGCGAATTCGGCGGGTGCGATGCGCACCATCGCCCAATGTGAAGATATGTTGCTAACGCATTGGGGATATGATCTCGCCGCACTGAAGAAGGTGACTAAATATGCGGTGGCAGACCATCCCGAAACGTGGGTCACAACCGATGACTATCCCGTCAAGGCGCTGTTGGGGAAACGCACCGGCTACGTCCGCATGCGATGGACGATTGATGTAGATGGTCGAGCCAAGAATTGCGTGATCGTCCAGAGCAGCGGCCATCCTGACCTCGATTCGCTGTCGTGTTCGCTGATGCTCAAGCGAGCGCGCTACTCTCCTGCCCTCGGAGCAGACGGCACGCCCATACCGGCGCCCGCCGGCAGATCCATTCTCTGGCAAATTCCCTAATAGATAGATCGACCAACCGAGGTTTCGTCATCTCCAAACCCGCTCGAACCGCTTCCCCAATCCCGTCAGCAACTCATACTGCGACAACCCGCTAAGCGCCGCCGTCTCCGGCAACTCATAGTCCATCGCAACCCAATCCCCCTCGACCAGCTCCGGCACGGCATCCACCGCGATCGCGGTCATGTCCATCGACACCCGCCCGATCACCGGCACCGCCACATCGCCGACCCACGCGCGCCCCTTGCCCGAGAAGCAGCGCAGATATCCGTCCGCATAACCGATGTTGAGCACCGCCACGTCCATGTCCGCCGTCGCCACGAAGGTCGCGTTGTAGCCGACGATCTCGCCCGCCTTCACCCGCCGCCGCTGCAGCACCTGCGCCTCGGGCGTTACCACCTGCCGTATCCCGGCATGCCCCGCGCGCTGGACGCCGCCGTACAGCGATATCCCCGGCCGCGTCAGGTCGAAGCCATAGTCCACCCCCAGCGCGATCCCCGCCGAATTGGCCAGGCTCAGCCGCTTGGCGGAGGTGCGCCCCTGCAGCCCCGCCAGCCGATCGCGCTGCACTGCGTTCAGCGGCACATCCTCGTCGGCGCAGGCGAGGTGGCTCATCAGCGTGTCGATCGCCAGCCCGTCTAGCAGCCCGCTCGCCACATCCTCCAACGACACACCCAGCCGATTCATCCCCGTGTCGACCATCACGTCGCAGGGGCCCCCGCCCGAATCCTGCCAGCGACGCACCTGGTTCGCCGTGCTCAGCACGGGCCGGATTCGCTCGGGCAAATCAAAGCCGAGATCCGCCTCGCGCACGCCGTGCAGCACGGCGATATCGACGCGCAGATCGGCCAGTGCCGCAGCCTCGGCCCAGGTCGCCACGAAGAAATCCCGACATCCGGCGCGTTGCAACCGCCGCACCACCTCACGCGCGCCCAGCCCATAGCCGTTGGCCTTCACCGCCGCGCCGCACGCCGCCGCCCCGCTCAGCCGATCAAGCAGCCGCCAATTGTCGACGAGTGCCGCGCCATCGAGGCGCAGCCGTAGCGGGGATCCAGTCATCGCCGCAGCGATTAGCGCCGTACGGGCTTCGGCGCCACCGTCTCTTCGAGCCCCCACACCGTCACCACCAGCGCCAGCGCCACCACCGCGAAGGTGTACCAGAGCCCGGCATAGGGATCGCCGGTCTTGGCGACGATCAACTGGCTGATCAGCGGCAGGAAGCCGCCGAAATAGCCGGTGCCGATATGATAGGGGATCGACATCGAGCTGTAGCGGATCCGCGAGGGAAACATCTCGCTCAGCAGTGCCGCCACCGGGCCATAGGTCGCCCCCGAAAGCGCCACCAGCCCGAGGATCGCCAGCACGATCACCACCAGGTTTCCGCCCGAAGGCACCACCCGATCGAGCTGATAGCCCGCCGCCGCCAGCGCCGCGTCGAGCGCGGCAGGCTCTGTGTCGTTCACCGGATTGCCACCGATCGAGACGGTCACCGCCGGCGCCTTCGCGGTATTGTAGGTCACGCCTTTCTTCGAGAAATAATCGAGCAGCTTGCCGCACTCGTCGGGCTGCACGCTCGCGAAGGGGTCGTATCCGCAGTGCGGCCCGGTGACGATCACCGGCGCCCGCCGCGCCGCCGCCGCAAGCTCCGGATTGGCGGCGTTGCCGATCACCCAGAAGAGCGGGAACAGCAGCACCAGCGTCAGCGCATAGCCGATCACGATCGGCTTCTTGCGCCCCACCCGATCCGACAGATGGCCGAAGAAAATGAAGAAGACGATCCCGATCACCGCCGCGCCGCCGGTGATCAATTGCGCCGCGGTGGCATCGAGCCGCATCGGCCCCTGCAGGAACGACAGCACCGAGAAGGTCGCGGTATACCAGATCACCGTCAGCCCCGCGGCGATCCCGAACAAGGCGACGAACAGCCGCTTGCGGTTGCCGGGATAGATGAAGCTCTCGACGAACGGATTCTTCGCGGTCTCGCCGGCTTCCTTCATCGCCTTGAACACCGGACTCTCGGAAAGCTTCAGCCGCATCCACAGCGACACCGCCAGCAACACGATCGAGAAGAGGAACGGCACCCGCCAGCCCCAGGCGTTCCAGATTTCCAGCGGCATGCCGAACCGGCAGACCAGCACGACGGCGATGCTCAGGATGAACCCGCCGATCACGCTCGCCTGGATGAAGCTGGTATGGAAGCCCGCGCGCCCGTGGCTCGAATGCTCGGCGACATAGATCGCCGCCCCGCCATATTCGCCGCCCAGCGCCAGCCCCTGGCAGATCCGCAGCAGGATGATCAGCACCGGCGCGGCAATCCCGATCGCCGCATAGCTCGGCACCAGCCCGACGCCCGCGGTCGCCACGCCCATCAGCGTGATCGTCACCAGGAAGGTATATTTGCGCCCGAGCTTGTCGCCCAGATAGCCGAACAGGATCGCCCCCAGCGGCCGGAATCCGAACCCGACCGCGAAGCCGGCCCAGGCCAGCAACGCCTGCAGCACTTCATTGCCGGCGGGAAAGAAGGTCCGCCCGATGATCCCCGATGCGGCGAGCGTCCCATAGATGAAGAAATCATACCATTCGAACACGGTGCCCAGCGACGACGCGCCGATCACCAGCCGCATCTCCTTGGCACTCGGCTCCGCGGCCTGCGTCGTCATCTTGCTCTCCCCGTTCGAGGAGAGGTGTAGCGCGTGACGGCGCAGCGGCAAGCCTCAAGCAGCCAGCCGCATCGCATCCTTTGAGAGCAGGGCCAGCAGCGAGATCCGGTTGAAGAACCACATCCGCTCGAGCTGCAGCCCGCTATATTTCCGGATCGTGTTGGCGAAGGTGTAGGGCGTGTACCAGGCGTTGTGATCGGGGTGGACGACTTCGACGAAGGTCTCGCTGCCCTCGACATAGTCGAAATGCCGGCTGCGGCACTGATAGGCGTCGGGCACCGAGATCAGATAGGCATCGGCGTCGATCGCCTCGAGCTGCGCCAGGAAGTCCGAGACGTTGGGCACATGCTCCATCACTTCGGGCACGAGCACCAGATCGTAGCGATCGGTCGCCTCGGCCAGGCTCGAGAAGAGCCGCCCCTTGGTGAAGGGCGCGAGCTGCTCCAGCGCCTCGGCATGCGGATCGACTCCGTCGAGCTGCGCGCAGACCGGCTCCAGCGCCAGGTGCAGCGAGGTCCGGGGATCGGTGATCGGCCAGTCCGCGCAGCCGACATGCAGCACCCGCTGCCCCTCGCAGAAGCTACGCAGCACGTCCGTCCGGCGCAGCGTCGCGAAATCACTGCTGACGTTCACCTGCTGGACGAAATACGCCGGATGCCTGGCCACCAGCGGGGAGACCGCGGCCACGGGCGGCTGCACCGCGCGCTTGTGAATCTCGTCATAGGCCTGCTTGGTCGATCCCCAGAGCTGATCGGCATAGACCGGATCGCTGCCTTCATAGGTCAGCCCGGTGAAATGCGTCGGGATGAAATAGTGGCTCGGATAGATGCGCAGCTTGGAATAGCCGCATTTGCGATAGGTCTCGGTCAGCCGCTGCGGCCCCACCGTGCGCCACGCCTTGGCATCGGTGACGCTGGCCTCGGCGGCAATGTCATGGATGATCTGCCCGACGAAGGGATTGCGCGCGACGCTGCCGAAATAGCCCGCCGCGAGCAGCCCGGGCCGCGCGATCTCATTCTCCCAGCAAGTGAAGGCCTCGCAGTCGAGCAGGTGATCGTCGAGCGGGCGCAGCGCGATACTGTCCGCATCGACGACGATCCCGCCATGCGCGTACAGAATTTCCCAGCGCATCATGTCCGCGACGCCGTTCAGCTCGTGGCCGTACATGTCCTCCATATGCGCGCGATTGTGCCAGGCCTGCTGCTCCAGATCGGCATTGCCCCAGATCCGGATCGTCCAGTCGGGGTGCAGCGCGCGCCAGGTGTCGATGCAGTTATGCGGGCATTTGGATTCGTCGCCCACCCAGATGAAATGCAGCAGCTTGGGGATCATCGGTCGTCCTCGCGTTTCACGGCAAGGGTAGAGCGGCATGGTTAACAGTTTCTTTGGAAGCCTCTGCCACCGTCACACAAACTGCCGGACGAGACCCTATGCTGAATGCCCCGACCATCGCCGCCGTCCTGATCGTTCGCGACGAGGCGCGCTGCATCGCCCGTTGCCTGGATAGCGTGCGCCCCTATGTCGATCGCATGCTGGTTCTCGATACTGGCTCGACCGACGCCACGCCGATGCTGGCCGCAGCCGCCGGCGCCGAGGTCCACCATCTGCCCTGGCCGGACGATTTCTCGATCGCGCGCAACCATGCGCTCGACCTCGCCGATGCCGATTGGAACCTGGTGATCGACGCCGACGAATGGATCGTCGAGGGCGGCGACGCCCTGCGCGCCTGGTGCCGCGGCCCGGTCCGGCTCGGCACGATATGCGTCCGCAGTGGCGTCGAAGGCCGCGGCCCCGATTGCGAACGGCGCAGCTGGCTCACCCGCCTGCTTCCCCGCGGCGTACGCTATGAAGGGCGCGTCCACGAACAGCCGATCTCGCCGCTGCCGCGCGCCCGCATCGCACTGCACCTCGCGCATGACGGCTATCTGGCGGAGCAGATCGACCGCAAGCGCGATCGCAATGGCCTGCTCCTGCTGCGCGAGCTCCAGGATCGTCCGGGCGATCCCTACCTCCTCTACCAGCTCGCCAAGGATGCCGAAATGCGCGGCGACTTGCCCGCGGCCTGCACCCGCTATGCCGCCGCGCTGGACGCGACCTCGCACAAGGCGAACTGGCGCCACTCGCTGGTCGTCCGCCAGCTCCACTGCCTGGGCAAGACCGGCCGCCGCGAAGCCGCGCTGGCGCTGGCACATGCCGAGGCGCCCAACTGGCCGGACTCCCCCGATTTCTACTTCGTCCTCGGCAATCTCGCGCTCGATCAGGCCGCGGCCGAGCCCGCGCAAGCGCTCGAAGACTGGCTCCCGCTCGCGATCGGCGCGTGGGAGCGCTGCCTGGAAATCGGCGAACGCCCCGATCTGGAAGGCAGCCTGCAGGGTTGCGGAAGCCATCTCGCGCAGCACAATCTCGACGCCGCCCGCACCCAGATGAAGCTGTTCGCCGCGCAGGCCGAGCTAGGCCGCCTCCGCGCCTGATACCCGCTGATCGATTTCGAGTGGGGTTCCACCCCGGCGACGGCCGGGGCCCAGCTACGGCGGACGCGCGACGGCATCCCGCCATCTCCATCGGTTTGCAACTGGGCCCCGGCCTGCGGCGGGGTGACGGCTGAAACAGCAGGCGAGCGCTAGCCGGCGATCCCCTCCAGCGCCTCGCTCGCCTCCATCCACGCCACTTCCGCCGCCTCCATCGCCGCGGTCACCTCCGCCCGCCGCTTCATCAGATCGCTCATCGAAAGCGTCGAAAGCCCCGCCTCTGCGGTCGACGGATCGAACATCGCCCGATCCACCGCGCTGCGCTGCTCGGTGAGCCTGGCCAGCTCGCTCTCCGCCGCCTTGGCCGCCTTACGCAGCCCCGCATCCTTGTCGCGCGCCTCCGCCGCCAGCCGCCGCGCTTCCTTCTTGTCGGCCTTGGACAGCTTCGGCCCCGCCCCGTCCTTGCTCAGCACGAAGGCGATATAATCGTCGAGCGAGCCGTCGAATTCCTTCGCCGTGCCCTGGTCGACCAGCACCAGCCGGTCGGCGGTCATCTCCAGCATGTGGCGATCGTGGCTGACCAGCACGACCGTTCCCGTATATTCGTTGAGCGCCTGGATCAGCGCCTCGCGCGCATCGACGTCGAGATGGTTCGTCGGCTCGTCGAGGATCAGCATGTGCGGCGCGTCGCGGGTAATCAGCGCCAGCGCCAGCCGCGCGCGCTCGCCGCCCGACAATTTGCCGACTTCGGTCGTCGCCTTCTGCCCCGAAAAGCCGAACCGCCCAAGCTGGCCGCGCACCGCGCCCTGGCTCGCGCCCTTCATCAGCACGGTCATATGCTGGAGCGGCGTCTCGCTGCGCTCCAGTTCCTCGACTTGATACTGGGTGAAATAGCCCACGCGCATCTTGCCCGACGCATTCATCTCGCCTTCCATCGGCGTCAGCTGCGCCGCGAGCAGCCGCGCCAGCGTCGTCTTGCCGTTGCCGTTGCGCCCGAGCAAAGCGATCCGGTCGTCGGGATCGATGCGCAAATTGAGCCGCTTGAGGATCGGCGTCTCGCCATAGCCCACGCTCGCCAGGTCGAGCGTGATCAGCGGCGGGCGCAGTTCGTCGGGATTGGGAAAGTCGAAGGTGAGCGTCGGATCGTCGAGCAGCTCCGCGATCGGTTGCATCTTGGCCAAAGCCTTCTGCCGGCTCTGCGCCTGCTTGGCGGTCGAGGCGCGCGCGCTGTTCTTGGCGATATATTCCTGCAGATGCTCGCGCTGCGCCTGCTGCTTGGCGCGGGCGGAGGCGATCTGCGCCTGCCGCTCGGCGCGCTGCCGCTCGAACGCATCATAGCCACCTGGATACAGCGTGAGCTTGCCGCGATCCAGATGGAGGATATGATCGACGACATTGTTGAGAAAATCGCGCTCGTGGCTGACCAGCAGGATCGTCGCCTGATAGCCCTTCAGGAAATCCTCAAGCCACAAGACCGCTTCGAGATCGAGATGGTTCGAAGGCTCGTCGAGCAGCAGCACGTCGGGCTGCGAGAAGAGCAGGCTCGCCAGCGCCACGCGCATCTTCCACCCGCCCGAGAAGCTGTCGAGCGGCGCATGCTGCATCTCCTCGTCGAAGCCCAGGCCCACCAGGATCTGCGCCGCGCGCGACGGCGCGGTATAGGCGTCGATCGCCATCAGCCGCTCATGCACTTCGCCCAGCCGATCGGGATCGTGGCTGGTCTCGCTCTCGTGGAGCAGCGCCGCGCGCTCCAGATCGGCATCGAGCACCGTCTGGAACGGCGTCGAATCGCCATGCGGCGCTTCCTGCGCGATATAGCCCAGCCGGGCCCCGCGCGGCATGTCGACGCTGCCGGTATCGGGATCGAGCTGCGAGGCGATCACCTTCACCAGCGTGGTCTTCCCCGCGCCATTGCGCCCGATCAGCCCGATCCGCCCGCGCGGCGGCAGCTTGGCGGTGGCATTATCGAGGATCGTGCGCCCGCCGAGGCGCACCGTGATGTCGGTCAGGTTGAGCATGCGCCGCCGTTAGCACTTGCAGCATCGTGCGTCATCCCCCGCACAACCCCCACCCTCCGCATCCCGGCGACGGCTGCATGTTGGTATGGACAACGGCGATGCTCCATGGGACCCGCCTTGCCTCGGCGTCCAAATTCCGCGACCATTCCTCTTATGAAACCGATATTGTTGTTGCCGATGCTGGCGTTGCTCGGCGCCGCGCCCGCCCCACCCCAATGGGTGTCGATTTTCGACGGCAAGACGCTCGAGGGCTGGACGCCCAAGATTAGCGGCCGAGCGGTCGGCGAGGATCCGCTGAAGATGTTCGTGGTCGAAGCGGGTGCGATCCGGGTGAGCCACGCCGGCTATCCGAAGTTTACCGGAGAGTTCGGCCACCTATTCTGGAAGTCGCCCCTCACGGCCTACCGCATCCGCTTCGAATATCGGCTGTTCGGCGAATCGCTTCCCGGGATCAAGAACTGGCAGGGCAGCAACAGCGGACTGATGTTCCATGCCCAGGCCCCCGCGACGATGCGCCGCGACCAAGCCTTCCCGGTCAGCCTCGAAATGCAGCTGTTGGGCACCCCGCGTGATCCGGCGGAGCCGACCGGCAATCTTTGCACCCCCGGCACCACCGTGCACATCAACGGCAAGCTCGAGACGCAACATTGCATCCTGTCCTCCTCGCCGATTGAGAAGAACGGTCGCTGGATGCGCGCCGAAGTCGAGGTGCTGCCGAGCGGGCACATCAGCCACACAATCGACGGCAAGCTGGTGCTGCGCTATTCGAAACCCGAGCTCGATGCGGGCGACGAGGACGCCAAACCGCTGATCGCCGCTGCGGGGGGCAAGATCATGCTCACGGGCGGCTATATCGCGCTGCAAAGCGAAGGACACCCGATCGAATTCCGACGCATCGAGGTGCAGTTACTCGATTAGAGCGATGCGCATCCTGCGGTCAGTCGACATCATCTTTCGTCCGAAAGATGAGAGCGTGCATTCGCCATGCGGCGCTTCCTTCGCGCTATATCCCAGCCGGGCGCCGCGCGGCATATCGACGCTGCCGGTATCGGGATCGAGCTGCGCGGCGAGCACCTTGACCAACCTGGTCTCCCCGCGCCGTTGCGCCCGGAAGCCGCCGCCGCGCCGCATTGCTCCGGGCCGCATCAGCGCTCGGTTGCCGGCACTACTTTAGGAGACCAGTTCGAAGGAAGAACCTTAACGTTGTCCGCGCGCAAACCGTTCCCCAAACGCACGGCAATTGCTTCCGCAGCGGTCTGCTCCTTCGCCCACACGCACTCGACTTTTGCCTGGGCGCGTACGAGCCGGGGATCGATGCCTGCCGCCTCGATAACCTGGGCAACGGACGCATCACTGCGAAGCCAAGCCTGATATTCGTCGGTCAGGGCAGCGACACGCGCTCCGTCGCCTTGAGAAAGGTTCAGCAGCGCAACACGATTGGACCCGGGCCGCGTCGGGGTCGCAGTGCAGACCAGAAATCCTTCCGTAGCCTGTGCGGGTTCGGCCGGGGTCAAGCTGAGCAATATCGCTGCAGAAACGGATACGAAAATCATATATTTTGCTCCAGGTGATTTCTGAGAATTAGGCAGGCAAGAACGTCAAACAGTCTAAACCTTACATATCGCGGGCCGCTGCGACGTTCTCCGGATCTTGAAGGTCGGTGGCGGCCTGCTGATTGCCCTGCGCTGCGGATTTTCGGAACCAGCGGACTGCTTCTTTCACATCCTTGGGCACCCCCTCCCCGTTCTGGTAGAGTGCGCCGAGCATGCGCTGGCCCTCGGAGTGTCCGCCCTCTGCGGCAAGGCGGGCGTAGCGCACGGCAGCGTTCACATCCTTGGCCACGCCGTCGCCAAAATATGCGAAGCGCACCATCATCACCTGCGCGTCGCCATCTCCGGCCTCGGCCGCCTCGCGCGCGTATCGGACGGACGCCGCCAAATCCTTCGGCACCAGCGCGCCCTCGTATAGAATTGCTGCATAGTCGCCCATCGCCGCGGGATGGCGTTGCTCCACCGCCATGCGGATATATTTCAGCCCCCTGGCCGGGTCCTTCCCTTGACCGTTGCTGCCCTGAATGAGCGACAGCCCCAGCGGGCGCATCGCTCCGGCCTGGCCAAGATCGGCCGCCTTGGTGAGCAGCGCCCAGCCCTTGGCCCTGTCCTTTTCGATGGCGGCGCCGCCCACCATATAATGCTCGCCCAATATCTGCAGCGCCATCGGATGATCCTGAGCCGCGGCGAGCTTGAGATAGTGGATCGACTTGGCCGGATCCGCCTTGGCGCCATTGGTGCCGAAGACATAGACCACGGTTCCCAGAATCGCTTGCGCGACCACCTCGCCGGCATCCGCGGCGCGCGTCAGCAGATCGATCGCTTCGGGAAGCGGCGCATCGCTGGTGCGCGTCTCGACAGCGTCATTGACCAGCATCATGCCGTAGAGCGCCTGGCCATAGCTATCGCCACCGGCCGCTGCGGTGCGCAGCGCGGCTCGAGCAGCGGCGGGGTCGACCGGGCCGCCGCGTCCATACATCGTCAGATAGCCATATTGCGCAGAGGCCGCCGGGTGCCCCTGGGCCGCTGCGGCCCCAAACCAGCGGCGCGCGGCCACGTCATCGCGTGCGACGCCAAGGCCCGCATAGTTCAACCGGCCAAGATTATACTGCGATTCCGCCTTTCCTTCTCCGGCCTCCCGCGTCACGCGAGCCAGCATTTGTGGCGTCGTCTCCTCGATGCGGATGAACACGGTGCGGGTCGCAACCACGCTTTGCGGACCTCGCTCCGCGCCGGGCGTGGCGGCAAAGGCGCTCGCCGACGGGGATGACGAATTGGGAGCACTGGTGCCGCCTGATCCGCCCGTGGTCGAGCGGCCGCCGGCCAGCCCCCTCTGGAACGCGGCGTCGGCATTGCGGCGGTCGTTCGCGGAGGCAGTGTCGCTCATGCTGGACATCATGCGCTGGCGATTGGCCTCGTCGTTCGCTGCGGTCCATTGCGCACGAGCCTGGGAAGGGATGATGACCGGAAGCGCCAGCGTGGCAATGCCCACCCATAGAGCCGGGCGTTTCGAGCGCATTCGGAACGCAGGCGTGGCGCGCATGATGGGTCCTGATCGCAAAAGCCGAGAGAGCCGCCGCTTGGGAAGCGGCAATTGCCCAAGTCGTATTGAGCATGTGGCTGCGCGCAACCCTAGGATCAGGGGGGTCCCGCATCGGATCGAGATTGGTGCCGACGCATCGCTCGCATTCGGTCCTTCCAAAATAGGATTTGGTCTGACACCCTCTCCCGGCTCTTTGAACCCGTCAAAATCGCAAGTTCGCCAAGCGCAACTTCCTTACCCCTCCGCGCAACGGAATTACCCAAAACACGAGAAAAGTGCGAAGCTAAGCGTCTCCGCTCCCCCGACTCAGTCCAGGTTCGGCCGCAAATAACGCTGCGCCAGATCGAGCGGAATTCCCCGCCGCGCGGCATAATCCTCGACCTGGTCCTGCCCGATCCGCGCCACGCCGAAATATTCCGCCTGCGGATGCCCGAAGTAAAATCCGCTCACCGCCGCGGTCGGCAGCATCGCGAAGCTCTCGGTCAGCGTCAGGCCGGTCGCCGCCTCTGCGTCCAGCATCTCGAACAGGATCGGCTTCAGGCTGTGCTCGGGGCAGGCGGGATAGCCCGGCGCGGGGCGGATGCCGCGATATTGCTCGCGGACCAGCGCCTCATTGTCGAGCTGCTCGCCCTCGGCATAGCCCCACAGATCGGTGCGGACATATTGGTGCAGCCGCTCGGCAAAGGCCTCGGCCAGGCGATCGGCCAAGGCCTTGAGCAAAATGTCCGAATAATCGTCGATCGCCGCCTTGAAGCCGGCCAGATGCGGCTCGATGCCGTGGATGCCCACCGCGAAGCCGCCGATCCAGTCGCCGTGCGGATCGATGAAGTCGGCCAGGCACATGTTCGCCCGGCCCTCCCGCTTGGCGATCTGCTGGCGCAGCATCGGCAATCGGACGCTGCCTTCGTTGCTGCGGTCCAGGTCGGGCACGTGGAAGAAGTCGGGGACGCTCGCGCCGTCGGGGCTGCGATGATCGTCCGAATGGCGCGTCTGCACGCGGATGTCGTCGCCGCTGCGATGGCACGGCCACAGCCCGGCGACGCCGCGCGCGGTCAGCCATTTCTCGTCGATGATCTTGTCGAGCATCGCCTGGGCATCGGCGAACAGCGAAGTCGCGCTCTCGCCGACCACTTCGTCGGTCAGGATCGCGGGATAATTGCCCGCCAGCTCCCAGGCGCGGAAGAAGGGCGTCCAGTCGATATAGCGGCGCAGCTCGGCCAGGTCCCAATCGTCGAACACATGGACGCCGGGCTGTTTGGGCGCCGGCGGCTTGAGCGCCATGTCGGCAACGAACCCATTCTCCCGCGCCGTCTCCAGCGGCAGCAGGTCGCTCTGTCCCTTGTTCGCACGCGCCACGCGGACCGCCTCATATTCGTCGGCGATCTTGGCGACATAATCGTCGCGGATCGTGTCCGAGACGAGCGTCGTCGCCACGCCCACCGCGCGGCTGGCGTCGAGGACGTGAATCACCGGGCCCTTGTATGCCGGCTCGATCCGCAGCGCGGTGTGGACGCGGCTGGTGGTGGCGCCGCCGATCAGCAGCGGCATCGTCATCTCCAGCCGCTGCATCTCCTCGGCGACGGTCACCATTTCGTCGAGGCTCGGCGTGATCAGCCCCGACAATCCGATCATGTCGGCATCATTCTCGTTCGCCGCCGCGATGATCTTCGACCAGGGCACCATCACCCCCAGGTCGACCACGTCGAAGCCGTTGCACTGCAGGACGACGCCGACGATATTCTTGCCGATATCGTGCACGTCGCCCTTCACGGTCGCCATGATGATCTTGCCCTTGCCCTTGGCGCCGGGCTCCTTCGAAGCCTCGATATAGGGCAGCAGATGCGCGACCGCCTTCTTCATCACGCGGGCGGATTTGACCACCTGCGGGAGGAACATCTTGCCGCTGCCGAACAGGTCGCCGACGACGTTCATCCCGTCCATCAGCGGGCCCTCGATCACTTCGATCGGGCGGGCATAGGCCAGCCGGGCTTCCTCGGTATCCTCGACGACATGCAAGTCGATGCCCTTGACCAGCGCATGTTCGAGCCGCTTCGAGACGTCCCAGCCACGCCATTCGGCCATCTGCTTCTCGGCCACCGCATCGGTGCCGCGGAATTTCTCGGCGAGCGCGACCAGCCGGTCGCCGGCCTCGGGGTCGCGGTTGAGGATCACATCCTCGCAGGCCGTGCGCAGCTCGGGCTCGATCTGGTCGTAGATGTCGAGCTGGCCGGCATTGACGATCGCCATGTCCATGCCCGCGGGAATGGCATGATAGAGGAACACCGAATGCATCGCCTTGCGGACGACTTCGTTGCCGCGGAAGCTGAACGACAGGTTCGATAGCCCGCCCGAGATATGGACGTGCGGACAGCGCTTCTTGATCTCGCGCGTCGCCTCGATGAAGTCGACGCCGTAATTATTATGCTCCTCGATCCCCGTCGCGACCGCGAACACGTTGGGATCGAAGATGATATCCTCGGGCGGGAAGCCGATGCCGACGAGCAATTTGTAGGCTCGCTCGCAAATCTCGACCTTGCGGTCCTTGGTGTCGGCCTGCCCGGTCTCGTCGAACGCCATCACCACCGCGGCGGCACCGTACGCCATGCATTTGCGGGCCTGCTCGAGAAACTGCGCCTCGCCTTCCTTCATGCTGATCGAATTGACGATCGGCTTGCCGGAAACGCATTTCAGCCCCGCCTCGATCACCGACCATTTCGAGCTGTCGATCATCACCGGCACGCGGGCGATGTCGGGCTCGGCGGCGATCAGCTTGAGGAAAGTGGTCATGGCGTAGTGCGCGTCGAGCAGCCCCTCGTCCATGTTGACGTCCACCACCTGCGCGCCATTCTCGACCTGCTGGCGCGCGACTTCGACGGCCTTGTTATAGTCGCCGGCCATGATGAGCTTCTTGAACGCCGCGGAGCCGGTAACGTTGGTCCGCTCGCCGACATTGACGAAGTTGGTGGAGGAGGAGGGGGTCAATGAAAGTGTCCGTACATGAGAAATCAGGAAGCTAGCGGCCGGGCGAAGACGAGATCGTCGTGGAGCGTACCGCCCACGTCGAACTGGCGCTCGCCGACAGGCACGAAGCCCTGCCGACGATAGAAAGCGATGGCGCGGGCATTGCCGGCATAGACGCCCAGCAGCAGCCGCTCATGCCCGCCGGCCGCCGCAACCGCCGCCTGCATCAACGCGGCCCCTGCGCCGCTGCCGTGGAAGCGCGCCAACAAATAGATGCGCTTGAGCTCGACGTCACCGGCTTGGGCGCCGGGCAGATCGGGCGTGCCGAGCAGCGCATAGCCGATCGGCGCACCGCCGGTGACGCTCTCGGCCAGCCATGCCCGCGCGCCGCCCGCCAAGGCGTTCCGATAAGCCGCATCGGAATGAACTCGCGCGCAATGGGCGACGATCGCCTCACCCTGCAGCACCCCGGCAAAGGCATCCAGAAAGGTCGCGGCGCCGACCAGCGCCAGCGCCCGGGCGTCGTCCGCGCTGGCCTCCCGCACGCGCCAGGTGTCGCCGTCAGCCATGGATCAGGCCGCCATCGTGAAGGGCTCGAGCCCCGCCAGCCGGGTCTGCACCTCGGGCACCGCGATCCGCCGCGGCTCGAGCGCTTTCACCGCCTCGGCGATCGCCGCGATATGCGCCGGGGTCGATCCGCAGCAGCCGCCGAGCACATTGACCTGCCCGGCATCGGCCCATTCCTTGACCAAGGCCGCGGTCGTCGCCGGCATCTCGTCATATTCGCCCAGTTCGTTGGGAAGGCCGGCATTGGGATAGACCATGATCAGCGTGTCGCACAGCGCGCTCAGCGTCTTCACATGCGGACGCAACTGCTCCGCCCCGAACGAGCAGTTGAGACCGATCGTCAGCGGCTTGGCATGGCGCACCGCATGCCAGAAGGCCTCGACCGTGTGGCCGGAGAGGTTGCGCCCCGAAAGATCGGTCAGCGTCATCGACATCATGATCGGCAAATCGCGGCCCAGATCCTTGCCGGCCTCGATCGCCGCCATGATCCCCGCCTTGGCGTTGAGCGTGTCGAACACCGTCTCGATCAGGATGAAGTCCACCCCGCCCTCGACCAGCGCGTCGATCTGTTCGCGATAGACTTCCTTGAGATAATCGAAGTCGATCTCGCGATAGCCGGGATCGTTGACGTCGGGGCTCAGCGACAGCGTCTTGTTGGTCGGCCCCAGCGCGCCGGCGACGAAGCGCGGGCGGCCGTCCTCGGCCTGGAACTCGTCGGCCACGCGCCGCGCCATCGCCGCGGACTGGACGTTGATCTCGCGCACCAGATGCTCGGCGCCATAGTCCGCCTGGCTGATCTTGTTGGCCGAGAAGGTGTTCGTCTCGGCGATGTCCGCCCCGGCCGCGAAATAAGCGCGGTGGATCGATTCCGGCACCTCGGGCTTGGTCAACGCAAGGATGTCGTTATTGCCCTTCTGATCGTGGCTCAGGCCGAGATCGCCGGCATAATCGTCCTCGGAAAGCTTCCAGTTCTGGATCTCGGTCCCGAACGCACCGTCGGTGATCAGGATGCGCTTGGCGGCTTCGGCCAATAGGGTTTCGCGTGGTGTCATCATTTCTTCCTTCTTCCTCCCCTCCCGCTTGCGGGAGGGGTCGGGGGAGGGGCTGTGCAAAATTCAACGTGGTCGAGGAGGATAGCCCCTCCCCTAACCCCTCCCGCAAGCGGGAGGGGGATTTACGCCGCCGCTAGTTCCGCCACCTTCGCCCGCACCCCCAGCAAGTGGCAGATCGCGTAGCTGAGCTCGGCTCGGTTCAGCGTGTAGAAGTGAAACTGCCGCACATCCCCGGCATAGAGCTTGCGGCACAATTCGGCGGCCAGCGTCGCCGCGACAAGCTGCCGCGCGCCGGGATGGTCGTCGAGCCCTTCGAACAATTTGCCCATCCAGGGCGGCACTTCGGTCCCGCACATCGCCGACATCCGCACGACCGCGGCATAGTTCATCACCGGCATGATCCCCGGCACCAGCTCGGCGTCAATCCCGGCCGCCGCAGCATCGTCGCGGAAGCGGAAGAAGGCTTCGGGGGTGAAAAAGAATTGGGTGATCGCGCGCGTCGCCCCGGCGTCGATCTTGCGCTTCAGATTGTCGAGATCGGCCTTCGCGCTCGGAGAATCGGGATGGCATTCGGGATAGGCCGCGACCGATATTTCGAACGGGTGCAGCTTCCGCAGCCCGCCCACCAGATCGGCCGCATTTTCATAGCCGCCGGGATGCGACTGATATTTAGCGCCGGGCGTCGACGGATCGCCGCGCAGCGCGACGATATGCCGAACACCCGCTTCCCAATAAGCATGCGCGACCGCATCGATCTCGTCGCGTGTCGCGTCGACGCAGGTCAGATGCGCCGCCGCCGGAATGCGCGTCTCGCGCGCGATGCGGGCTACCGTGTTATGCGTCCGCTCGCGCGTCGTCCCGCCCGCGCCATAGGTCACGCTCACGAAGCGCGGCCCCAGCGGGCTCAGCGCCTGGATCGACTCCCACAGCGTCTCCTCCATCTTCTCGCTCTTGGGCGGGAAGAATTCGAACGAAATGTCCACGTCGCCGGCCACGTCCGCGAACAGCGGCGCCGCCAGCGGATTTACGATCGTCATGCCGCTTTCACTTTCTTCGTTTCTTCGCCGATCTTGCGACCCAGCCATAATTTCACGGTCAGCTCGCCGCCCTCGAGCGTCTCGACCAAAACCGGCGCGAGCCCGCTCGTCTCGAACCAGCCGAGGATCTGTTCGTCCGAAAAGCCGAGCCGGGTATGGGCATCGCGCGAGCGCAGTTCCTCGCGGTCATGCGGCGCGAAGTCGGCGATCAGCAGCCGTCCGCCGGGACTCAGCACCCGCGCCGCCTCGCCGATCGCCGCACCCGGCTGCTGTGCGAAGTGGAGCACATGGTGGAGGATCGCCGCATCGGCCTCGCCGTCGCGCAGCGGCAAGGCATAGAGATCGGCCTGGCGGAGCTCGGCATTGGCCAGCCCCCGCTCGGACAATTTGGCGCGCGCCAGCCGCAGCATTTCGGAGCTGCGATCGATTCCCAGCGCATGCCCCGCCTGCGGCCCGAACAGCTCCAGCATCCGCCCGGTGCCGGTGCCGATGTCGATCAGCCGGCCCAACGGCGCATCGCCGAGCGCCTTCGCCATCGCCGCCTCGACTTCGCTGTCGGCGACGTGGAGCGATCGGATCGCGTCCCATTGCCCGGCATTGACCTCGAACCATTCCGCCGCCGCGCTTGCCCGGTCGGCGCGCACCGCCGCGAGCCGTGCTTCGTCGGCCACGGTCCAGTGATCGGCCTCGTCCCAGCTGTCGAGCGCGGCCAATACCGGCGCCACTTTCTCCGCGGGCCCCAGTCCTACGAATACCCAGCTCCCCTCCTTGCGGCGATCGGCCAGGCCGGCGTCGCAGAGGATCTTCACATGCCGACTGACCCGCGGCTGGCTCTGCCCGAGCACCTGCGCCAACTCGCCGACCGACAGCTCCATCGAGCGCAATAGCGCGACGATGCGAAGGCGCGTCGAGTCCGCCAGAGCGCGGAAAATGATAAGGGCTGATTTCATGTCGCATATAGATATAAAGATATCTTTATATCAGGTCAACGATTGCCATCGCGGTTACGGCTGTTTAGCCCATCCTCGATCCAAATGAGAGGCCGAACCCATGCGCAAGACCCTGCTCCTCCCCCTCGCACTCCTCGCGCTCTCCGCCTGCAACAGCGCGCAGAACGAAGCCGCCGAGGCCAACGAGATTCTCACCGGTGACAGCAATACGATGGGCGAAGCGGTCAGCGACGTGAACGCCGCCAATGCCGCGACCGACGCCGCCTTCGGGGCCGCCGAAAATGCCTATGTCGGCAATGCCGTCGAAGAAACCGGCCCCGCCGGCAACGAGATCATCGACTAACCGTTAGGCCATGATGAAGAAGCACATGCGCGCATTGCTGCCACTCGCGCTGGCCTTGGCCGGCTGCGGCCAGACCGACAGCGGCCCGAGCGGCGGCGACGAAGCACGCCAACTCGACGAGGCCGCCGCCGCGACCGATATCAATGCCACCTTCGCCGACAATGTCGCCGAGGCCGAGAAGTGACCGCTCTGCGCGAACTGGGCACCAGCGGGCTGATGACGCCGCCGCTGATCCTCGGCGGCAACGTCTTCGGCTGGACGATCGACAAGGCCGAGAGCTTCCGCATCCTCGATCGCTTCGTCGAGGCGGGAGGCACGATGATCGATACCGCCGACGTCTATTCGGCCTGGGTGGATGGGCACCAGGGCGGCGAATCCGAGACGATCATCGGTGAATGGCTCCGCCACTCGGGCAAGCGCGATCGCGTCCTCGTCGCCACCAAGGTCGGGATGCTCGACGGCGAAGGCGGCGCGAAGCTCGCCCCCGCCCGGATCGCGGCCGCTGCCGAGGCCTCGCTCCAGCGCCTCGGCGTCGAGACGATCGACCTCTATTTCGCCCATCAGGATGACGAATCCGTTTCGCAGGAAGCTGCCCTCGCCGCGTTCGACACGCTGATCCAGGCGGGCAAGGTCCGCGCGCTCGGCGCCTCCAACTTCCACGCCATCCGCCTCAAATCGGCCCTCGAGATCGCGACGCGCGAGGGACTGCCGCACTACCGCGTGCTCCAGCCCGAATATAATCTGGTCAGCCGCCACAAGTTCGAAGGCGAGCTGCAAAATCTCTGCATCACCCAAAATATCGGCGTCGTCCCCTATTACGGGCTCGCCTCGGGCTTCCTCACCGGCAAATATCGCAGCGAAGCCGATCTCGGCAAAAGCGTGCGCGGCGGCCGGATGGGCGAACTGCTCGCCGGCAAGGGCGCACCCGTGCTCGAGGCCATGGACCAGGTCGCCGCCGAAACCGGCGCCAGCCACGCCCAGATCGCGCTCGCCTGGCTCGCCGCGCAGGACGGCGTCACCGCGCCCATCGCAAGTGCGACGAGCGTGGAGCAGCTCGACGAGCTGCTGGGCGCGTGGAGCGTGACGTTGACGCAGGACCAGCTCGATCGGCTCACCGGCGCGGGGGCCTGAATTCGCCCGCGATCGAGAGGATTGTGCGCGGAGAGGACGATTGTCCTTACCGGACCAAGGTCAAGCGAAGGCGGACAATGCCCAAATATGCTCCGTCATCTCCAACCTCCCTACGTCATCCCCGCGCAGGCGGGGATCCAGGGTGGTGCGGGACAAGGCTGGGGATGACAAATAGGCGGCCGAGTTACATAGCGGCCGCTCCGCTGACAACCCAGTAGCGGACGTTCGATCGACGGCCTACACGTTGATGATGCGTGGTCTCGATAGCCACCCGAGGTGGATTTCTGTCGTGCTCGGCGCAGTATTCCTCTGCGCTGCCGTGGCGGCAAACGCGGCTAATCACACGGTGGTCGGAGTATGTCTTCTGGTAACAGGAGTTGGTCTGATGGTTCCGCGCCGCACGTTGCCGCCCGCTTAAATCAACGGCAGCTTCCCCCCCAAAAATCAGCCATCCGCGCGCCTAGTCGACGCCGCCAAAAAAAAACGGCCGCACATCCCGGACGGCATTTATCCCCGACCCCTCTGCGTCCTCCGCGCCTCCGCGCGAAAAAAATCGCCGCCTCCACAGGCGCGCAAAAGCATCCGGAACACCGCAGACCTTCCCGCATTGTCCCCCAATGCCAAACCAATCCCCGCCCCGTTGGCCGAAGCGTCTCTGGGTAGTCCGTCACGGCCAGAGCGCAGGCAATGTAGCGCGCGACCTGGCGCATGACTCGGGCGAGCATCGCATCGCGATCGAGACCCGCGATGTCGACGTGCCCTTGTCCGAGCTCGGCTATGCGCAGGCTGAAGCCCTCGGGCGCTGGTTCACGCAAGGGGCGGGCAACGGCCGTCCCGATGTGATCCTCACCAGCCCCTATCTGCGCGCCCGCGAAACGGCGCGGACCTTTCGCGATGCCGGTGGCGCGGATCCCGACGAAGCGATCTGCGGCGACGAACGGCTGCGCGAGAAGGAGTTCGGGATTCTCGATGGGCTCACCACCGCCGGCATCCACGCGATTCTGCCCGAACAGGCCGAATTCCGTCGCCTGCTCGGTAAATTCTATCATCGCCCGCCCGGCGGCGAGAGCTGGTGCGACGTCATCTTCCGCCTCCGCTCGCTGCTCGACACGGTCTCGCTCCATTATGCCGATCGCGAGGTGATGATCGTCGCGCACCAAGTCGTGGTGCTCTGCCTGCGCTACATCATCGAGAATCTGTCGGAGGAGGAGATATTGGAGATCGATCGCCAGGGCGACGTCGCCAATTGCTCGATCACCGAATATGCCCACGATCCCGCCGCCGGAAAGGATGGCGGGCTGGTGCTCCTGCGCTACAATGTTAACCCGCCGATGGAGGATGGCGATGCCGAGGTGACCAGCGCCCCCGACGCAATGGTCGCGGCTCGGGGATGATCGCGCTTGATTCGGCCTGGCTCGAAGCCCATCCGCTGCCCCAGCCCGGGCATGACACCGACAAGAATGACCGGGGCCGCGTCCTCGTCGCGGGCGGCTCGGAAACGGTGCCCGGCGCGCTGCGGCTGACCGGCGAGGCCGCGTTGCGCGCCGGCGCGGGCAAGGTCCAGCTCGCGACGATCGAGCGCGCCGCACTGGCGCTCGGCATGATGATGCCTGAGGCGGCCGTCTATCCGCTGCCTGCCAACGGCGACGGCGAACTGGGCGCCGCGGCCGGGGATCGGCTGCTGACCTATCTCGGACGCTGCGACACGTTGGTCCTGGGCCCCGGGATGGGACCGGATTCCGATGCCGGAGCAATCCTGGCGACCGTTCTCGCGCAACCGCGCGATGCGATGTCACTGGTCCTCGACGCCGCCGCGATCGCCGCCGCCGCAGACCTCGCCGATGCGGTCAAAGCGCATGCGGGCCGCGCCGTCCTGACCCCGCATCCCGGCGAGATGATCCAGCTGATGGGGTGCGACGAGGCGCGCATCTCCGACGATCCCGATGGCCTCGCGCGCGAGGCGAGCGCGCGCTTCGGCGCCACCGTCTTGCTCAAGGGGCCCCAGACCTGGATCGCCTGCCCGGGCGAGGAAGTGCTCCGCTATGCCGGCGGCGGCCACGGCCTCGCCACCGGCGGCTCCGGCGACGTGCTCGCCGGGATCATCGGCGGGCTGCTGTCGCGCGGGACCGCACCGCAGGCCGCGGCGGCATGGGGCGTATGGCTCCACGGCGAGGCCGGACGGCGGCTGGCCGAACGGGTGGGGCCGATGGGTTTCCTCGGCCGCGAACTGCCGGGCGAGGTCCCTGCGCTGATGGCGCTCGGCCGCTAGACAAGCGGCGCAGCCCGAACCGCAAAGTTGTAAGTCAACCTTGCAAAGCCGGGCCCCGCCTGCCATCGGCAGGTCATGAAAATCACCGCTGCACGCGTCATCGTCACCTGTCCGGGTCGCAACTTCGTCACGCTGAAGATCGAGACCGACGAGGGCCTCACCGGTATCGGCGATGCCACGCTCAACGGTCGCGAGCTGGCAGTCGCGAGCTATCTGAACGACCATGTGATCCCTTGCCTGATCGGGCGCGACGCGCATCGGATCGAGGATATCTGGCAGTATCTCTACAAGGGGGCATATTGGCGGCGCGGCCCCGTGACGATGTCGGCAATCGCCGCGGTCGACATGGCCTTGTGGGACATCAAGGGGAAGGCAGCCGGGCTTCCCGTCTATCAGCTGCTTGGCGGTGCCAGCCGCGAGGGCTGCATGGTCTATGGCCATGCCAACGGCTCCGACATCGAAGAGACGATCGAGCGCGCGCAGGAATATCTCGAGCAGGGCTACAAGGCGGTCCGCCTCCAGTCCGGAGTCCCCGGCCTCGCCGCGACCTATGGCGTCTCGGGCGAGCGCTTCTATTACGAGCCGGCAAAGGGCTCGTTGCCCGACGAAACGCTTTGGTCGACCTCCAAATATATGCAGCATGCGCCCAAATTGTTCGAGCGCGGACGCGATGCGCTCGGCTGGGATATCCATCTGCTCCACGACGCGCATCATCGGCTGAGCCCGATTGAGGCCGGACGGCTCGGAAAGGATCTCGAGCCCTATCGCCTCTTCTGGCTGGAGGATGCCACGCCCGCCGAAAACCAGGCCGCGTTCCGGCTGATCCGCCAGCACACCACGACGCCGCTCGCGGTGGGCGAGATCTTCAACACCGTCTGGGATGCCAAGCAGCTGATCGAAGAGCAGTTGATCGACTATATCCGCGCGACCGTGGTCCATGCCGGCGGAATCACCCATCTGCGCCGGATTGCCGCGCTGGCCGATCTCTATCAGGTTCGCACCGGCTGCCACGGCGCGACCGATCTCTCCCCCGTCAGCATGGCCGCGGCGCTGCAGTTCGGGCTTTCGGTGCCCAATTTCGGCATCCAGGAATATATGCGGCACACGCCCGAGACCGATGCGGTCTTCCCGCACGGCTATTCGCTGAGCAACGGCCTGATGCATCCGGGCGACGCGCCCGGCCTGGGCGTCGAGATCGACGAGCAACTGGCTGCGAAATATGAGTATAAGCGCGCCTATCTGCCGGTGAACCGCCTCGAGGACGGGACGATGTTCAACTGGTGAAGCTGCGTCCCCCGACCCACCGGCCGGGCCGGGCGTGCGCTTCGCGGCGGATCGGCTAGCCGTGGGCATCACCAAGGCGGCGTCATTGGCCGACGATCTGGTCCGGCGGTTCGAAGAGCAGATCGAGACCGGGACCATGCCGCCCGGCGCGCGCTTCCCGACCGAAATGGCGATCGTCGAGGCATTTGGCGTAAGCCGGCCGGTGGTCCGCGAGGCTTTTGCGCGGCTGTCCGCCCGGGGTCTGCTTGTCTCGCGGCGGGGCTCGGGCGCCTTCGTCGCCAACGGCGCGCGGTACCGGGCGTTCCAGGTTACCGCGGACGAGATCAGCGAGATTGACGACGTTATCAAGCTGCTTGAGATGCGAATGGGGTTCGAGACCGAGATGGCATTTCTCGCCGCGCAACGCCGCACCGGCAGCGAACTGCAGGAGATGCGTCGCAGCCTTGCGGATATGGACGCCAGCACCGAAGTCGACGGCTCGGTCGCGGCGGATACCGCGTTCCACGCCGCCATCGCCCGCGCCACGCAAAACGACTATTATCTGCGCTTCACCGATTTTCTGGGCGTGCGGCTGGTCCCGTCGCGCCGGGTATATCTGCAGGATAGCGACGCCGCGACGCACCAGACGTATGCGCGCGCGATAAACGCCGATCATCGCGCAATATACGCCGCGATCGAAACCGGGGATGCCCAGGCGGCGCGTGAGGCTGCCCGCGCCCATATCCAGAAAAGCATCGCGCGCTATCGGCCCCATGCGCTGGTGGCGTAGCGGAGCGCCGCCTATCGGATCGGGCGCTTTTCCAGTTTGCGCGCCAGGGTGCGGCGATGCATCCCCAGCCTCCGCGCGGTCTCGGAGATGTTGAAGTCGGTTTCGACCAGCGTCTCGTTGATCCGTTCCCATTCGAGCGTCTTTATCGAGGTGGCGCGGCCTTCGATCGGGGCCCCAGGGTCCCCCGCAGCCTTGCTGAACGCGGCCTCGATATCATCGGTGTTCGCCGGCTTGGCGAGATAATGCGATGCGCCCAGCTTGATCGCCTCGACCGCGGTCGCGATGCTGGCAAAGCCGGTGAGGACCACGATCAGCATCGCCGGATCCTTCGCATGCAGCCGCTGGATGCAGGGCAGACCGGAGGCCGTCCCCAGCTTCAGGTCGACGACTGCATAGCCCGGCACCTCGGCGTCCAAAAGCGTGTCGAGTTCCTCCGGGCTGCGGGCCACGCGCACCGCATATCCGCGGCGTTCGAACGAACGCTGCAGCGCCCGGGCGAAGGCGGCATCGTCATCGACGATCACCAGATGTCGTTGCGAATCCATCATCCCTCCTGCGCAGGCTTGGCGACAAGCGGCAGCACAAGGCTGACTTCGGCACCGCCCTGCGCCCGATTGCTAGCCTCCAGCCGCCCGCCAAGCCTGCGGGCGACATTGGCCGCGAGGAACAGCCCGACGCCGTGCCCCGCCCCCTTGCGCGACGTCGAGGGCTTGCCGACGATCGCCAGCTGCGCCGTCGAGAAGCCGGGCCCGCTGTCGATGACCGAAATGCGGAGCATTTCGTCGTCGCGCGTCACCACCAGGCGAATGCCATGCTCAGAAGCCTCCGCGGCATTGTCGAGCAGGTTCCAGAGTGCCTGCCGCAGCGACACGCCGGCGAACAAAGCCGCGCCGCTCAGATCGCTACAGGCATAGTCCAGCGCGACCGCGGCGTGCGTCGGGCGCCAGGCCGCAACTGCCTCGTCGAGAAAATGAAAGGCATCGACGCTCTCGATCGCCTCGCTGCGCGGTTCTCCCGCGGAATGGAGGATGTCGGTGACGATCGCCTTGCAGCGTCGCACCTCGGCTTCCATTTCCTCCAGCTCGCCCAGCAGTTCGGGATCCTGCGCGAGCCGCGGCATGCGCCGCCAGTCGCCGAGAATGACCGACAACGACGCGAGCGGCGTGCCCAGTTCGTGCGCCGCACCGCTCGCGAACAGCCCCATCCGGACGATGCCATCCTCTTCGGCGGCACGCTCGCGCAGATCCGCGAGATATTGGTCACGCGCGCGCAAGTTGCGCGAGATTCGAGTCGTGAACAGCCCCAGCAGCGCCCCGATCAGGACGAAATTAATCCACGCCCCGAGCGTGAAGAGACTGGCCAAGTCGGGTGCCAGTTCGGGCGGAAGCACCAGCGGACGATGGTTTATCGCAAGCCCGGCATAGCAGACCGTCGCCGCCGCCACGAGCACCCATACCGACCAGACTTCGAGAAGGATGGCGCCTAGCACGACTTGGAGCAGGAAGAGCGAGATGAAGGGATTGGTGGCCCCGCCGCTTAGATAGAGCTGGGCAGCGAGCGCCCCCATGTCGAGCAGCAGCGCCAGCATGATCTCGACATTGGTCACGCGGTGCCTAGACAGCAGGAACATCCCGACCAGATTTGCCAAGCCGAGCAGCGCTACGAGGCCCAGCATCGGCGCCAGCGGCAACGGCACGCCAAGCCCCTTGTCCACCGCCAGGATCGTTACCAGCTGCCCGACCACGGCGATCCAGCGCAACTGGACCAGCTGGCGCATATTCTCGGTCGCGGCGGCGTCAGGCGACGGACCCGGGCGGGCGATCCCCCGCCGGGTCAGCGCGAGGAGCGGCCTATCCATCAGCGTCTCCCTCTCGTGCCGAGCAGTAGCGCCGCCCCGGAGAGCGACAATGCGGCCAGACCGAACCAGGTCAATGCATAGACCAGATGGTTGTTGCGAAAGGCGACCACCGTCAGGCCGCCGACGGGATAGCCGCCGGGATTCGCGGACGCGTCGGCATCGATGAAGAAGGGCGCGACCGGCCCCAGGCCGCGCGCCTGCGCAATCGCGGCGACGTCGCGCGAGTGCCAGCGATCGGCCGCCGGATCGTTGGCGCGCAGGAAGCCCCCGCCGGGCTCGCTCGCGCGAAGCAAGCCGGTGACGCCAACCGGACCCAGCGGCATGCCCGCCCGCCGTGTCTCGGGCGCTTTACGCTCCGAGGGCACGAAGCCGCGATTGACGAGGACCACGCCTTTGTCGGTCCGCAGCGGAGTCTCCACCCACCAGCCCGGCCCCAGATCGGTCACCGCTTGGACCAGCGCCTCGGCCTCGTGGAGGAAAACACCCGTCACGCGCACCCGCGTATAAGCAAGGTCGTCGCGCCATTCGGCCGCAGCCGGCAAGGCCCGCGGCGGGGCGTGGATCCGCGCCTCCACCTTCGCGATCAGATCGAGCTTCCAGGCGCGCCGCTCGATTTGCCAGACGCCGAGCGCAGCGAAGGCGGCTGCGAGCAGCAGGCAAAGGCTGGCGAACAGCGCTCGTCTATGGCCAAGGCTCACGGGTTCGGGGACGTGCCCCCGCCCGGCATCGGCATCATGTTGCTGTTGAGATGGTACATGATCCACATCGAGCCCGCGATCACGATCAGTACGATGACCAGGGTGAACACCGTCGCCAGCAGCGTCCAGCCACCCTCCGAGCGCGTGTTGACGTGGAGGAAGAAGATCGTGTGCACGACAATCTGCGCGACGGCGAGCGCGACCACGACGAGCGCCGTGGTCTGCGCATCCGCGATCGCGCCGGTCATCACCAGCCAGAAGGGGATCGCAGTGAGCACGACCGACAGCGCGAAGCCGATCAGATAGCCGCGCCGGGTGCCGTGCCCATGTTCGAGCGTGTGGGCGGTGTCGTGGGGCGCGCTCATCGCAGGACTCCGAGCAGATAGACGAAGGTGAAGACACCGATCCAGACCACGTCGAGCAGATGCCAGAACATGCCCAGGCACATCATCCGTCGCATATTCTCTGGGATCAGCCCGCGCTGGCCGACCTGGACCAGCATCACGCCGATCCAGACCAGCCCGACGGTGACGTGCAGCCCATGCGTGCCGACCAGCGTGAAGAATGCCGAGAGGAAGGCGCTGCGCTGCGGCGTCGCGCCCTCGGCGATCAGGTGCGCGAACTCGTACAGCTCGATCCCGACGAAGGCCAGGCCGAACAAGGCGGTGACGGCGAGCCAGGCCTGGGTGCGGCGCACATGCCCCGCCTCCATGTCGATCGTCGCCATGCCGAAGGTGATCGACGAGAGCAGCAGCATCGCCGTATTGAGCGCCACCAGCGGCAGCTGGAAGATTTCGCTCGGCGTGGGGCCGCCGGCATAGCTGGTGCTGAGCACGCCATAGGTGGCGAAGAGCGTCGCGAAGATCAGCGCATCGCTCATCAGGTAGATCCAGAAGCCCAGCATCGTCGCGCCGGTGCTGCCGTGCGCGTGGCCGTCTTCTTCGAGGACGTAGAAGTTGGGCTTCTCGGGCACGCCCGCGTCCATGGTCATGGTCTGGCTGCTCATGTCAGGCCTCCGCCGCCGCGAGATGCGCGCGCTCTTCGCGGGCCACCTCGTCGGCCGGGATGAAATAGTCGCGGTCGTAGTTGAACGTGTGGGCGATCGACACGACGATCAGTGCGACGAAGCTCAAGGCCGCCAGCCACCAGATATACCAGACCATCGCGAAACCCACGGCCAGCGCCAGCGCCGAGACGATCACGCCGGTGCCGGTGTTGCGCGGCATGTGGATCGGGCGATAACCGGCTGCCGGGCGCTCGTGCCCGCGGTCCTTCATGTCGTACCAGGCGTCGAGATCGTGGACGACCGGGGTGAAGGCGAAGTTATAGGCGGGCGGCGGCGAGGTCGTGGACCATTCGAGCGTACGCCCGTTCCACGGATCGCCGGTCGTATCCCGCAACTGATCGCGCCGCACCACGCCCATGACGATGCTCATCACGAAGCCGAGAATGCCGATCAGGATGATGACCGCGCCCACCGCGGCGATGACGAACCAGATCTGCAGCGAGGGATCGTCGAAGTGGCGCACGCGCCGCGTCGTACCCATCAGCCCGACGATGTAGATCGGCGTCCAGGCAACCCAATAGCCGATCACCCAGCCCCAGAAACCGACCTGGCCCCACCACGGATCGAGCTTGAAGCCGAACGCCTTGGGGAACCAATAGACCATCCCGGCGAACAGCCCGAACACGACGCCGCCGATGATCACATTGTGGAAATGCGCGACCAGGAACAGCGAATTGTGGAGCACGAAGTCGGCCGGCGGCACTGCCAGCAGCACGCCGGTCATCCCGCCGACCACGAAGGTCAGCATGAAGGCGACGACCCACATCATCGGCAGATCGAAGCGGATCTCGCCGCGATACATCGTGAACAGCCAGTTGAAGATCTTGGCGCCCGTCGGAATCGCGATCACCATCGTCGCGATGCCGAAGAAGCTGTTGACGCTCGCCCCCGATCCCATCGTGAAGAAGTGATGCAGCCACACCAGGTAGGACAGGATCGTGATGACCACGGTGGCATAGACCATCGACGAATAGCCGAACAGCCGCTTGCCCGAAAAGGTCGAGGTGATTTCGGAATAGATGCCGAACACCGGCAGGACGAGGACATAGACCTCCGGATGCCCCCAGATCCACACCAGGTTCCAGTACATCATCGGATTGCCGCCGAGATCGTTGGTGAAGAAATTGGTCCCCACATAGCGATCGAGCATCAGCAGCGCGAAGGCGCCGGTCAGCACCGGGAAGATCGCGATCGCCAGCACGTTGCTGCACAATGCGGTCCAGCAGAAGACGGGCATCTTCATCATCGTCATGCCCGGCGCGCGCATCTTGATGATCGTCGCGACCATGTTGATCGCGGAAAGGGTCGTCCCGACCCCGGCTATCTGCAGCGCCCATAGATAATAGTCCGGTCCGGTATCCGGACTATTCTCCAGGTTCGAAACGGGCACATAATTGAGCCACCCCGCTCGGCTGAACTCACCGACGAACAGCGAAATCATGACAAGCAAGGCACCGGCGACCGTCAGCCAGAAGCTCAGATTGTTGAGATAGGGAAAGGCCACGTCACGCGCGCCGATCTGGAGCGGCATGACGAAATTGACGATCCCCACCACCAGCGGGATCGCCACGAAGAAGATCATGATCGTGCCGTGCGCGGTGAAGATCTGGTCGTAATGGTGGGCGTTGAGATATCCCTCGTTGCCGCCGAACGCCATCGCCTGCTGCGCGCGCATCATCAGCGCATCGGCAAAGCCGCGCAGCAGCATGATGATCCCCAGGATCATATACATGATCCCGATCTTCTTGTGATCGACGCTGGTGAACCACTCGCGCCACAGCCAGCCCCATAGCTGGAACTTGGTGACTGCGCCCACGACCGCGCCGCCAAGCAGGACGACGACGACGAAGGTGACGAGGAGGATCGGTTCATGGATCGGGAACGACTCGAGGCTGAGCCGACCGAAGATCGTGCGCGCCAGGCTTTCGGTGGACATTTAACGCTCCTGGGGCGAATTCGGTGAAGGGCTGCCCTGCGCGCCTGGCGGAGGGGTGACGCTTTCACCGCTGGATTTCTCGGCGCCTTCCTTGAACAGCGCGCCCTCGGGCTTCGCGCCCGCGGGTGGCGGGGCGGTGTGGCGCCCCGGCATGCCCTCGACGGGCTGCATCGAATGCGGTTCGCCGGCGCCGCGCTTCTGGTCGTGCGCCATCACATCCTTCATGCACCGGGTGCCCGGTGCCACGCAGCGATTGACGACGCGGTCGAACAGATCGGGCTGGACCGCGGCGAAATACATCGCCGGCACTTTCTCGCTCGGCTTTTCGAGCAGGAGATAGTTGGGGATCGAGAGCGGCAAGCGCGCCGCCTTGACCCGCGCCACCCAGGCGTCGAACTCGCCCGCCGGCAGCCCGCGCAGCTTGAAGCGCATGTCCGAGAAACCGGCGCCGCTATAATTGGCCGACATGCCCTGGAAATCGCCCGGCCGATTGAGCACCGCGTGCAGCGTGCTCTGCATGCCCGGCATGGCATAGACCATCCCCGCCATCGTCGGCGCGTAGAAGGTGTTCATCATGTTGGTGGAGGTGATGTCGAAGCGCACCTGCCGATCGACCGGCAGCGCAAGCTCGTTGACCGTCGCGATACCCTGCTCGGGATAGATGAACAGCCATTTCCAGTCGAGCGCCACCACCTGCACACGCAGCGGCTTCGCGGTCGGATCGATCGCCTTGCCGGCCGCGATCCGATCGAGCGGGCGGAACGGATCGAGCAGATGCGTGCTCGACCAGGTGAGCGCACCCAGCGCGATGATGATCAGCAGAGGCGCCGACCAGATCACCAGCTCGAGCGACGTCGAATGGTCGAAATGCGGATCGTAGGTCGCGCCCTTGTTGCCCTTGCGATAGCGCCAGGCGAACAGCACGATCAGGATCATCACCGGCACGATGATCAGCAGCATCAATGCGGTGGAGACATAGATCAGGTTGCGCTGCTGCAGCGCCACGTCGCCCGCAGGGTCGAGCACCTCGCCCTGGCAGCCGGCGAGCAGCCCCAGCAGCGGGAGCAGCAGGGTTAGGCCCAGACGGCCGGCGAGGGGCATGGGTTGGCGCATGGCAGCGCGTTACGCGTAGCACGTTTGCCGCTACATTGGACATTTTGTCCAATGCCCCTGCCCGCCCGGGTGCGGCAGGGGAATCTAGGTGCCGATCCGCGCGTGGACGGCTATAGGTTATAAGCGGGAGCTTCCCGCAGGAGCAAGACGGCATGACTGCACCGACTGCTGCGTCGAACTCGACGCCACTCGAGCGCGATGCGCGGCTGGTCAATGCGCGCGAGCACAAGATCGCTCCCGGCGAGATCGCGATCGGCGTCATCGTCGGGCGGACGAGCGAGTTTTTCGACTTCTTCGTCTATGCGATCGCCTCGGTGCTGGTCTTCCCGGCGCTGGTCTTTCCCTATGTCGATCCGGTCACCGGCACGCTCTATTCCTTCGCGCTCTTCTCGCTCGCCTTCATCGCGCGGCCGTTCGGCACGCTGATCTTCATGTGGGTCGATCGGAATTACGGCCGCGGCGTCAAGCTGACGATCGCCTTGTTTCTGCTCGGCGGCTCGACGATGGCGATCGCCTTGCTGCCCAGCTACAATCAGGTGGGTACGCTTTCGGCGGTGCTGCTCGGCCTGTTCCGCTTCGGCCAGGGCATCGCATTGGGCGGCGCCTGGGACGGGCTGCCCTCCTTGCTTTCGCTCAACGCCCCGCGCGAGCGCCGCGGCTGGTATGCGATGATCCCGCAGCTCGGCGCACCGCTCGGCCTGCTCGTGGCATCGGGCCTGTTCGCTTATTTCCTGGCGATCCTCTCTCCCGAGGACTTCCTCAGCTGGGGGTGGCGCTATCCCTTCTTCGTGGTGCTGGCGATCAACGTCGTCGCCTTGTTCGCGCGGCTGCGGCTGGTCGCGACGCCGGAGTTCCAGCGCCTGTTCGAAAGCCGCGAGCTGCAGCCCTCCCCGGCCTTCGCGACGCTCTTCCAGGAATGGCGCACGATCCTGCTCGGTGCCTTCGCCCCGCTTGCGAGCTTTGCGCTTTTTCACCTGGTCACAGTGTTCCCGCTCTCGTGGGTCACACTCTATTCGCGCGAAGAGCCGGTCCGCTTCCTGCTGATCGAGGCCGCCGGGACGATCGTCTGCGTGCTGGCGATCCTGGCGTCGGGTCTGATCGCCGATCGAGTCGGGCGGCGGGCCGTGCTGGGCGTCTCAGCCGTGCTGATCGGTGCCTATAGCGGCTTTGCACCGCAGCTGCTGGACGCCGGGGGCTTCGGCGAGACGATCTACATGATGGTCGGCTTCGCGCTGCTTGGCCTCGCCTTCGGCCAGTCTTCGGGCGTCACGAACGGCAGCTTCCCCCCGCAGCATCGCTATACCGGCGCAGCGATCGTCGCCAATTCGGCCTGGCTGATCGGCGCGGGCTTCGCGCCGCTGGTCGCACTTTTCCTTGCCAGTCGCTTCGGCCTCTGGTCGGTCGGCGCCTATCTGCTCTCCGGCGCGGTCTGCACCCTGGCGGCGCTCGCTATCAACAAGGAATGGGCGCGGAAGTCGGAATGAGCGCGGGCTCGATCACCAATCCGCCGGCCGATTACTGATAGCGTGAATAGAGGCGGCTTCTGTGCCGCCCCGGCACAGCGCCGCAAAGACCCCTATTCGATGTGTTGCCCTGCTGCGGCATGCCCTACCGTTAGGAATGCATTTACCAGATTCGCCCGGCTCCCTGCCCCGCCGCTCGGTCACGGGCCGCGTCGTACGCTTCCTGATCACGGCGCTCGCGATCGGAATCGCGGCGCTTGGGGCGCCACATGTTTCCGCGACGAACCGCTTCGAACTTCTCCGCCAGCAGGATTTGCGTTTGGCGACGGTCGCCTATCAGCTGGCTACGCGTAGCCCGGTCTGCCGCGCGGCAACCGCGCCCCAGCTGGGGTTCACGCTGCATCAGCGCAGCCAATATGCTCCCGCCGACCGCGAAGAGGCGGCGCGGCACTATGGGCTCTACGCGCATGTCGGAGTGATGGCGGTAGTGGCAGGTAGCCCGGCCGATGTAGCCGGCCTTGCCGCCAACGATCAGCTGATTTCGGTCAACGGCAGGGCATTGCGCGCCAACTCCGAGGAGCCGGCAGGCAAGATCCTTGTGGACGAGCTGCAGAAGGGGCCGGTCATCCTGCGCGTGTCGAACTCTGCGGGACCGAAGGACGTGCGGTTTGCCGCGATGCTCGGCTGTGCCTCGAACGTCGAACTCATCGCCGGGGTGGAGGTCAACGCATGGGCCGATGGTGAGCGTGTCGTCGTCACGACCGCGATCCTCGACAAATGCAGCACCGACGACCAGCTCGCGCTCGTGATCGCGCATGAAATGGGTCACAACCTCCTCGGCCATCGCCACGACAGCGCCATGGCCGGCGGCGCGCCCAGCCTGCTGCCGGTTTCCGGAGAGGGATCCGCCAAGGGACGCGCGGACGAAGAGGCGGCCGATCGGTTCGCGGTCACGATGGCGCGGGCGGCAGGCTATGATCTCGGCCAGGCGGTGCCGTTTCTGGCAATGCTGCTCGACGCCGACGGGCCCAGCGCCCGGGCGGCGCCGACTCATCCGACGACGAAGCGCCGGCTGCGGCTGCTCGAGGCAGCGATCGCCGCGATCTAGCGGCTCGAGTTGCGGCTTATGCCCGAGAACACCGCGTCGATCGGCTTGGTCTCCGGCAGGATGTAGACGATCCCCACCGTAGCCGTGAATGCGGGCACGACGACATCGTCGTAGAAGGCCGCCGGCACATTGATGCAGCCAAAGGATATGCGATTGTCCGCGGCTGTCGCCGAGGCGAGCCGCGCGCGTCGGCGATCCTTGGGATTACCGCTGATCACCCGGTGCAGCGAAAGCGCCGAGGCATAATCGATCCACAGGATGTCCTGCTCGAAATCATGCCCCAACGATGCCTGAAATCGGCCCGCGGGGGTGGTCCGCTCAACCGGGGTGATCGTCGCGAGACGCCGCTGACCGATGCCGGGCACGCTATCGTCCCCATTGCCCAGCCCGAGCAGCGCAGGCGCAGCGCCGAGCAGACGACCTTCCTTGTCGAACAGGAAGACCTTGGCGGCGCGCTTGTCGATGATCATGAACGGCAGGCCGCGGCTGTCGCCGGAGCCGAGCGCCCAGTGCGCCACCTCGCGCGCCTCGCTCGAAGCGGCTTGCCCCTTGAAGTCGATCCGCGACTGCTCGGCTGCTGCGACCTGCGAACCTCGCGCCACAGACGGCGGGGCAAAGCCCGCCGCCAGCAGCGCGAGCAGCAGACTCAATGCCGCGCCTGCTTGCGCGGATAGACCGGCACGACGGGCGCCGGCAGGAAGGCCTTGCCGGCTGGCGCGGTGCCGGTGCGGCTGACCGGGCGATCGTCCTCGACCTGCTGGACCGGCGCTTCGGGTGCGCGCCATGCCTGCTGGGTCGCGGGCATGTTCACGCCATTTCCGATGACGCTGACCGGCGCGCTGACCGGCTGGACCGACACGAGCGCCCCAATTCCGGTCAACGCATTGCCTATGGGCTGGAGCGGTTGCGCTTCCTGCACCGTCTCGATCGGCACCGGCACCACGATGACGGGTGCGTCGACCACCGGCGGGGTCACGACGACCGGCGGGACGACGGGTGGAGCCACGATGGGCGGCTGCACCACGGGCGGCACCACAACCGGCGGGACAATAACGGGGGGTACGACTACCGGCGGCACCACGGGCGGGACCACGATCGGGGGCACCACGACTACCGGCGGGACGACAGGCGGAACCACGACCGGCGGCACGACCGGGGGCGCGACCACCACAGGTGGAACCACGACGGGCGGCACCACTACCGGCGGCACAACCACGGGCGGCACCACCACCGGAGGCACCACCACCGCCGGTGGAACGACGACGACCGGCGGCACAACCACCGGGGGTATCACAGGCGGTACCACGATCGGCGGGACCACCACCGGTGGCTCGACCGGCGGGACTACGACTGGCGGCGCGACCGGCGGCACGACGACGGGGGGCACCACGACTGGCGGCACAATTGGCGGCTCGACGACCGGCGGGACGACGATGGGCGGGATGACCGGCGGCACGACCACGGGTGGGATCACCGGGGGAATCACCACCGGCGCTGCGCTGATCGTCCCGGTCGTCGCGAAGGTCGAGACGCAACAGGTCCCGGCCAGTGCATATAGCCCGGCATTGGGTCCGCCCAGACTATAGCCGCTATAGGTGATGCCGAGCCCCGAACCGACCGCCGATCCACTGAACGTGGCCGAGGCGGCGGGCCCCGCGACCAACGTGACACCGGTCGGGATCCCCGAAATCGCCGTCGAATTGAAGCCGGTAAGCACGGTGCTCGCGCTGCCGTCGAACACCTTGTCGCCATTGGGGAACAACAGCATCCGCTGGGTCAGCGACGCGCCTTCGGTGAGCACGAAATTGGTCGAGAAGTCGGTCGGCGCCGCATAGGAAACGGGGTTATAGTTGATCGTCACCGGCGCCACGACGACCGTGACCGGCGGACTGAGCGGCGCGAAGGTCAGCGTGCCGCCGCCGACGCCCGGCCCGGTGCCGTCGCCGCCGGCGATCAGCGTGAGGCCGACCGGCAGACCGAGCGCCTGTGCCGGGATGGTCGAGCCCCGCGTCAGGCTGATCGCCGCTTCGATGTGAACGTCATGCCCCGCGCACAAGGCGATGTTGCCGTCGGTCGTGGTCAGCGCGTGGAACACCCGCACGTCGCGGCCGGCGTTGAGCAGGATGCTGCCGTTGGTCGTCGTGATCGGCGCGTTGACGTTCACGTCCCGGCCGCAGCACACCACGACATTGCCGTTGGTCGCAGTGATCGCTGCATTGATGTTCGCATCGCGAAAGGCGTTCATCGTCAGCGTGGTGGGCACGCCCGATGCAGTCCAGGCGACGGCATCGTTGACGAAGATGTCGCCGTTCCCGCCGGTCGAATCGGGCGTCACCGTGCTGATCACGACGCTGCTGGTGACGAGCTGCGCCGAAAGCGTGGCGCCGGTGATGTTGCCGCCTGTCGGCGCGATGATGAAGTCTGCCGGATCGATCAGCCAGGTGCCGGTCTGGCCCGAAGCCGCGGCGGTGGTGACGCGCACCCCGTCTGCGACGCGCACGGTCGCGGCCGAAGTCTCGATGAAGCCGCCATCGCCACCGTTCGGCGCGCTGGCATCCAGCGTCCCGTCGATGTTCGCAGTGCCGCTCTGCATGTCGCCGAGCAACAGGATGGTGCCGCTGCGGCTCTCCAGCGTGCGGGCTTCGATGACGCCGCTATTGTTGACCGCGGTGCGGAGCAATTGCCCCGCCGCCTGCGCGGTGAGCACGACCTTGCCGCCATCGGCGCGGATCATCCCGCCATTGCTGACCAGCGCCTGCACCGCGCCGGTATCGACCGCCACGTTGAGCAGCCCGTCCCCCACCACGTCGAGCGTCACGCCCTGGCCGGCGGCGAGCGCGACGGTGCCCAGCCGCGCGACGATCAGCCCCTGGTTGCTCACATCGGCGCCCAACAGCGCGACATAGCCGCCGTCGGCGGCCTGGATCGAGCCGCGATTGAGCACCGCCGCCCGGCTGGAGCCCGCGAAATTATAGCGCCCGGCCATGAAATCGGCATCGCTCACGTCCAGCGTCGACGCGATGAGACCGCCGACGTTGACCTGCGCGCCCTGGCCGAACAGCACCCCGTTCGGATTGACCAGGAAGACCTGGCCATTGGCGTTGAGGTTGCCCAGGATCACCGAAGGATCGCTGCCGAGTACGCGGTTGAGCGCGACCGCGCTGGCATTCGGCTGGTTGAACGTCACGCTATTGCCCTCGGCGATGCCGAAGCTGTCCCAGTTGATCGCCGCGGCCTGGCTCGATTGGTCGATCGTCACCGAGCCCGGCCCGTTAGCGATGGTCGCGCTGCCCGCCGATACGGTGCCGCCGGTCGGCAGCCCCTGCGCCTGCGCCACCGACGCGAGACCCAGCGAGCCCGCCAGTCCCCAGATCGTCAGTCTGGCGAAGCGCGCGAGCGCGGTGGAGGTGAAGAGCGCGCTACGGGCACCGATGATATTCATGCTGACGGTCCTTGGTTGTTGGCGGTACGCCGCGGAAATGCGGCGTGCCCGTCAGAAGATTTTGACGATCTGGAACCAGAAGCGGCCCGAGCGATCGGGCCCCGAAGTGACTCGCTGATCCCCCAGGCGATGCGCGTAGCTGGCCTTGAGCAGCAGCCCGTCGGGGCCGGTCCAGCCCAGCGCGACGCCCGCGCCGCTGCGATGGCTGCGGTTGCGCCCGGCGAACCAGGGCTCGTGCGCATAATCGACCTGGCCGACGTCGATGAATGCCGATGCCTGGAGCTGTCCGGGCACGAAGCTCGCCCATTGGCCGAGCATCAGCCGCGCTTCGGCGGTGCCGATATAGCCCTGGTCGCCGAACGCCTCGCCCTCGGGATAGGCGCGCACGCCGTACGCGCCGCCCAACTCCATCTTCTCTGATGTGTCGAGATTGTCGAAGGCGATCTGCCCGCGCAGCGAGGCGAACAGCGACAGCGGGCCGCTTAGCGTCTGCAGCCGCGACGCGCCGAACGCGATCTTGTTGAAGCCGCCGTCGGTACGCGCGGTCGCCGCATCGGCTGCGCGTTCGAGCGCACTCTCGATATCGAGCTCGCCGAAATGCCAGCCTGCCGAGAGATTGCTCCAACCGCCGCCGCCGAAATCGTCATGCGCATCGGCCGCGAAGCCCAGCGTGGCGACCCGGCTCTTCTTGTTCGAGCGCGCCGAGACCAGGCCAATACTGTCTTCGAACCACTTCGCCTCGATCGTGGCGAGCGCATAGAGGTTGGCGTCGCGCGAGCGGATCAGCGGATAGCTGGCATAGGCGCTGGCAACGTCCGCCGTACCGTCGGCATCGAGATTCTCGAATTCGCGGCCCAGCTGGTAACGAATGCGGGCATAGGCCACGCCGAGCGTGAGATTGCCCAGCGGCGCCTGATAGGAAGCGCGGCCATAGGCCAGCCCACCAGTGGAGGCGAGGATCCGGACGCTCAGCTGGTCGCCGATGCCCAGCGCGTTGTTGAGATTGACGGTGCCGCCCAGCCGATATTCGCCGGTGTAGCGATTGCCCGAATTGTCGGCCTCGACGCTGCCGGTGAGGCGGCGGCCTGGCGTGATGTCGACTGCCAGATCCGACGTGCCGACCGCGGCGCCGGGCGCAAGCGTCGAGCGGACCCGAATGCCGGGCAAGTCCGAAAGCAGCAGCAGCCGGCGCTCGAGCGGCGCGTTGGCGACGATGTCGCCGCTGTCCAGCCCGCGCAGGATGCCCCTCGCGACGCCGTCCGACAGGTTCGTGCTGTTGGTGACGCCGATCGCGCCGTAGCGGCCTTCGATCACCGGGATCGTGACCGCGCCCGACTGGGCATCCTGCTGCGGCACATAAGCCTGCGCCAGGAAATAGCCGCGGGCGTGATAATATGCGGAAATGCGGGCCGCGATCGTGCGCATCTCGGGCAAGGTAAGCTCGCTGCCCGGCTGGAAGCCGCTCGCGACGATCAGCGATTCGGGGGTGAACAGCGTCGCGCCGGTCACGCGCAGCGTGTCGACTCGCATCGTGGCTCCGGCCGGCGCTTCGTCCGGCGTTGCCGCTGGCGGCGCGAACTGGATGTCGGGCGCCGCGCGGGGAATGTCCGGTGCGGGCGGGATCTGCTGAAGCTGACCGCCGGCGCTGGTGGATTGAGCATGCGCCGCGGATGCCGATGCAAGCAGGGCCGCAGTCATAAGTCCGGTTCTGAGCAAGACTGCCTCGCGAGGATGTGCCGCGAAATGGGCCGCTTGCGACCCCCCGCAGCAAGCAGAGGAGGCAAGTAATATGCAAGATCAGGCCGCCGCATAATGCGTCGGATTACTTCCTTTGCTACCGATAGGATTAACGAAGCGAATGTCGGCGCTCAGTATAAAACCGGATGTCTGAAATGTTTCCGGAGGGGAACTTTACGTCGAGATGGGCGACGGCGCGCGCACGCTCGGCACCTCAAAATTGGGACGCTCGGTAATTTCGTCTCTGGCGAATCCTATGAAACTCGCCATTTTGGCCGCCGCAGGCGTCGCGGCGGCAATGATGCTGTCGACCACCGCCGAGGCGCAGGTGCGTCGCCAGCTGCAATTCTTCAACAAATGCCCGCTTCCGGCCCCGCTACTCCATCGCGACACCACGTGATGGGGGGTGGGAAGCGCTCGGCTGGTTCAACGCCACCGGCAACGAGCCCGTCCACGATCTGCTCAATCGCGATCGCTCGCCGATCGACTTGGCCGAAGGCGCGCGCCTCCATTGTTATGCCGAGACGATCAGCGGGAAATCGATCCGCTGGAACGGCACTGTGAGCATCGGCATGAGCGGTGCCAATTTCCTCGCCAGGGCCGTCGTGCTCGGCGTTCGCGGCGGCGAGTTCCAGTTCGGACGGAATTGCGAGAATGAAATGGGCGGCGGTCCCCGTCGTCGGGCTTCGGCGGAAGCTCCGGGAGCGGTTTCGGCCGAAATTCGAGCAGCGCTTCGACGGAGGCCAATCCGCAGCATGCCGGCCTAACTGAGCCCGAGCCACGTGATTCCCCCTCGCCATGATTTATGGGCATGACCTCGATCACATCGGTTGCTAAACCGTTGTTTTTTAGGGTCATGCGGAGCGAGTGCGATCATCACGTCCCAGCGGCCACTCGCACTTGCCTGGTCGGTCTCTTCGGAACGGCAAGCCGACGCGTTCGACATCTATCGCGATTCGATTTCCGACATGTTCGATGTGACCGGGGTACCGAATCGCGGACGTAGCGGCTTTACCAGCCGGACCCAGGTGACCCGCTTCGGAGGAAGCGTCCTCGGTCGCGGGCGCTCGGTGGGGCAGACTTTCGTGCGGGACGCTCAGCGAGCACGCCGCTCCGGGCTCGACCATGTCAGCATCGTCGTCAACTTCTCCGATGGTGCCGGAGACTTTGCGGGCCTCTCCGCAAAATCGGGGTGCGGCTCGGTTCAGTTTCGCGACCTAGCGCGGCCTTCGTCGATCACGACAAGCGTCGTCGATCTCATCAACCTGATCGTGCCGCGCCATGCCCTGCCCTCCTGGCTATTGGCCCGCAACTTTCACGGGCTGACTCTGTCGGGAGACAGCGCAGGCGCGCGATTGATCGCGTCGCACCTCACCACGCTCACCGAGGTAGCCTCCGAGCTGACCGAAGACGAAGGCAACGCGGCGGTCGAGGCGACCTTTGTAATTGCGGAGCGCTTCCTCGGCCATGACCGTGCCGTATCTCCGCTACACACCGATGCGGTCCAGCGCAGCATCCGGCGTCGAGCGATGCACCTGTTCGATTCGCCTTCGCTGCCTACTTCGGCGAGCGTCGCAGACGTCGCGCGGATGATCGGAATTTCACGAAGCGGCCTCTATCGCGCGTTCGAGCCTATGGGGGGCGTGGTCGCCTATGTCCGGCAGCGCCGTCTCGATCGGATGTATGCCGCGCTGCGCGCTCCGGCCTGCGAGGCCCGCTCGATCCATGCGCTGGCCCGCGACTATGGCTTCGCATCCGGCGCCGAAATGACCAGCGCGTTCAAAAAGCGATTCGGCTTCTCACCCGAAGACATCAAGCCGTCGACCTTCGCGGGTGGAGCACAGCCCGGCATGAACATGCGCGGGGAATTGGATAGGGCTGCGCACGATATCTTCATCGACTGGTTACGCGTCGGCGAGACGGTCTGAGCTAATCCAATCCATCCGCATCTAGAGGAAGCATGGCGAGGCGAGTTCCAGGAGTTTGGCCGTAACCTGTTGCGTGCCTACATCGAGACGATGACGCTCACCGCGATCCTTCGCCTGCACCTCCTATGGTTCGCCGTGCTGGTGGCGCATCCCGCCGCTGGGCAGCTGGTGCAAACGCGCGAGGCGGCGCTGATCCAGGACGCCGGCGAATATGCCCGACAATATGGCGTGCCGGCGATCGAGGCGCTCCGGCGTCTCCGCGCGCAGCGGGATAGCGTCGCGGCAACCGACGCGCTCGCCGAGCGCCATCGCAGCCGCCTGGCGGGCATATCGGTCCAGCATCGCCCCGATTATCGCTACGTGGTCTATCTGACCGGCGACCATCCGATCCCGGCGACTCAGATCCGCGTCGGCGGCATGACGGTCCCGATCGTCTTCCGCACCGGTGCGAAGGCGAACCGGGACCGCGTCATCTGGGCTATGACGTATCATCAGGCCGCGATCCGGGCCGCTCTGCCCGGCGCGCCGTCGATGGGCCTTGATCCGCGCACCGGAGAATTGGTCGTCATCGTCGGCAATGCCATCGCCGCCGCCGATGGAGGTGCAACGGCGATCGATGCCAGGCTTGAGAAGCTCACCGGCGTGCCCGTCCAGGTTCGCCTGCTCGAGCGAACTGACAGAAACCTCGATCTGCATGGCGGCGGTCGGCTCGACGGGATCAACCCGGACGACGGCAAGCGCTATCGATGCACCACCGGATATGCCGTCAGCGACGGCGCACGAAGCGGCATCACCACCGCCGCCCATTGTCTCGACAACATGACCTATTACGATCCGCAGCGCCGCGCGACTCCGCTCAGCTTCGTCGGCCAATGGGGCTGGGGCTATCACGATGTCCAAATCCATGCCGGCGCCGCGCCCGAGCGGCCTTTGATCTATTCGGACACCGCTCGCTTGATTGCGCGCCCCGTAGAGATGCAGCGGAGCAAGCTCAGCACCCGCGCCGGGGACTTCGTCTGCCATCGCGGCGAGAGCAGCGGCTATAGCTGCGCCGAGATCGAGCTTCTCGATTTTGCGCCGGCCGGTGATCTGTGCGGCGGTGCCTGCCTGCCCACCTGGGTCACCGTCGCCGGCCCGAACTGCAAGGGCGGCGACAGCGGCGGCCCCGTCTTCAGCGGCACGACGGCGTTCGGCGTCGTCAAGGGCGCCAGCTATCGCCGCGACGGTACGTGCGCTTTCTATTTCTACATGTCGCTGGATTATCTCCCCGCGCCCTGGGGGCTGCTCGTCGATAGCGGCCCTGATGCGGCGAGCGCCAGCAGGCCTGGAGAAATCCTTACCGCCCCCTTTTGAATTTCTAAACCATGACCGCGTAGCGCCAGTAGATGTTCGTCCGAAAAGGGTAACGCGTGCGTATCGATCACCTTCGCCCCAAGCCTAGTATAGCAGCACCAATCGAAATTCCGGCTGAACTGCTGGACAGCGTGAATCGCCACCAGGCCAACCTCGCGGCGCTTATCGCCAGCTTGCAGGCGGCAGGCCTGCAGCATGCGATGATCGAGGCGAGCGTGCGTACGCTGGTCGATAGCTATGCCTCCGAACTCACCGCAGCGATCCAGGCCTTCGCGGAGGGTTCACGCCATGACTGACCCCCTGCTGCACGACGATACAGCGCGCATCGCTGCCTTGAACCGGCTGAACGTGCTCGACACCGCCCCCGAAGAACCGTTCGAAAAGATCGTGACTCTGGTGCGAACCGTCCTGTCCGTACCGATGGCGGTGGTGACACTCGTCGACCGCGATCGGCAGTGGTTCAAGGCGCGCCGCGGTCTGGATGCGACGGAAACTCCGCGTGCTGTCGCTTTCTGCACGCACACGATCCAACAGCGCGAGCCGTTGATAGTCGAGGATGCGCATCTCGATCCACGTTTCGCCGCCAACCCGCTGGTCGTCGGATCGCCCCATATCCGCAGCTATGCCGGAATCCCGCTACGGACTGCGGAAGGCTATAACGTCGGCTCGCTATGCGCGATCGACACGCGTGTTCGCGAATTCAGCGACTCCGAGATCGCGATCCTGCAGAACCTCGCGAACATTGTCTGCGATGAACTGGAGCTCAGAACGATCGCCCAGGTCGACCATCTGACCGGGGCGCTGACGCGGCGGGGATTCGTGGAGCAGGCTGAGCGCGAAATTGCCCGGGCGCGCCGCTTCGGCCGTCCGACCTCGCTCGCGATGCTCGATCTCGACCATTTCAAATCAATCAACGACACCCATGGCCATGCGGTCGGCGACCAAGTGCTGATCCACATTGTGGCGATCGCCCATAGCACCTTGCGCCCAAGCGACATATTCGGTCGTCTGGGTGGAGAAGAGTTTGCGATATTGCTGCCCGAAACCAAAGGCGACGAAGCTTTCGCCGTTGCGGAACGGCTGCGCGAAGCCATCGCCTTCCGCCCGCTCGACCTGGCCGAAAGTGCGACGCTCCCCGTTACCGCCAGCTTCGGGGTTGCCGCCTTGTCCCCCAGCGTGGCCTCCTTCCCCGACTGGCTCGAGCGCACCGACAAGATGCTCTACGCGGCGAAGGCCGGCGGCAGAAACTGCACCCGCGTTGCTGAGATGATCGGGGTCTGATCGCCTGACGATGCAGGAAACGATCGGTGTATCCAATGACCGGGAGAAGCAGGCGCATCGTGGCGGAGCAAAGCGCGCAAAAGTAAGCTTGTCGCGCACTATGAATCCGAATGTCCATTCTGTAAAACTCAGGTCAGGGCTCCGTGAGCACATCTATCAATCCAATATGGACTAGTTAGAGCCGCCCCAGGCTTCCCCGTATATTGCTCACTCTGATTAGTCGTTGCTATCATGTCACGACTCGAGAGATGCTGCATCGGTACGTTTTATATATTCGCCATTTGGCGAATTATCACTGTTGCACGCTCTCCGCTCGTGCCCGAACGGTGCTGGTCGATGCGGTCGCGGTGAGCGCGCAGGGCACAGCGCGCGGCGATCCGCTGGTCCAGCGCCTGTTCGATCAGGTCATGATCGCCGAACATGCCAGCGCGTATAAGTGCGAGTACGACGCCAGCCCGCCCGATCCCGGACATCTCCAGCCCAGCAGCCTGCGACATGAGCGACGCCGATGTCGATGCCGCCATCGCACACATCCGCACCCAGCCCGAACTGCGCATCGCGCTGATCACGGGCGGCGATCCGCTGCGCGAAGAAACCAAGCTGTTCCGCCTGCTCGACGGGCTCGCGACGATCCCGCACGTCGCCGAGATCCGCATCAGCACGCGCAACCTCTTGTTCGAGCCCGAACGGCTGACCGAAGCGCTCGCCGAGCGCATCGCGAGCCGCTCGCGGATCGATTGCGATGCGATTGCCGGATCACAGGTCGTGATGGTGGGGTTGTCGCTCAATCACCCCGACGAGCTTTCGGGAGCAGTTGCACGTGCAGTGCGGAGGCTGGTCTCGCGCGGGGTAACAGTGAAGGGGCAGGTGACGCTATTGCGCGAGGTGAACGACGATGCGGCGACGCTGTTGGCTTTGTACCAGCGATTCAATGCACTTGGGATCCAGCCTTATTATCTGTTCCATTGCATGCCGGTGCTCGGAAGTGCGCATTTTCGCACCAGCGTGGCGCGCGGGCAGCAGATATTGAGCGAGCTCGCCGCACTCAGCGGCATCTATGCGCCGACCTATGTCTACGTCACCCAGATCGGCAAGGTCCGGGTCGGGATCGACAGCCCGCTCGAGACGGTCGAGATCGACGGCCGCCCGCATCTGCGCAAGCAGACCGTATATCGCGCGGCAGACTTCCTCCGTTACACGGGCCGCAGCGATATCCCCGCGCCGCATTATGCCGACAATGAGGGGCGGCTGGTCACGCTATACCCGGACGGCCCGGCATCTTGAGCGGGTGGCTGGTCCACCTCGACAATCATAGTCTGGGGCATGCCGACGCGGCAGCGGACTCGGTCCGCGCGCGCGGATTGCGGACCGCCGCGATCGGCCCCGCGGCGGAGATCGCGACGCTCCGCACCGTCGAGCGCGCGATCCCGCTCGATCGCTGCGACGCGTCCGCGGTCGAGGCGGCGCTGGCTACGCTCGAGGCCGAGGCGCCAATCCGCGGCATCCGATGCATGTTCGGACTGCCCGAGGGCGGTGGCGCCGAGCCGCGCAGCCTGACCGCGCTCGCGGCCGAGGCGCGCGCGCGGCGTGGCCTGCCCGGCCCCACCGCCGCCGCGCTCGATTCGGCCAACGTCAAATCGCTCACCCGTCGCGTGCTCGACCGCGCCGGCATCGCCAATGTCGCGCATCGGCTGGTGCGCAGCGGCGACGAAGCGGCCGATTTCGTCCGCGCTTGCGGTCGCGCGATCATCCTCAAACCGCTGACCGGCGTCGGCGCGGGGTTCGTCCGGCGCTGCGACGGCGCGGACGACGCCCGCACCGGCTTCGACGAGATCGTACCGCTGCTCGCCCACGCCTATCATCGGCCCACCCGCAACCCCCCTTTCATTGCACACACGCCTTGGGGCGACGTCCCGGTCGACCCCCGCGCCACCCTGCTCGCCGAGGAGCATATCGACGGACCCGAGATCAGCGTCGAATGCGTCGTGGTCGGCAATCAGCCGCTGCCGCTGGTGGTCAACGACAAGCTCGCCTTGGAGACCACACGCTGGACGGTGCGCGAACCGCTGCTCGTCACCCCGCCGATCCGCCTCGACCGCCGCCAGACCGCGGCCGCGCGGGACTATGCGGTCCGCGTGATCGAAGCGCTCGGCTTGAGCGACTGCGTCTGCCATGTCGAGCTTCGCATCGACGCGGCGCGGGGGCCGCTGCTGCTGGAGGTCAACCCGCGGATCGGCGCCGGTTGCGTCCGCGATTCGCTGGCGACCTTCTGGGGCGTCGATCCGATCGCGGTGGACGTCGATCTCGCGCTCGGGCGCGTACCCCCGATGAGCCGGTTCGAGCGCACCGACCGCGCCCATGCGATGATCTTCCTCTTCACCGATCGCCAGGGGATCCTGCGCGGGATCGACGGGCTGGAGACGATGATGCGCCAGCCCGGCGTACTGTGCGTGCGGCAGATGACCGACACCGGAGCCGCGGTCGACGGGCGCCATGAGGAGCAGTTCCTGCTGGGGGTGTGGCGGCGGCTCACCGAGGGACAGACCCCCCAGGCCGCCTATCGGGCAACGTTGGAGGCCATTAATGTCGATATCCTGTGAGGAGGCCATCGAGACCGATTGGGGGATCCCCGCGGCGATCACCCGCGCGATCCTCGACCGCCGCTTCGCGGTCGCTCCCTGCGACACCCACGCGGTCGCGCGGCGCTTCCTGCCCTTCGCGCCGGATATCACGGGCTTCCTCGGCGCGGCGCATGCCGGTATCGGCGAACTCCGCCTGGCATGTGAAGTCGACGGCGCGATCCGCTTCGATCCCATCGCCGCCGAGACGCCGACGGTCGCCGCGCCGCGCGCAGGCGAATGGTATATGTTGCGCGCGCTGGCCGATCATCCCGCGACCGCGCCCCGCTATCGCGCCTTCTGCGATGCGCTCGGCAAGGACGATCAGGCCAACGTCACGGCCTATGCCCATGGCGAGGGCGTCCACGCGCCACGCCATACCGATCTCGCCGGCGGCCTGGTGTTCATGCTCGACGGCTGCCGCGAATGGCGAGTCGAACCGCCGCTCGCGCGCGGCGATGGCATTTTCTCGCCCTTGCACTGCGGAGGCTGGGGCAGCGGGTTCAACAGCGCGGTGCCGGTGGTCGAGACTGCGGCGGACTGCGTCCTCTATATCCCCGGCGGATGGTGGCACGAGACGCGGTCGCTGACCCCGTCGCTGACCTTCCGGGTCGGGATCGCCGAACGCACCGTCGCGCGTCCGCGCTGAGAGTATAGGGCCAGGGTCCTCGGACGCTTCGCAACCGCCTACGCGCCCGCTCGTAGCGAAAGGCTCACTCCTCGACCCCCTCGCGCTTGCGCAAGACGCGCTTGCGATCGATGCCATAAGCATAGCCGCCCATGCTGCCGTCGCTGCGCTGGGCGCGGTGGCAGGGAATGATGATGCCGACATGATTGGCGCCGCACGCGGTCCCCGCCGCACGCACCGCCTTCGAATTGCCAGCCACCGCCGCGAGCTGGGCATAGCTGCGCGTCTCGCCCGCGGGGATGGCGCGAAGCGCCTGCCACACGGCTTCCTGGAAGGCAGTGCCCTGAACGTCGATGGGAAGGTCTGTATCGCGACCCGGAGTCTCGACCTCGGCCACCACGCGCGCCGCGAGCGTCGCCAACGCCGTGCCGCCGGCGACGATCTCGGCCGCAGGGAAGCGCCGCGCCAAGGCGAACTGGTCCTCGTCGAACGCCACCCGGCACAGCCCCTTGTCGGTCGCCGCGATCAGCAGCGGCCCCAGGCTGGTCGCCGCCACGGTCCAGCGGATCGTCGCCCCCGCCCCGCCACGCTTCCACACCGAGGGAGTCATCCCCAGCCGGGCATTGGCGGTCTCGTAGAAGCGGCTCGGCGCGGAGTAGCCCGCCTCGTAGATCGCATCGGTCACCTTGCTCTCCTCGTTCAATGCGGTGGCGGCGCGCCGCGCGCGCAGGCCCCGCGCATAGGCCGCCGGCGTCACCCCGGTCGCGCGCTTGAACAGCCGGTGGAAATGGTGCGGCGCATAGCCGACCCGCGCCGCAAGTTCGTCGAGCCCGACCAGTTCCTCCGCCGCCTCGATCAGCGCCACCGCTTGCGCCACCGCCACCCGCTCGCGCCCGACTTCGTCGGGCTTGCAGCGCAGGCAGGCGCGAAACCCCGCCGCCCGGGCGGCATCGGCGTCGGGATAGAAGATCACATGCTCGCGCTTCGGCCGCCGCGCCGGGCAGCTCGGCTTGCAATAGATTCCGGTAGTGGTCACCGCCCCGATCACGCGGCCGTCCTGCGCCCGATCGCGCGCTTCGAAGGCGGCCCAGGCGGCATCGTCGGACAGGGTCTGCTGGCTCGTCATGCGACCGATATAGCCGTCCGCCGCGCGCCCGACATCCCGCCGCTTGCGATCAAAGCGGCGGACAATCTCCTTGCCCTCGACCGCGCTTCGCGGCACCGTTAGCGTTAACAAGGCCGGTCAGCGGCCGGTTCGGGAGAGCGCCTTGGGCTTCTGGCAACGCACGCGGGCACTTCGGTGGTGGATCATCGCCATCGTGATGCTGGGCACGATCATCAATTATCTGGTGCGCCAGACGCTGGGCGTGGCAGTCGCCACCGAGTCGTTCCAGGCCGACGTGCCCATGAACAAGGAACAATATAGCTGGGTCACCGGCGTGTTCCAGGCGTTCATCATGATGCAGCCGGTGGTCGGCTATATCCTCGATCGCATCGGGCTGCGCCAAGGCATGGCGATCTTCGCCACCGCCTGGGGCGTGCTGATCTTCGCGCATGGCTGGGTTTCGAGCTGGCAGGGGCTGGCGGCGCTGCGCGGCGCGCTCGGCTTCGCCGAAGGCACCTCGCATACGCTGGGGCTCAAGGTGGTCTCCGAATGGTTTCCCGCCAGGGAGCGCGGCTTCGCCGGCGGCATCTACAATCTCGGCGCGTCGGCGGGGATCGCGCTGGCCGGGCCGCTGGTCGCGATCTCGATCGTCTGGTGGAACTGGCGCGCGGCCTTCTACGTCGCCGGGATCCTCGCCTTCCTGTGGGTGCTGCTGTGGCTGCGTTATTATCGATCGCCCGAAGTGCATCCCGAGATTGCGCCCGAAGAGCTGGCGCTGATCCAGAGCGGGCAGGAAGCGCATGTCCAGCCCAGCGGGACCAAGCCCGAAGTGCTCTCCCTGCTCGGCCGCCGCAATTTCTGGGGTATCGCCTTGCCGCGCTTCCTCGCCGATCCGACCTGGGCGACTTTGACCTTCTGGCTGCCGCTCTATCTGAGCGAAGTCCGCGGCTTCAATCTGGGCGAACTGGCGATCGCCGTCATCCTGCCCTTCGTCGCCGCGGACATCGGCTGCCTGTTCGGCCCCGCGGTGGTCGTCTGGCTCGAGCGGCGCGGCATCGCGCTGATCGACGCGCGGCGCTGGACCTTCACCTTGGGCGCGGCGCTGATGACGAGCATGATCTTCGTCGGCAGCGTCACCAATCCCTATATGGCGGTGGCGCTGCTCAGCATCGGCGCCTTCGCGCACCAGACGCTGTCGGTCACCTGCATCACCATGGCGAGCGACCTTTTCCGCCGCGACGAGATGGGCACCGTCGCCGGCATGGCGGGCACGCTCGCCAATCTGGGGGTGATGATCTTCACGCTGCTGATCGGCGCGCTGGTGACGACGATCGGCTACACGCCCTTCTTCGTGGCGCTGGCGGTGTTCGACCTTGTCGCCGCGGCGATCCTGTGGACGCTGGTGGTAAAGCCCGGCGGGCCGCCCGAACGCGAGAGCGGGCTGATCCCGATCCTGCTCGGCGGGGCGACCGCTTTCTATCTGGGCGGCGTCGTCGGCATCGGCGCGGTCGGCGTCGCGGGCTATGTCGGCTTCGGCTTCGGCGCGCTCCTGTTCATCCTGGGCCTCGCCATCGAGTTCCGCGCCCGCACGAGAAAGACCGCATGATCCGCAATCCGATTCTCCCCGGCTTCAATCCCGATCCGTCGATCGTCCGCGTTGGCGCGGATTATTATATCGCCACCTCGACCTTCGAATGGTTTCCCGGCGTGCAGATCCACCACAGCCGCGATCTTGCGAACTGGACGCTGATCACCCGGCCGCTGCGCCGTGCCGCCCAGCTCGACATGCGCGGCGATCCGGACAGCTGCGGCGTCTGGGCGCCCGACATCAGCCATGACGGCGAGCGCTTCTGGCTGCTCTACACCGACGTCAAACGCTATGGCCGCACCACCGTCGGCGGCGCATCGGGCGCGAGCCTGCGCGATTTCCACAATTATCTGGTGACCTGCGAGACGATCGACGGCGACTGGTCGGATCCGGTCCACATCAATTCGAGCGGCTTCGACCCCGCGCTGTTCCACGACGACGACGGCCGCAAATGGGTGGTCAACCAGCTGTGGGACCACCGCCCGGGGCGCAACCGCTTCGCGGGCATCGTCCTCCAGGAATATGACCCCGCCGCGCAGAGGCTGATCGGCGAGCGCGTCAACATCTTCGCCGGCACCGCGCTCGGGCTGACCGAGGCGCCGCATCTATACAAGCGCGACGGCTATTATCACCTGATCACCGCCGAGGGCGGCACCGGCTGGAACCATGCCGTGACGATGGCGCGGTCGAGAGACATTGCCGGACCCTATGAGCTGCATCCCGATGCGCAGGTCCTCACCAGCCGCACCCGCCCCGACGCATTGCTCCACCGCGCCGGGCATGCCGATCTGGTCGAGACCCCCGACGGCCGCCCCTTCATGCCCTATCTGTGCGGGCGCCCGCTGCCGGGCCGCGGTCGCTGCGTGCTGGGGCGCGAGACCGCGATCCAGCCGATGCGCTGGCAGGACGGCTGGCTTTATACCGAGGATGGCAGTGGCCTGCCGGTGCTGGAGGCGGCTGCGCTCGACGGCCCTGCCTCACCGGCACGGTCGACTCACGCCCGCTATGATTTCGACTCGCCCGACCTGCCGCTCGACCTGCAATGGCTTCGTACCCCCGAGCCCGAGACGATCTTCAGCCTCACCGCGCGCCCCGGGCATCTGCGCCTCCACGGCCGCGAGACGATCGGCAGCCTGTTCACCCAGGCGCTGGTCGCGCGGCGGCAGCAGGATTTCTGCTATTCGGCCGCTTGCGCGATGGACTTCACCCCGCAGCATTTCCAGCAGGCCGCCGGCCTGGTCGCTTATTACAACAGCGCCAAATTCCATTATCTCCACGTCAGCCATGACGAGGATGTCGGTCGCCATATCCGCGTGATGTCCGCGCTCCCCGACAGCCCCCAGGCCGACGCCTTCACCGCGCCGATCGCGATTCCCGAGGGCCCGATCGAGCTGCGCGTCGAGGTCGATCTCGAACGGCTCCGCTTTGGCTACCGGCTCGGCGACGGCGCGTGGCAATGGCTGTCCGAGCAGTTCGACGCCTCGATCCTGTCCGACGAGGCCAGCGCGCCCGGACTGCCCAACTTCACCGGCGCGTTCATCGGCATGGCCTGCCAGGACATGTCCGGCGCCGGGCATCCCGCGGATTTCGACTGGTTCGACTATCGCGAGCGGCCCTATGCGGCGGATTCAACCCGCGAGCCGATCGCCAACGCCGTTTCGGAAAATCTGGTCGGGGCGACAGGATTCGAACCTGCGACCCCCACACCCCCAGTGTAGAGGAAAGTTACCGGTCTAGATAGCGCTTCGTTATTCTAGCTTATAAATACTCAGAAAGTCATAGACTTAGCTTCGCGACAGTTTGATGCACGCTCCACTAGCTAACCCTAGGTTGTTAGACATACGCTAAAAGGAGCAGGGCATGGTGAAGCTAACAAAGACCTTCGTAGAGAAGGTTGACCCGCCGGCAAATGGCCACACCATTCATTGGGATGGCAGCTACGATGGCGCTGTAAAGGGATATGGTCTGCGCGTGTCCTCGCGTGGCAAGCGCGTCTTCATTGCGATGGGGCGGGTTCACGGCAAGCAGGTGCAATTTACGATCGGGCCGTTTGGCCAGTTCACGGAAAAAGTCGCGCGCGAAAAGGCCCAGACGATTTTGCAGCAGATGCGCGACGGCATCGACCCGCGCGATGGCAAGAAGGCCGCTCGAGCCAAGTTCGCCGATGACGAGGTGGCTATGACCACGCTTGAGCAGGTGCTGGAAACCTATCACGCTCGCGGCAAGCTAAAGGACAGCACGAAGGCGGAGATGCGCCGCCACATCGAGAAGGTCTTCGGCGATTGGAAAGATAAGCCAATTGCTTCCATTACTGAGCGAATGTGCCGTGAGAGGCATCGCGAGATGGCCCAAAAGGGGCTGAGGAGCCGCCCCGCCCCCGGTCAGGCACAAATCTCGATGGTCACACTTCGGACCCTGATGAATTTTGCCATGCGCCGATTCCGTCGGGCTGACGGTACGCCGCTGATTGTCGCCAATCCGGTCTTGGCCATCCGGGATGAATGGACCGAACTGAAGCCCCGCACACGCGACATTGATGCGCGATCTGTTGGCACCGCGTGGTACACTCTCCAGACGGCTCGCTCGGAACCGCGCAACCGAGATACGGCTACTGGTATCGACCTAACCATGTTTCTTCTGCTTACCGGTAGCAGACGGATGGAGGGCGCAGCGCTCACCTGGGACCGGGTGCACCTTAGCGCCGACCCAGCGGATTGCTGGTGGCACCTCCCCGACCCGAAGAACCGCAACCCGGTGTACCTGCCGCTGTCCACGCAAGCCGTGGCCATATTGAACCGGCGGAAGGCTGCGGCCGCCGAAGCCAGCGAGGACGAAGACGCGGGCGAGCCCAGCCCCTTCGTCTTCCCCAGCCGCAGCGCTAAGGGCCACGTGACTGACACCCGGGCACCGATGGAGCGGGTCAGCGCCGCCGTAGGCATGGACAAGCTGTCTGCTCACGATCTTCGTAGGACGTTCGTGTCCATCGGCTTTACGACCTGCGGCATCGACCTCTTCAAAATGGAGCTCTTGACGAATCATAAGCCCACCGGCGTCACGGCAAAGCACTACTTGCAAACGTCTCGGCTCCAGTACCTTCACCCCGAAGCGCAGCGCATTGGTGACTGGATCGAACACCAGGGTGCAATCGCCGAAGCTAAAGCGACCGGTGCCAATGTCGTGACGCTGCGGGGCTAGGGCGTACGCTCACGCGTCGACCGTGCGCTTAGCTGAGAACCTAGCTGTGTCCGTAGCCCGACAGTTGCGTCATCACATCGGCGCGAATGGCGTTCTTCTTCTCCCGGATCATTCCCGGAATCAGGAACGCGTCGATCAAGAGCCAGATGAAGCCAACGATAACGAAATAGGATAGTATCTGTAAAATAGCCGTTCCGGGTCTCCCAAGATAGAACCGATGCCCGCTGACGATCCAAAGGAAGAACCACAGTAGATAGGCGACTGCGGTGCTCGGAGCGTCATTTGCTACCCGCTGCTCCACCAAAGACAATTCGGCCGTCGAAAGTGCCATAACTTAACCCCCAGAACCTTAGACAAATAGGGGTATGGGCGCATCATTAAATAATCAATAGCACACGCGAAACTTCACCAATTTCGCAGCCGCTTCACCAGCGCTCCCCATTCATATTCGTACTGCATCCAATCCGGATAGGTCGGTTTGGCTTTCGTGGGACGAATATAGGCTGGACGACCACGGCACACGCGGCACCTAAAATGCCGCCCCGCGATCTCAAGCTGATCGGACCAACAGTGACAGTGGAACCAGCGCCGGACCTTTTCGATATCCAGAACCGACCTATTCGGGCAGGCGCGACACTCAATCAGCAAGTTCGCATTCTGCAGCTGGTAATCGCTTAGGGTTCGGAACCTAACATTCGCCCCCACTGGTCACAGGCCGAGGGGCAATTGCGCTCCAGCGTCCTCAGGCGACGGGTTTAGGTGCTCCACGATGCTAAGAGCCAGCTCGTGAGCCGCGCGCTCTCGCATCCGTCCATCCGGCTCTGTTATGCCGAGGCGAGCCCACCCCGGCGCTCCAAGGATGGCGTTGGCAAGATCACGGGGATTGCGTGCGAATCGTTCCATATGAAGGTTTTAGAACGAAAAGAGAACATCCGAAAGAGGCCGTGTCGTTCGCCGTCGCTATCAGATATCCCGAACGCTGTTCCACTGAGATAGTTCTTCGAAGTAGCTAAACAGTCGTTTAGTTGCTTCTTACAGTCGTCCTAGAACGATGCTTTGAAAAACACCCACGCGTTATAATAAACGGCATTGCGTTATACAAATTACGGTGGCAAGTAGTGGTTGTCGGTAGGGCCGTGGGCCACCGACCCCGGTAGTATCAAGCTGTGAAGACAGTTTGATAAGCTCCACCGCCAGCGCGGTCCCGGTGCTATACCCGAGTAACGGTCGGGCCAACTCCCATCTTGAGGGATGCGACCGTGACCGATCAGTCATTCAATCAGCTATGCGAACTATTCGCTTACAAGCCCAAGGGCCGCCCCCTCGCGAGTGAGGAAGTAGCGGCCATCCTCCGGATTCACCCTGGAACAATGGCCCAGTACCGCCTTCGCGGCGAAGGCCCGCGCTTCTTCAGCCCGCCCGGCACCCGGCGTGTTTGGTATGCGGAAAGCGACGTGCTGTCCTGGCTGGCGTCCGGCGCCAAGCGCAGCACCAGCGAGCAGGTAGCGGCGTAAGCTGCACCACACCCAAGGTGTGCGGGACATAGCTGAAAAACTGAGGCTCTCGAGCGACTTACGTTCGCTTGCGGCAAGTATTCGACCGCATTTCTCGCACTAGTCAAAGAAATAGCGGCGGAGTGGACGCAAACCACACTTCGCCGCTGGTCTGGAGCACGAAACAATGTCCGCTATACCAAACGGCCCTGGTGCCGCGCAAGCCTATGCTTGGCTTTCTATTTACGAGGGAGAGCTAGCCCGTGGTTAAGTTCTCCGCCTTGTTCACGGACGACCCCATCGAGGAGCACCGGCTGCCCAAACCGCGCCCGTTGGTCGAACCGAACCTTGTCCCGACCTACCCGATCACAGCCCTGCCTCCGCTCATCCGCAATGTAATCGAGGAGGTCGCCAGCTACGTGAAGGCCCCGGTCGCTATGATTTCGGCAAGTGCCCTGGCGGCTGTCTCTACCGCCGTGCAGACGCGATACAGCGTGCGGCGAGATGATGCATTGTCCGGTCCCGCCACACTATACCTTCTGACAGTAGCGGAGAGCGGGGAGCGCAAGACTTCCGTCGACAACCAGTTCACCGGACCTATTCGCGAATGGGAGGCCGAGCAGCGTAAGCTCTTCAGGGAGCGCCGCGCGAAGTACGAGGCCGACATGGAGGACTGGGAAAGGCAGGGAGAGGAAATACGCCGCAACATCGAAGGGGGCTTCTTAACGGCCCAGCTCGGTACTGAATTCGATCCGCGCCTCGCACATCAAATATCTAAGCCGGAGGAACCACAAAAGGTGCGTATCCTACGCGGCGATGACACCCCGGAGGCCCTCGCAATGGCGCTGGATCACTATCCGGTCGCGTCAGTGATCAGCGCGGAAGCCGGTACGATCTTCGGCTCGCATGGGATGAGCGCCGAGGCGGTCACCCGCAACTTAGCCCAGGCGAATACGATGTGGGACGGCGGCGTGATCCAACGGGACCGTCTGAGCACGGGCGAGATGCAAGTTGAAGGCATGCGGGTGACGATGGGCTTGCAGGTCCAACCCAAGGTGTTGGACGACTTCGTTCACAAGACGGGGGGCCTAGCGAAGGGTATCGGCTATTTCGCCCGATTCTTGTTCAGCCGACCAGAATCGACACAAGGCACTCGGCTCTACTCTGCGCCCCCTTCACCGCGACCTGCGCTAGCCGCCTTTTGCAACCGGATGACCACACTGCTCGCGGCCGAGGCCGTCTTTGACGAGTATGGCCGGCTCGCGCCGGACTACCTCGGCTTTGACGGGGACGCTCAGCGTGTGTGGGTGAACTTCCACGACGAGGTGGAGGAGCAGCTACGAGGCGAGGAAGCATACTCGGGCATTCGCGACGTCGCGAGCAAGGCCGCCGACAACGCGGCTCGCTTGGCCTGCTGCCTGCACGTCTTCGCTGGTGACCCGGGACAACCGATCAATCGAGAGGCCATGGTCGGAGCCTGCGCGCTAATGCTCTGGTACTTGGATGAGGCTGTCCGCTTCGCCCGCGAGGCCGACGCGGCTCCCGAGCTGGCTGACGCGGTGATGCTCGAAGAGTATCTCGTCAGGGAGGTAATGAGGCGGGGGCAGGCCGGCGCCAGCCTCATCGTGTCCGTAAATGAGGTGCGACGAAAGGGTCCGAACCGACTCCGCCAGTCCAAGTCGAAGCGGCTGGACGATGCGCTAGAATTACTCGCCGATCACCACAGGGTGCTCATCACTCGGCGGCACGGGAATAAGGGATTGGACATAACCCTCCGCGCTGAGGTGATCCGCGAGCACAACAGATGATGTGCTTTTCGAGCTGCTATCGTCGCGGTTCGTCGCAACTGGAATTTGGGTTTTTGCGACGATCGTCGCGGGCGGTAACCACGCTTTTCCGCGGGTTTGAGCGCTATCGTCGCAATAGTCGCGGTCGCAGCGGAGCCGTGCGTAACCACAGTCGCAATGGCAGCGTCGCTACCCGATTCATAATATATATATCTCCTCCTCCTTTCCTTCACGCCAAAGCGCACCCGCTCGTTTTGGTCCCCAAACCCGCGACTATTGCGACGATAGTGCTCAAAGCCGCGGAAAACCGCTGTTTCCACGGTCGCAAGCGCCCGCGACCGCATGCGATGATTGCGACGGTAGCTCCCAAGAACACGTGCGTCGCGCGTGGCTATGGCGGCCACGGCCCACGCCGTCGCGGCAACTTAGTGCTTTGCCCGCCAGTACGCCGCCAACGCCCGCTCAAGGCCGGGGACGGCCATTGCCTGCCGAGCAGGCGGCGCGCGCCAGGGCTCCAGTAAAGCCCTGCCGCCCACCCCGCCCCGCACTGTGGTCATCGCCGCCAAATCAATGCCCGCGCACTCGCAACAAACACAGAGTGTGATGCAAATGGGTAGTTCGCTAGATGTAAGCACCTGTTATCTAAGCAGAATCGCGAGACAAGCAGGCCGCTAATAGGTAAATTATAGCATATACCGAGCATAATCACGTGTTGGAGCACAATTCATGTCCCTGGAACTTAACAATAAGGTGACCCCATCCCTTCATCCGGCGAACGTGACCAAGATCGACGGATATAGCGAGGCGACCCAGGGCTACGCCGCAGGGACTGAGCGGGCCTTTCACGAGGCCTATTCGGGCGTCGCATCTGTATTCGCAGCTAGGGAGGCGGCGAAAAGAGACCTTTCGCTTACCGAGGCAGCACGCGTCATCAAAGTCGACGACATGGCGCAGCGAGTCTTTTCGAAGGTAGCCAGGCTGTTCGACACCGAGCGGAGGAATCTCGACAACGGCATCGCACAGCTAGAGGCAGAACTCACCGCGCCCGTCGCGGCGAAGGCATCTCACCCGGTGGCGGCCGAGGTACGGGCTTACGTTCGCACGATGTCCCCGCCCGAGCGCGTGAGCTTCGTCTACCACGCGATCAACAACGGCGATGATGTAACCGCCACCGCAGTCCTAGGGGCCCCGTCGTATCTGTCGGGGATTGAGGCCAATGTTCAAGCCGTCCTGGTCCGCACCTATCATGAGGTCAGCGCCCCCGCCGAGGCGGCAAAGCTCAAGACGATGCAGGGCGCCAGGACGCTGATCGAGAAACGCGGCGGGCTGTTGTTCACCCAGCTTGAAGAAGCAGTAGGCGCGCAGCCTCACGAGGTCCGCAAGCTTCGGGAGGCCAAGGCGCGCTCCGACAAAGCGTTCGCGGTCTGATTGCTCCGGCCCTGATCTGATCAACGAGGTGCAGCATGAGCGAAACCCAAGTCTCCTACCCGCCCCCCTGGCTGGGGCAGACGCAGCCCGTCCAGCCGCAGTTGCCGCCGCCGCCAGCCGTTCCCCGCAAACCGGGCAACCCGGCTTGGACGCCGGGTATGCGCAGCCCCAACCAAGCGGGACGCCCCAAGGGCATCGTGGATAAGCGCTCGAAGCTGTCGCAACGCATGCTCGCGGACGCGGAGGGCATCGTCTCTGCGCTCATCGACAAGGCACTGGAGGGAGACACCGGTGCCGCAAGTTTGATTCTCAGCCGGGTGCTGCCGTCGCTCCGCAGCCAGGCCGAGAAGGTCGCATTCGACTTTGACGCCACGGCTCCCGTGGTGCGCCAGGTTGAGCAGGTGCTTGCCGCCATCGCAGGTGGCGTGGTGGCACCGGACGTGGGCAAGCAGATCATCGAAGCCATCGGTGCACTGTCCGCGATCCGCGCAACCGAAGAGCTGGAAGCCCGCCTTGCGGCATTGGAGGCAAAGCAATGACCTACGCACCATGGGGGCCGCGCTATCGTTTGACCACGGTAGCGCCCGGAAAGTTAGACCTATTCGTCATTACCTTCGTCGACGGCAAACGGGCAACCATCGACCCGATCACGCAATACGAGGATGCTTTGGCGAAGGTTCGAGCCTTCCACCGCGAGCACCAGTGCCAGATCAAGGTCCTGCCAATGACGGGTCCGGAAGTGCGCAACCTGCTCGCGATCGACCTGCCCGAGCATTCAAAGCCCGTGGACGCGACTTTCCGCGACCAAATGGTCGGCACGCTCCGGCAGTCAGTGCGGGAGAGCAGCGACGCGGACGCGCGAGCGGACGCCCTGGAGTTGCTAACCGAGATGGGCGAGGTCGGCTCATAGTATGGCCGGGGTCCGCTCCATGCTGGCGAGGGTTACGCGTCTTGAGGTGACCGATGCCCCGGCCCAGTCGCCATTCGAGCACATCTATGGTTCGCTTGCGGGCTTCACACAGGTGGCGCGGGCCGCCATCAAGGCGGGCACACTGGACCGTCGCGACGGCGGGGTTCTGCTTGAGATTATTCGACGCTGGCACGCTGATCGGGTTTGGGACGTGTGGCAGTAACGAGCTACACTGAAGCTCTATCTGTCGCCAGCGAGCACGTGATGATTCCGCGAACTTTCACTTCACCTCGCGCCAGGCTACTGCAGTCCGACAGCTTAGGGGGTCGGTATGGAAGCAACGGAAGCTATCGGTGTGGCGAAAGAGTACGTGCGCACCATCTTTGCGGACGAGGGAGCCTTCAACATCGGCCTCGAAGAAATAGAGCACGAAGACGACTCTTGGTTTGTTACGGTTGGGTTTTCCCGCCGTTGGGACCGGGCACCCAAGAGTCCTTTCAGCATTACAATCGAAGGTCAAGACGATAGAGCGACGAGTCGGACCTATAAAATTGTTGAAGTTCAGGATGAAACCGGGCAGGTCTTAGGTGTTAAGAACCGACCTGGCCTGACGTGAGTCGAATATTTCTTGACGCTAATCTATTGTGTCTAGTTGTCGCGGGCATGTTTGCTCCTGCATCGGTGGGGCGTCATAAACGACTTAGGGCATATTCAATGAAGGATTACGCGGCGGTGAGTGAAATACTCTCGCGGTACCAAGAAGTAGCCTGCTGTCCACACGTGCTAACGGAAACTTCTAATCTGATATCCCAAACCAACGAATGCGAAGCCCGTTTGTTGAAGGCGGGCCTAAAATCGTTGACGGAAAAAATGTGTGAGCTTCAGATGACAGCAATGGAGGCGATGCAGCGCTCCGAGTATCTGTTGCTAGGTTTGACGGACGCAGTGATCCTTACACTGCAGAGTTCGCCGACGCCGCTCCTCACGGTGGACGTGGGCCTCACGGTAGCGGCGCAAAAAGCAGGATTGCAGGTAGTGAATTACAATTGGTTGCGTGATCACGCCTAAGTAAACCTTGCTTCACGCTCCTCCCATCAAACATCCAATTAGGCGGTGGCGAATTTAGGCGCTTGAATTTGTTCGTCTTCCCAACCAGTGAATCGACCTCAAGTCAGGTCGTGAGTGGCCGGTGCAAGGGCCGCTGTGCAGCGGTTCGTCTGAGTTGGGGAGGCACCGGCACCGGTGATCTTCTCTGCGGAGACACGGCCGTAATCAGCCACCTTTGAGAATACGCCGTAGAGCGCCATGGACCGAGCGCCAGCTAAACTTTGAAAAAGAGTAGCGTCCTTGCACGCGCCGTCGATCTAGGCGATCCTGCTCTCATGCTCGGCGAGAAGCCCCAGCCTGTGGCAGTAGGCACCGTTTATTTCGCATTTGGCGAAAAGAAGATTGCCGCCTCGTTTAATCGGGACAAGATTTACATTGGCGGCGTTGTCTATATCTCCGCAGAGGAAGCATGGGAACCTCAATTTTGCCCTGACCCTTTTCCTGGATCAATTCGGCATTGCGTCACGTGGATATCAACATCTGATTGGACAGTATTCCTGGAAGATCGCCTAATTGTCGCGGAGCATGATGTCCATCGGATTACGTCAGTTTTGGGGGAAGCCATTTCCCAAGATGATGTTCGTAGGGCGCTGTATTATGCGGCAGGCTTGGTGCCTGTCGGCAAGCTCCATCTTGGCGACACTTGGCACAGCAGCATACCGGGCAAGTGTCTCGCCGTTGCTGAGCGATTGCAGCTCGTAGGTGACTTGCGCAGGCCGCATATTGAATCAGTACTCTGGTGGCACTCGGAACCGCTTATCACGTACCTCCTGCTCACATGCTTCGACATTCTCGGGCAATCTAAAGGCTGGATGCCTTTCGGCAACTGGCTCAAATCTAAGAAGGGCGGTCCCGATTTAGCTCTAATTGGCAGCACCGATCCCATAGGGGTTGCGGACGAACTTCATCGGCAATGGCTCGATAGATTCGGCACGCGAAACTCATTCTACAGATTCGCCAACGAGCGGCTTGATCAACCGACGCGCCAGAGGTTGTTGGATAGCTTGGAGATAATAAAATACCCCCTGCCTCCCGCCGACGGCGCTCTCAGTAGAGGGTCTGAAATCCCCACAACCCCGGAAGAGAAACTACGCTACCTCTACAAGGTGCGCAATTCGTTCACCCACGAAGCCCGAGGCGTGCCGGGCAAGTATCCGGGTGTAGCAAGACAGCCTAAGAGAGGCCTGGGCCAAGCAATCGAGAAGGGGCTTTTCTGCAATTATGCGACGGTCAATTGGCCTAACGTGCTGATTGAGGTAGTGAAATTCGGACTGTTAGGTGTGCTTCACGACCAACTGGCCGAAGCACCACAAGATTTGGACGTCCCGGAGGTGTTACCAAACGGACCGGGTAGGCGCTCTTATGCGTGACTGCCAATAAGGCACAACTTTATACTAGTTTTTTTTGACTTCCAATGAATTCAAAGCGCGGACGCATCGCGGCCCATTGCGGGCTTCCGTCCGCGGTCACGCCCGGCTCCTTGGAACCCAGCTGAGCTTGCATAGGGAAGCTAGATGCCACAACCCGCGCCCAGCCACGTCACCGGTTGGAGTCCCAACCCAACTTGGATTCTGGATCATCGACCCGAGTGTGTGACCGCGATTGGACTAATTGCGCTGGCTTGGACGAGAGTTGAGAATGAGCTTGCGACTATGATCTCAGCCATCGTGGGTGGGGCAACGGTCGGCTACGGCGGCAATACCGATTGGATCGTCCATGGTGTCATGGGTGAAGTGGAGACGATCAGGGTTCGGATTAAGATCGTAGAGACCATTCTCAAACGTCTGCTTGAAAACACTGATCTCCACGATGAGTGGTCACTGCTTGAAGCTGCTCTCTACAAACGAGCTAGGGAGAGAAATGTAGCCGTGCACTCCGAATGGGCCTGGTCAGAAGACGCCCCAAACGCCGTGTTGAGGATCGAAAGGGACGGGACCAAGAGCCTTTGGGTGGAGAGAGACTTCATGGACGCTTTCCACAGGATCAAGACTCTGGAGCACGATCTTCACGCTTTTCTGAAAAAGGTGTGCCTGGCCATTGAGCAGGGTGCTGTCCGCGTCTGATAATCATCCCCGCAGGAGCACGAATGCGTATCTTGCTTCCCCAACACCAGAGCGTTTGCGACTGGCGTCATCGAATACGCAGTATCGCTGCATGGATGGCGACTCGCCCGCCGCGTTAGGCATACGTTAGACAGGTGCAAAGAGCGCTACCGACGGTGCCGGCAAGACCTTCCAACCTATTGAAATTGCCTGATTTTCTGGTCGGGGCGACAGGATTCGAACCTGCGACCCCCACACCCCCAGTGTGATGCGCTACCAGGCTGCGCTACGCCCCGACCAAGGGTGCGCCCTCTATGCCGGTCGCGCGCCGGATGCAAGCCGTGCCGTCAATAGTTGCACCCCCGCCCGACGCATGTTAGCGCGCGCCGCTTGAACGGGCCGCTCTCCGCGCCCCTCTATCCAGGCATCCAAAACCATGTTCGCCACCCCAGCATATGCACAAGCCGCAGGCACCGCGGCACAGAGCGGCAGCACCGCAGGCGCGATCGTGTCGCTGCTGCCGCTCGTCCTGATCTTCGTCGTCTTCTACTTCCTGATGATCCGCCCGCAGCAAAAGCGGATGAAGGCACTCCAGGCGGCCGTCGGCGGCGTGAAGAAGGGCGATACCGTGATCACCGCGGGCGGGCTGATCGGCAAGGTGACGCGCGTCGACGAGGGTGAGGTCGAGATCGAGCTGGGCACCAATGTGAAGGTCCGCGCGATCAAGGCGACGCTCGCCGAGGTTCGCCCGTCGGGCACCGGCAAGCCCGCGAACGACTGATGATGCTGCTCGATTTTCCCCGCTGGAAGGTCTGGGCCGTCATATTGACGATCGTCGCCTGCTTCGCGCTGGCGATCCCGACCTTCGTTCCCGAGAATATCCGGAAAACCTGGCCGAGCTGGGTTCCCCAGCCGGTCGTCAGCCTCGGCCTCGATCTGGCCGGCGGCTCCTATCTGCTGCTCGAGGCCGATACCAAGGACGTCGCCGCCTCACGCCTCGATTCGATGCGCGAGCAGGTCCGCTCGGTCATGCGCCGCGATCCGCGCGTCGAGATTGGCGACATTTCGGTCCAGGGCGGCCAGTTGAGCTTCATGGTCCGCGATCCGAGCAAGGTCGATGCTGCGCGCGAGCGGCTGCTCGAAGTCGCCGGCAGCGGCGCGGGGCTCACCGGCCAGCGCGTCTGGGACATTTCCGTGGTCGATTCGACTCGCTTCGTGCTGCGCCCGACGCAGGCGGGGCTCGAGGAAGCGATCAACACCGCGATGGACGATGCCCGCGAAGTCGTCGATCGGCGGATCAACGAGTTCGGCACGAAGGAACCGACAGTTGTGCGCCAGGGCGACAATCGCATCGTCGTCCAGGTTCCCGGCCTCCAGGATCCCCAGGGGCTGAAGAAGCTGCTCGGCACGACTGCCAAGCTCGAGTTCAAGCTGGTCAACGACATCTCGCCGCAGCAGCTGCAGGCGGGCAACATCCCGCCGGACACGCAGGTCCTGCCCTACGCCGAGGGTGGCGGCCAGATCGCCGTCTTTCGCCAGGCGATCATCACCGGCGACATGCTGGTCGATGCACGACAGGATTATGATCCGCAGGACGGCACGCCCGGCGTGACGCTCACGCTCGACGGCGTCGGTTCGCGCCGCTTCGCCAAGGTGACGCAGGAAAATAGCGGTAAGCCCTTCGCGATCATCGTCGACAATACGGTGATTTCCGCGCCGCGTATCAACGAGCCGATCCTCGGTGGCAGCGCGCGGATCAACGGCGGCTTCACGGTCAAGAGCGCCAACGAGCTGGCGGTCGCGCTGCGCTCGGGCAAGCTCCCGATCGCGCTGAAGGTCGTCGAAGAGCGCACCGTCTCGGCCGAACTCGGTCAGGATTCGATCAACAAGGGCGTACTCGCCGGCGTTCTCGGCACCGGCGCGCTGATCTTCTTCATGCTGATCACTTATGCCCGTTTTGGCGTCTACACGACTGCGGCCCTGCTGGTGAACGCCGTGATGATCCTGGGCATCATGGCGCTGTTCGGGGCGGCGCTGACGCTGCCCGGCATCGCCGGTTTCGTGCTGACGATCGGCGCGGCGGTGGACGCCAACGTGCTCATCAACGAGCGCATCCGCGAGGAGCAGCGCATGCGAAACCGCAATGCGCTCGCCTCGGTCCAATTCGGCTACAAGGAAGCATCGACCGCGATCTTCGACGCGAACATCACCAACGTGATCTCGGCCGTCATCATGTTCACCTTCGGCTCGGGCCCGATCCGCGGCTTCGCGGTCGTGCTCGCGATCGGCATCGTCACTTCGGTCTTCACCGGCGTCACCTTCACCCGGCTGCTCGTGGCCGACTGGCTGAAGCGCAACCGTCCGAAGACGATCAGCATTTAAGGCCGGATCATGCGCTTCCCGCTCAAACTCGTACCCGACAATACCAACATTCCGTTCCTGCGGTACCGCACGATCGCGATGGCTATTTCGGTAGCGATGATCGTCGCCGCGATCCTGCTGTGCGTCTTACGCGGCTTCAATCTCGGGATCGATTTCATCGGGGGCCAGAGCGTCCGCGTCCAATTCGACCAGGCCGTGCCGATCGACCAGCTCCGCGACAAGATGGCGACGCTGGGGTTCGAGGACGTCACGATCCAGGAATATGGCAGCCCCACCGAGATCGGTATCCGCACGCCGCTGCCCGAGGGCGGAGACACGGCGGCCGAGGCGGCGGCGACCAAGATCCGGACCGCCATCGAAGGCTCATACCCCGGCGCACATGTCGGTGGCGTCGAAAGCGTATCGGGCAAGGTCTCGAACGAATTGTTCCGCACCGGCATGATCGCGCTGGTGCTCGCGATGCTGGGCATCACGGTCTATATCTGGTTCCGCTTCGAGTGGCAGTTCGCGGTCGGCGCCTTGTTCGCGCTCTTCCACGATGTCGCGCTGACGCTCGGCTTCTTCGCGCTGACCCAGCTCGAATTCGACCTCAACATCGTCGCGGCGGTCCTGACGATCATCGGCTATTCGCTCAACGACACGATCGTCGTCTACGATCGCATCCGCGAGAATATGCGCAAATATCGCAAGATGAGCATCGAGGCGTTGCTCGATCTGTCGGTCAACGAAACGCTGTCGCGCACCGTCGTCACCAGCCTTTCGATCGGCATCGTGCTGACGATCCTGCTGCTGGTCGGCCCGGACGTGATCTTCGGCTTCACCGCGGCGATGCTGCTCGGCATCGTCATCGGCACCTTCTCGTCGGTCTATGTCTCCGCGGCGATCCTGCTGTGGCTGCGGCTCAAGCCCGACAGCTTCGTGACCAAGGTGGCGAGCGGCCCCGAGGGCGAGCGGGTGACGTCGCGCGAGAAGCCCTGACGTGAAGTTGGCCAAATGAAGATGGAACGCCGCAGCGCCGACGGGCCGGTCATCTCCGGCTTTGCGGGGCGCGGCTTCCGGGTGGACGAGAATGTCTATGAAGGGCTGCTGATCAGCCCCGAGCGCGCCGACGGCTGGGCGCCGTCGCCGATCGGCGAACTTGGCGAAGCCGACCTCGCGCCGCTGCTTGCGCTCGACCCCCCGCCGGAATTCATCCTGCTCGGCACCGGCGACACGCTGGTCCGCCCGCCGCTGGCACTCACGAAGGCGCTGGGCGCGCGCGGCATCGGGCTGGAGGCAATGGACAGCCGCGCCGCCGCGCGCGCCTGGGGCGTGCTCCGCGCCGAGCTCCGCTGGGTAGGCGGGGCGCTGTACCCGCTGGGCTAGGCATCGGGTGCAGGCTCTTCGAACTAACGTCACCCCCGCCAAAGCGGGGGCCCATCGCCTGCAGACGCATCAAACGAAACAGCTGTTTAGCGCGTGGCCCGCTAAGGAGATGGGCCCCCGCCTTCGCGGGGGTGACGGCTATAGCTTGCGCAACGCGTTACGACTTGCCCGCCGCGAATATAATCAGAGCGCGTCCCAATCGATCTCCGCATGCCGATCGAGCCAGCGCGAGGCATCCGCCAACGGATATTTCAACCCGGTAGCGCAGTTGAACAGCAGCACCCGCTCCTCGGCGTCCACCAACCCCGCCGCCAGCGCATCGCGATACGCCGCCAGCGTCGCCCCGCCCTCCGGGCACAGCAGCAGGCCATCCCGCCGTGCCGCATCGTCCACCGCCTGCGTCAGCGCCGCATCGCTCACCGCCAGCGCCGCCCCGCCGCTCGCGCGCACTGCGTCGAGGATCAGGAAATCGCCCACCGCTTGCGGCACCCGGATCCCGGCCGCGACGGTATGCGCGTCCTCCCAGCGCACCGCATGCCGCTCGCCTGCATCGAACGCACGGACGATCGGCGCGCAGCCCTCGGCCTGCACGGCATACATGCGCGGGCGCTTGGCCCCGATCCAGCCGAGCGCCTCCATCTCGTCGAACGCCTTCCACATGCCGATCAGCCCGGTGCCGCCGCCAGTGGGGTAGAAGATCGCATCGGGCAGCTCCCAGCCGAACTGCTCGGCCAGCTCGAGCCCCATCGTCTTCTTGCCCTCGATCCGGTAGGGCTCCTTGAGCGTCGACAGATCGAACCAGCCGCGCTTTTCCTTGCCCATTGCGACGATCTTGCCGCAATCGTCGATCAGCCCGTTGACGCGGTAGACCCTAGCCCCCTGCGCCGCGATCTCGCGGACGTTGATCTCCGGGGTGTCGTCGGGACAGAAGATGATCGCCTCGATCCCCACGCGCGACGCATAGGCCGCCGCCGCCGCACCGGCATTGCCGTTGGTCGGCATCGCGATCGTGGTGACGCCCAGTTCCTTGGCCATCGCGATCGCCATCACCAGCCCGCGCGCCTTGAAGGAGCCGGTCGGCAGCCGCCCCTCGTCTTTCACCCAGACATTGCCGGGCTCCTTCTCGAGCGGCACGATCGGCGTCGCGCTTTCGCCCAGGCTGACGATGTTCGCGGTGTGCCGCACCGGCAGCAGCTCGCGATATTTCCACAGATCCGCCGGACGGCTTGCCAATATCTCGGGCGTCAGCGCCGCCTTCACGCCTTCGAGGTCATAGCGCACCAGCAAGGGCCGCCCTACGCGCGACAGGCCGTGGAGCCGGTCGGCCTCGTAGCGCTCGCCGGTCATCGAGCATTCGAGATGGCTGACGAAGGTCGGGCGATCGGTAGTCAGATTGTCGTCATGGCGCATGTTGGCGGCTCCCGGAGTCGCCCCGGCGCATAAGCGGGTTTGCACCGCTCGCCCACCCTCCCCATATGCGCCCGCATGAGTGAAAACAGCAATGCATGGCACGGCACGACGATCCTCGCCGTGCGCAAATCGGGCAAGGTCGTCATCGCCGGCGACGGCCAGGTCTCCGCGGGCAACACCGTGATGAAGCCCAACGCCCGGAAAGTCCGCCCGCTCGGCGACGGCAAGGTGATCGCGGGTTTCGCGGGCGCGACCGCCGACGCCTTCACGCTCTTCGAACGGCTCGAGGCCAAGCTGGAGCGTCATCATGGCCAGCTGCTGCGCGCCGCGGTCGAACTTGCCAAGGACTGGCGGACCGACAAGTTCCTGCGCAACCTCGAGGCGATGCTGATCGTCGCCGACAAGGAAGTGACGCTGGTCGTCACCGGCAATGGGGACGTGCTGGAGCCCGAAGGCGGGGTCGCCGCGATCGGCTCGGGCGGCAATTTCGCGCTCGCCGCGGCGCGTGCGCTGGTCGAATATGAAACCGACGCGGAAACCATCGCGCGCAAGGCTATGGGTATTGCCGGCGAGCTGTGCGTCTATACGAACGATCGGCTGACCGTCGAAGTGCTGGAAAGCGTCAGCCCGTAGCGGGGATTGCAGGGGGCGGGATATCGTCCCGCGCGTCGCGAATGCACGATTGCGTATCCGCGGCGTCGATCGCCTTCAACAAATCCTCGAATTGGCCGTCATCGGCAACCGGGAAACACCGGCTGAAGCCACTTCCGAGCCTCTCCAGGTCGCGGGCACTCAAAAGCCCGACAGCCACGATACGCTCCTGCGACAAAGATATTCTCCGGGTACGAACACGGGGCACTAACGCAGATCAATCGGGATAGTGCCGCGGGATTTTCGCTTTATCTGTGGAGGATGTCCAGCGCCGCCGCGGTCATCGCCTCGGTAGCGGTGCCGATCACCGCTTCGGCGTCGGGCGCCCAATAGGGACTGTGGAGCGAAGGCAGCGGTTTCGTGCCCCCTTCCGACGCGTCCCATTTGTCCTTGGGCACCCCGCCCACCCAGAAGATCATGCTCTGGATCGACTTGTCGGCCAGATAATAACGGCCGAAATCCTCGCCCCCCATCACCGCCGGCGTCTCCACCACGCGATCCTTGCCGAAGCGAGTCGTCCATAAAGCGGTCAGCCGTCCGCTCAGCGGATCGGTGTTGAAGGTGGCCGGCGTGCCTTCGTTGCGCACGGTGACGACCGGCATCCGATCCTCGGGCATCCCCGCCGCGATCGCCTCGCCGCGCGCGATGCGCGCGATCCCGTCGAGCAAAGTCTTGCGCACTTCGGGCGCATAGCTGCGCACGGTGAGCAGCATCGAAACTTCCTTGCCGATGATATTGTGCGTCGACCCGCCCTGGATGCTGCCCACCGTCACCACCGCCGGCGATTGCGGATCGACCTCGCGCGAGACCAGCGTCTGCAGCGTGGTGACGATGCGCGCCGCCAGCACGATCGGATCGCGCGTCGTGTGCGGATAGGCGCCGTGCCCGCCGACGCCGCTCACCTTGATGTCAACCGAATCGACATTGGCGAGGACATAGCCCGATCGCACCCCGACCACGCCGGCCGGCAGCGTCGCGCTGTCGTGGAAAGCGAGCGCGAAGGCGGGCTTGGGAAAGCGAGTGAACAACCCGTCCTCCAGCATCATCCGCGCGCCCATGCCGCGCTCCTCGGCGGGCTGGGCGATCATCACCAGCGTGCCCCGCCACTGCGCCTTCATCGCCGCCAGGTTGCGCAGCGTGCCGATCCAGCTCGCCATATGGGTATCGTGCCCGCAGGCGTGCATCACCCCGGTCTCGCGCCCCTCGTCGGTGGTGGCACGGACCTTGGAGGCGTAGGGCAGCCCGGTATCCTCGGTCACCGGCAGCCCGTCCATATCGGCGCGAATCAGCAGCACCGGCCCGTCGCCGTTCCTCAGCACCGCGACCACCCCGGTCCCGCCGACCTTCTCGGTTACGTCGAAGCCCGCCTTGCGCGCCTCGGCGGCGAGCTTTGCCGCGGTCTTCACTTCGCGCAGGCTCAGCTCGGGGTTGGCGTGAAAGTCGCGATAATGCGCCATCAGCGCAGGCATTACGGCCTGCGTCGCGTCGCGCACCGGATCGGCGGAGGCGGGCGCGGCGAGCGTCATCGCGGTGGCGAGCAGCAAGGTGCGGAGCATGGCAGGTCCCGGATCATGAAGCCGCGAGTGTCGGGGAGGCCCGGGACGAAGTCAAACCACAGCGTCAGGCCGGTACCAGCTCCACCACATCCAGCATCGACTCGAACCGCGGCCGCGGCAGCACCAGCCGCCAGCGCTTCGCATCCACCCGCTCGATATAGCCGATCATGTCGCGGTTCGCATCGAGCCCGTAGCGCAGCGGCGCATGTTCGTCGCCGAGCACCAGCGTCCCCAGGAACACGACCCGCGTCTCGCTATGCGGGAAAATCAGCCCGGTCGGCCGCTGCGATCCGGTGACCTTGTGCAGGCTCTTCACTTCGCCTTCGTCGGCGATCCGGCAGTCGAACCAGGGATAGGCCGTGAAGTCCCGCATCGCGGTGCCGACTCCGCCCAGCTTGAAGCTGCGGCAGCGATAATTGCCCGGCGGCGGGGATGCGCCCGGCAGCGCGCGATCGGGATCGAACAGCAGGGGCTCGGCGGCAATTGCCTTGGCATCGGCCTTGCGCGCGAGCGGCAGGGCCTGGTCCCAGGCGCGGCGCCAGTTGCGCATCCGCTCGCGATCGGCCGTGGTGGCGACCTGTTGCCAGTGCACCCCGGCGGGCGCGCGCGACGATGTCGCCTCGCGATAGACGCTGCAGCCGCTCAGGCCCAGCATCAGCGCAGCCGTGACGGCCAGCGTCCTCATCATGGTTCGGCTTCCTCTCAGGCCGCGTCTTACGCCGCGGTCCATCCCCCATCCATAGAATAGTTTGCCCCGGTGATCGACGCGGCCTCGTCGCGGCACAGGAACAGCGCCAGCGCCGCCACCTGCTCGGGCAACACGAACTGCTTGGTCGGCTGGGCGGCGAGCAGCACGTCGTTGATCACCTGCTCGCGCGTCAGCCCGCGCGCGGCCATCGTGTCGGGGATCTGGTTCTCCACCAGCGGCGTCCAGACATAGCCCGGCGAGATGCAATTGACCGTGACGCCGAACGGCGCGGTCTCCAGCGCCACCGTCTTGGTCAGCCCGGCGATGCCATGCTTGGCGGCGACATAGGCCGCCTTGTTGGGGCTCGCGACCAGGCTGTGCGCCGAGGCGGTGGTCAGGATCCGCCCCCAGCCCCTGGCCTTCATCCCCGGCACCACCGCGCGCATCAGATGGAAGCTGGAAGACAGGTTGATCGCCAGAATCGCGTCCCATTTCTCGACCGGGAAATCCTCGATCGGCGCGACATGCTGGATGCCCGCATTGCTGATCGCGATATCGACCCCGCCGAACGCGTCCTGCGCGCGCGCGACCATCGCCGCGATCTGATCGGGCTTCGCCATGTCGGCCCCGTCGTACAGCGCCTTGGCGCCGCTCGCCGCCTGCAGCGCGACTCGCTCCGTTTCGATCGCGTCCGCGTCGCCGAAGCCGTTGATCATCACGCTCGCTCCCTCGGCCGCGAGCGCCTTTGCCAACGCAAGCCCGATGCCCGACGTGGAGCCGGTGACGATCGCGGATTTGCCCTTCAGAAACATGGGAATGCCTTTCGTGATGCCGCGTCCCTCTAGGCCGATCGCGACGGCGCGTGCAACGCTTGGGCAACTGGGGCATTGTTGCGGTCAACGAACGATAGGGGAACTCCATGCGGCTCGACGATCTAGATCCCACCCAGCATGCCCGCGATCTCGGGTCGGGCGGCGGCGGTGGCGGCGGTTTCGGCCTGCTCGGGTTCCTGCCCTTGCTGCTCGGACGCGGCATGGGCTGCGGCGGCATCGTCCTGATCGGCATCGTCGCCCTGATCTATTTCGCCATGTCGGGCGGCGGCGGGATGCTCGGCAGCACCGGCGGCAGCTCGACCGGCCCCGCCTCGACCACCGCCGGCGCCAGCGGCGCGGCCGCCTGCAACACTGCGGAGCGGCGCTTCCCCTGCCAGGTTATGACCAGCACCGAACAGACGTGGGACGCGCTCTTCAAGCGCTCGGGCCAGACCTATCAGCCGCCGACGATCAACTTCTACCAGCGCGGCGTGCAATCGGGCTGCGGCCAGGCCTCGTCCGCGGTCGGGCCCTTCTACTGCCCTGCCGACGACGGCATCTATCTCGACACCACCTTCTTCGACGAGCTCGGCCAGCGCTACGGCGCCGAGGGCGATTTCGCCCAGGCCTATGTGATCGCGCACGAGGTGGGCCACCATATCCAGAAGCTGCTCGGCACTTCCGAAGAAGTCTCGCAGGCGCAGGCACGCGCCTCGCGCAGCGAAGGCAATCGCCTCTCGGTCCTGCTCGAGCTGCAGGCGGATTGCTTCGCCGGCGTCTGGGCGGGCAACAATCGCGATCGGCTCGAGCCCGGCGACATCGAGGAAGGCATGACCGCCGCCAACGCGATCGGCGACGACACCCTCCAGAAGCAGGCGCAGGGCGAAGTCGTGCCGGACAGCTTTACGCATGGGACTTCGGCGCAGCGCATGGAGTGGCTGCGCAAGGGCCTGGAAAGCGGCGACCCTGCGGTGTGCAACACCTTCGCGGCGACGCGGTAACCCCCTTCTCCCCCTCCCGCATGCGGGTGGGGGAGAAGGTAAAGGCTGACGAACCCGGCCCACTTGGCTAAGTCCCCCGCATGACCGAACCCCTCGACCTGCAGCGCCCCAGCCTCGCTTACCACCACAGCAAAGGCAGCGGCCCGACCGTCGTCTTCCTGTGCGGCTATGCGTCCGACATGAACGGCACCAAGGCGCTTGCGCTCGAGGCCTGGGCGCGGGCGCGCGGCCAGGCCTTCCTGCGCTTCGACTATGCCGGTTGCGGCGCCAGCCAGGGCGAATTCGAGGACCAGACGCTGCCGCTGTGGCGCGACGATGCGCTGCGGATTATCGAGATGCTGGTCGAGGGCCCGGTCGTCCTTGTCGGCTCGTCGATGGGCGGCTGGATCATGCTGATGGTCGCCAAGGCGCGGCCCGATCGCGTCGTCGGTATGGTCGGCGTGGCCGCAGCGCCCGATTTCACCGATTGGGGCTTCACCCAGGCGCAGAAGCTCGAATTGCTTCAGCACGGCCGGATCGAGGAACGCTCCGACTATTCCGAGCAGCCAACGATCACCACCCGCGCCTTCTGGTCCTCGGGTGAGGCAAATCGGATGATGATCGGCCCGATCGCCTTCGACGGCCCGGTCCGCCTACTCCAGGGCCAGCGTGACAAGGAAGTGCCGTGGGAGCGCGCGGCGCGGCTCGCCGAGTTGATCCGTTCAGATACGGTGCAGACCATATTGATCAAGGACGGCGATCACCGCCTTTCGCGCGAGGGCGACATCACCCTCCTGCTCCGCGCCGTCGAGGATGTCCTGGCCGCATGTTCTTCTCCCTCCTCCTGATCCTCCAGGCCGCGCCCGCGCCCGCTTCTCCCCCACCGGGCCAGGAGCCGCCGCGCTTCGCCGAGTGCATGGATCTCGCCACCGGCGATCCGGGCGCCGGCCAGGCCAACGCTTCCAGATGGAGCATGGAGGGCGGCGGCATGCTCGCCCGCCAGTGTCTGGGCGTTGCCTATGCCAACCAGCGCCGCTGGGATTCGGCCGCCGCCGCGTTCGAGGAAGCCGCGCGCGAAGGTGAGCTCAACCGCGATCGCCGCGCCGCCAATTATTGGGCGCAGGCCGGCAATGCCTGGCTTGCCGCGGGCAACGCCGCCAAGGCGCGCGCCGCGCTCGACGCCGCGCTCGCCGCGGGCACGCTGGAGGGCCTGGCACTCGGCGAAGTCCATCTCGATCGCGCCCGCGCGATGGTTGCCGCCAACGATCTCGACGCCGCGCGCGCAGATCTGGATCGCGCGACGCAGAGCGCCCCCGCCGATCCGCTCACCTGGCTGCTGTCCGCCACCCTCGCCCGCCGCCAGAACGATGCGGCACTGGCGCGCAAGCATATCGACGAGGCGCTCCGCCGCTCGCCCGACGACGCCTCGGTCCAGCTCGAAGCCGGCAACATCGCCGCCGCGGCCGCCGACGAAGCCGGCGCCCGCACTGCCTGGAACCGCGCGATCGAGCTGGCGCCGGGCAGCCCGACCGCCGAATCGGCGCGCAAGGCGTTGGCGCAGTTCGGCGCGACGGAGAAGTAAGGGTACGTATCAAACTTACACCGTCATCCCCGCGAAGGCGGGGATCCAGGAATGACTCTGCCCAGCCAGTCCTGCTTGGCCCTGGATCCCCGCCTTCGCGGGGATGACGAAGAATATCGGTAGAGCCCGGTCTCTCTCTTGCGGCGAGGCCCGCCCCGCCCCTATCTCTCCCCCATGCAATATCTCCACACCATGATCCGCGTGTCCGATCCGGACGCAACCGTCGCCTTCTTCGAGCTGATCGGCCTCCGCCAGGTCCGCCGCATCGATAACGAGCAGGGCCGCTTCAGCCTGATCTTCCTCGCCGTCCCCGGCGAAGAGGGCCGCGCCGAAGTCGAGCTCACCCATAATTGGGACCCCGAGGAATATTCGGGCGGCCGCAATTTCGGGCACCTCGCCTACCGGGTCGACAATATCTACGAGACCTGCCAGCGGCTGATGGACGCCGGCGTGACGATCAACCGCCCTCCGCGCGACGGCCACATGGCGTTCGTGCGAACCCCCGACAATATCTCGGTCGAACTGCTCCAGGACGGCCGGCTCGAGCCCGCCGAGCCCTGGGCCTCGATGCCGAACACGGGCGTCTGGTGATGGCCGGGCTCGAGGTCGTCCGTATTCCGGCGCTCAGCGACAATTATGTCTGGCTGGTGCATGATGCGACCTCGGGCGCGACGATGGTCGTCGATCCGTCCGAAGCCGCGCCGGTGCTCGCCGAGGCGCAAGCGCGCGGCTGGACCATATCGGCGATCTGGAACACCCACTGGCACCCCGATCACACCGGCGGCAATGCGGCGATCAAGGCCGCGACCGGCGCGACGGTGATCGCCCCCGCCGCCGAGGCTGCGCGCATACCGACGCTCGATCGCGCGGTGGCCGAAGGCGACGAGGTCTACCTGGGCGGGCATGTCGCCACGGTGGTCGAAGTCCCGGCTCACACCGCCGGCCATATCGCCTTCCATTTCGCCGAGGAGGCGCTGCTCTTCCCCGGCGACACTTTGTTCGCGATGGGCTGCGGCCGGCTGTTCGAGGGGACGGCGGACCAGATGTTCGCCAACATGCAGCGCCTCGCCGCGCTTCCGCCCGAGACGATCGTCTATTCGGCGCACGAATATACCCAGTCCAACGGCCGCTACGCGCTGGTCGCCGAGCCGGACAATGGCGCAATCGCCGATCGGATGATCGAGGTCGACGCCGCCCGTGCGCGGGGCGAGGCCACCCTCCCCACCACGATCGCGCAGGAACTGGCGACAAATCCGTTCCTGCGCGCGGCCAGCGTCGAGATTCTCGCCGAACGCCGCGCCGCCAAGGATGCATTTCGCGGCTGAAGCGACTATATCGTCGGGCGGGGCAAGTTGGAGACGACGATGACTCGCTTTGCCGTAGCCGCATTCCTGCTCCTTGCCGGTTTTGCGACCACGGGCGCCACCGACCAACGGAGTCCCGATAGCAGGGGCGCCAAGGTCGAGCGCTCGCTCGATGGCCTGACTCCCGGCGCGCCGTTACGCTGCCTGCGCCGCGGCGAGGCCAACCAGATCCGCTCCTTCGGCAACAGCATCCTTTACGTGGCCGGCCGCAACCGGATCTGGCGCAACGATGTCGTCGGCACCTGCGCCGGCCTCGCGCGCGGCGATATCGTCGTGACCAAGAGCCTGGGCAGCGATGCCTGCAGCGGCGACCTCGTCCAGACCCGGGCGGCGACCGGCGGCATGCTCACCGGCAGCTGCTCGCTTGGCAATTTCGTTCCCTACACCAAGGAAGGAAAGTGACATTGCGGCTGGCAATCCTGACGGCGACCCTCGCGCTCGCCGGCTGCACGGCGAGCGGCGAAATGCAGGCATCGCAGCGAGCGCGATCCGATCGCGAACTCGCCGAGGCGCTGGAGGGCCGCGTTGCCGGCGCGCCGCAGGACTGCATCTCGGCGCAGGGCACCAACGGCCCCCGGATCATCGATGCAGGCACGATCCTCTACAGCGACGGCCGCCGCACCTATGTCAACAAGCTGGAGGCCAGCTGCCCCGGCCTTTCGCCCTATGACACGATCGTGATCGAGCTCCACGGCAGCCAGATCTGCCGCAACGACCTGTTTCGCACCATCGACCCCGGCAACCGCATTCCCGGGCCTTATTGCCGGCTCGCGAAGTTCGTCCCCTACGAGAAGCCGCGCTGACCCTCCTGACTCCCCTCCCTGCAAGGGAGGAGTTGGGGGTGGGTGGCGAGCGAGGCGAGCCTCCCCGGCATGCCGCGAAAAGAAAAGGCCGGGCATCGAGCCCGACCTTTCATAAACCCACCCCCCGGCCTCCCTTCCAGGGAGGGGAGACTTACAGCACGTACCGGCTCAAATCGGTATTCCGCGCGATCGCCTGCAACTGCTGCTCGACATAGGCCGCGTCGATTACCAGGGTGGATCCCGAACGGTCCTCGGCATCGAAGCTCACTTCCTCGAGTAGTTTCTCCATCACCGTCTGCAGCCGCCGCGCGCCGATATTCTCGATCTCGGCATTCACCTCGGCCGCGATCTTGGCCACCGCGCGGATGCCCTCCTCCGTAAAGTCGATCTGCACGCCTTCGGTGCCGAGCAGGGCCGCATATTGCTGGACCAGGCTCGCCTTGGTATCGGAGAGGATCGCGACGAAATCCTCCTCGGTCAGCGCCTTGAGCTCGACGCGGATCGGCAGTCGCCCCTGCAGCTCGGGCAGCAGGTCGCTCGGCTTGGCGACGTGGAAGGCGCCGCTGGCGATGAACAGGATATGGTCGGTCTTCATCGGCCCATATTTGGTCGCGACCGTCGTGCCCTCGATCAGCGGCAGCAAATCGCGCTGGACGCCCTCGCGGCTCACCGAACCGCCGCGCACGTCGCTCACCGCGATCTTGTCGATCTCGTCGAGGAAGACGATCCCGTTCGCCTCGGCATTGGCGAGCGCGACCCGGCTGACCTCGTCCTGATCGAGCCTTTTGTCGGCCTCCTCCTCGACGAGCTTGTCCCACGCCGCACGTACGTTGAGCTTGCGCCGCCTGAGGGGCGGTCCGCCGAATGCCTTGCCCATCATCTCGGACAGGTTGATCATTTGCGGCGCGCCGCCGGGGATTTCGAACGGCATGTTGGGCGCCTGCTCGACTTCGATCTCGATCTCGGTCGCGTCGAGCACGCCGTCGTGGAAGCGCTGCTTGAACGCTTCCCGAGTGGCGGTGGAGCTGTCCTTGCCGGTCAGCGCATCGAGCAGGCGCGCCATCGCCGCTTCCTCGGCCTTGTCGGACACCGCGGCGCGGCGGCGGTCCTTCTCGAGCCGGATCGCTTCCTCGACCAGGTCGCGCGCGATCTGCTCGACATCGCGGCCGACATAGCCGACCTCGGTGAACTTGGTGGCCTCCACCTTCACGAACGGCGCGTCGGCCAGCTTCGCCAGCCGTCGACTGATCTCGGTCTTGCCGCAGCCGGTGGGCCCGATCATCAATATGTTCTTGGGGGTGACCTCGTCGCGCAGCTCGAGCGGGAGCTGCTGGCGGCGCCAGCGGTTGCGCAGCGCAACCGCGACGGCCTTCTTCGCGTCCTTCTGGCCGATGATATGCGCGTCGAGCGCGGCGACGATCGCCTTGGGGGTAAGGGCTTCGTTCATGTGGGGAATGGGTTCCGTATCTTGGTTTCCACCTAGATGTGCCGCCGGACCCCCGGCTTCAAGCCGTGCGCCTCAGCGCGGGGATCGATCCCTCGGCATCCTCTGCCTTTTCGGGGCGGATGTAGATCGAAGAGAGGATCGGCATCTGCGCCTTCAGCTCGGCCTCGATTTCCTCGATCAGCGTCTCGCCCGCGCCCATCGTCATCGCATCGTCGAAATCGGCGCTGATCGCCACGAACACCCGATCCGGCGAAGAGTGGACGGTGCGGATATGATTGACCGCCGTCACTCCCGCATGTCGCGCGAGCGTCGCGCGGACGCGTTCGACCACGTCCTTGTTCGCGCGCTCGCCGATCAGCAGCCCCTTGGCCTCGCGCGCCAGCAGCATCGCCACGCCGGACAGGATCAGTCCGATCAGGATCGAGGCAGCGCCGTCGATCCGTGGATCGCCCCAGGCATGGCTCGCCCAGATCCCGGCGCCGGCCACCAGCAGTCCGGCCAGCGCCGCCGAATCTTCGAACAGGACGATGAAGGTCGCCGGATCCTTCGATTCGCGGACAGCCTGCCACCAGCCCATTTCGCCCTTGGCCGACGCGAATTCGCGCAGCGCGATCGTCCACGACGTGCCCTCGAGCGCCATCGCCACGGCGAGCACGACATAGTTGATCAGCGGGTCGCGCAAGGCCTCCGGTTCGGCGATATGCTTCCAGCCCTCGTAGATAGAAACTCCTGCGCCCAGTCCGAAGATCAGGATCGCGACGACGAACGCCCAGAAATAGAGTTCGCGGCCATAACCGAAGGGATGCTCGGCGTCGGGCGGGCGCTTCGCGCGGTGCTGGCCGTAGAGGAGGAGACCCTGATTGCCGCTGTCGACCAGACTGTGGACACCCTCGGTGAGCATCGACGATGAACCGGAAATCGCCGCCGCCACGAATTTGGCGACGGCGATTCCAAGGTTCGCCGCAAGCGCGGCATATAGTACAAGATCGGCGCGCCAGCCTGACGCCGGGCAGGTCGCCACGCCGCGTTCGTTCAGCCGAGGCCGATCTTAGACAGCAATTTGCCGACCACACCTTGCGACTCGCCCTTGGCGAGTTTCTGCTCGGCCTTGGGGTCATAGCCCGAGGAGGCCGGCGGTTCATGATTGTGGATCGGCTGGGTAGAGGCGGGCGGGTCCGACGCGTCCATCGACTCATCGAGCGCGCGGTCGAGCCGTGCTTCCTTGCTTTCGGGATTGCGCTCGAGCCGCTCGACGATCGACTTGTCGGTGCCGGCGTCGGCCGAGTTGACTGGGCCGCGCGTCGCGGTTTCGCTGCTCTCGGGCCCCGGCGCCACCGACATTCTGTCCATGGCCGGGTCGATCGGGTTCGAAGTCATATTGTCACTCTCCTGAGCGTTGCTTAGCTGTAACGAACGCCCCCGCTTTCGCGTTCCCGGCCTGCGGGGGCACCGTCAAAAGAAACGGCCCGGCGAATTTCTCCGCCGGGCCGCAAATCGCATCCTGTCGCCGCGCTTAGTCGCGCGCGCTGCCGAAAAGGCGAAGCAGGAACAGGAACATGTTGATGAAGTCGAGATAGAGCGTCAGCGCACCCATGATCACGGCCTTGCCCTGCATGTCGGTCCCGCCGACATAGGCATACATGCTCTTGATCTTCTGCGTGTCATAGGCGGTGAGCCCCGCGAAGATCAGCACGCCGAGCACGCTGATCACCAGGCTCATCACGCCCGACTGCAGGAACAGGTTGACGATCGACGCGACGATCAGCCCGACCAGACCCATGATCAGGAACGTGCCGAAGCCCGACAGATCCTTCTTGGTCGTATAGCCATAGAGGCTCAGCGCGCCAAAGCCCGCCGCCGTGCCGAAGAAGACCTGCGCGATCGAGGTGCCGCTATATTGCAGGAAGATCGTCGAGAGCGAAGCGCCGAGCAGGCCGGCATAGGCCCAGAACAGCATCTGCAGCGTGCTCGTCGAAAGGCGTGCCTGCCCGAAGCTCATCACCAGCACGATCGCCAGCGGCGAGAGCATCACCACCCAGCCGAGCATCGACGGGCCAAGCGTGGCGCCGCGCGAGGTCTGCTGCACGGTGAACAGATATTCGATCAGCGATGTCTGCGACACCACCAATGCGATGATCGCGGTCAGCAACACGCCCGAGAGCATATAGTTGTAGACCGACAGCATATAGGACCTGAGCCCCGCGTCGTACGCGTCCGTGCGCGTGCCCGACGTCGCATAGGGTGCGGCGCTCGTCCGGGGATCCGACCAGTTTGCCATGTTGAACTCCTTTGCCCGGCATATCGCCGGATAGCTGGAATATCGTCTCCGCAGCCGCCATTTTCAAGCGAAACCGGCGACCCTATCCTTGAGGATGACTCACCGCCCGCTCTGGAGCGTACCATGCACCGTCTCTTCGTCGGCCTCCGCCCGCCCCACTCGATCCGGGAGCAACTGCTCGCGACGATGGGCGGCGTCCCCGGCGCGCGGTGGCAAAGCGACGAACAGCTCCACATCACCCTGCGTTTCATCGGCGAAGTTGAGCGGCCGCTTGCCGAGGACATCGCGATCGCACTCGGCAACGTCCGCTTCCCCCCGCTAGAGGTTGCGCTGGCGGGGGTGGGCCAGTTCGACAGCCGGGGTCGGCCCAATGCGCTGTGGGCCGGGGTCCGGCCGCACGAGGCATTGGCCGGGCTCCACCACAAGATCGATCAGGCGCTCGTCCGCTGCGGCCTGCCGCCCGAGGGCCGCGCCTATCTGCCCCACATCACTCTCGCCAGGATGAATGCCGCCGCAGCCGCGACCAGCGGCTTCCTCGAAGCCCAGGCGGGTCTCGCCAGCGCGCTCTTCGCGCTCGATCATTTCCTCCTGTTCGAAAGCCATCTCGGCCGCGAGGGCGCAACGTATGACGCAGTAGAGCGCTACCCGTTGCGGGCCTGAACCCACGCGTCCGTTTCGGCATCCGGCGCGTTAGTGATGCAGAGGAGTGACCCATGTCCGATCCCGAAACCACCGAAGACACGCCTGCAACCCCCGAGCCGGAGACCGGTGCCGACCCGCATGAAGTCGAAGCCGAGGACGAAGCCGCAAAGCTGGGCGACTTCGCCTAGCCGACAATCCGCGATTTTTCTGGCATCCCGCCGGCCCGGAGCTAGGCTCTTCCGATCCAGCGGGAGACGAACATGGCGCAGATCCATCGCAACCACTACGGCGCCGTCGCCGCTGCCTTCCACTGGGGCATCGCGCTTCTGCTGTTCGCCCAGATCTATGTCGGCTGGACCTTCGGCGACATGGAGCGCGGCCCGGCGCGCGGGCTCTGGTTCGATTGGCACAAGACGCTCGGCTTCGTCATCCTGATCCTGAGCCTCGCCCGGCTGGGCTGGCGGTTGATGAACCCGCCGCCGCCTTTGCCGGCCGAGATGAAGAGCTGGGAACGGATAGCGGCGCGTGCGAACCATATCGCATTCTACGTCATCCTGATCGGCCTGCCGCTGACTGGCTGGGCCTATATCTCCACCGGATCGGGCGCGCTGGCGAGCAGCACGACCCCGCTCGTCGGCGGGCTCAGCTTCCCCTTTCTCCCCGGGCTGCCGCGCGAAGGGCATGACACGTTCGAGGACGCCCATGTCCTGCTGGTGAAGATCACCTACGCGCTCGTCGCGCTCCACGTCGCCGCAGTGCTCAAACATCTGCTTATCGACAAGGGGCCCCTGGCGCGGCGCATGCCGCCCTTCACGGGGTTGCGCGGCTAGCCCGGAGCGTGATCCGGGTCAGCTCGGACGGGCGGCCGAGGCGCAGCGCGAAACCGGGCCACAGCGCAGTGCCGTTGCTGACATAGAGGGTCATTCCCCCGACCGCGTAACGCCCCGATACGAACCCGCCATTGCCGCGCGCGACCAGCCGGTCGAGCCCGATGACCATCCCGCCATGGGTGTGCCCCGAGAGCTGCAGCGCCACCCCGCGCGCCGCCGCCTTCGCGGCGTTTCGCGGCTGATGGTCGAGCAGCACGATCGGTACGCCGCCAGGCGCTCCGGCCAGCGCGACGTGAAGGTCCGGCCCCGCCTGGCCATGCTGCGGCGCCGAAAGGTCGGTCACCCCCGCCAGCACCAGCCGCCCGCCGTCGCGCGCCAGCACGGCATGCGCGTTGGGCAGCATGCGAATGCCCATGTCCGAAAGCCGCGCCATCCAGGCCGGATAGTCAAAGAAATATTCGTGGTTGCCGGGAATTGCATACACCCCATCGGGCGCGCGCAGATCGCGTAGCGGCTCGACATCGTCGCGCCGCATCGCCACCGACCCATCGATGAAGTCGCCGGTCACGACGATAAGGTCGACCGCCGAGGCGTTCGCCGCATCGACCACCTGCCGCGTCCAGGCCTCTGGGTAGAGCTTGCTGATATGCAGGTCGGTCAGCTGCAGCAGCCGATAGCCGTCATATTGCGGCGGCAAACCGGGAATTGCGACCTCGACATCCCTGAGCGGCGGGACCCGCAGCGCCCCGGCAACCCCCACCGCCGCCAGCAGCGCCGCGATCGCGGCTGCGGCATAACGTACCGTGTCGGGCGCCCCGATCGCGCGCTGCCGCGCCGCCATCACCGCCAGCGTCCCCAGATCGAGCAGGATCTGCAGCACCGCGAGCAGCACCAGCGCGCCGAACGCCCAGTTGAACAGGATAACGATCGCCCGCGGGAATTCGGGTGCAAATACCGATCCCGACGATAGCTTGCTCCACAGATGATATTGCGAGGCGCCCAGCAGCAGCAGCGCCACCGCGCCCTTTACCCAGAGCGGCAGCGACAAGGGCAGCAACCAGCGTATGATGACGAGCAACGCGGGGGTCGCGAAGATGAAGTGCACGGATATGGGTCTCCTGGGGCCTGCCGCCTGCGCGCACGCCGGCCTGTTCGCAAGCCCCTAACCTCGTGCCCCGGGCGGGAGGCATCCGTCGGGAACGGACACCGCCGGCAAAAGCCTGTAGCAGAAGGGGGGCCGAAGCCCCCCTGAATCACATCGCCTGGAAAACGCCGCAGGCGATCCGTCCGCCCGAATTGCCCGAGGGATCCGTCTTGTAATCGTCCGCGTCGGCATGGATCACCAGCGCTGCGCCGTCCTGGTCGAGCAGCCCGGCGAAGGTTCCGCCCGGCAGCGTGAAGATCGTGCGATCATTGCCATCGTCGCCGACGTTGAGGTTGGGCATGTCGCCGGCATGCGGGCCGGCGGGGTTTTCCTTGCCGTGCTGATGCCCGGTCGGGTTCCAGTGCGGCCCGGCGGTGGTGAAGCCCGGCGCCTCGCACTTGCCGACCGCGTGGACATGCGTGCCGTGCGGCCCCTTGGGCAGTCCGCGCGCCTCGACCATCACGCGCAGCGAACCGTCAATCTCCTCGGCGATCGCGGTGCCGGCGTCCTTGCCATCCACGGTCTTCAGCGCCGCCTGGGCGCGGAAATTCCCTGCCATGTAGCGGGCATTCTTCTCGGGGCTGGTGCAGCCGCCGATCGCCAGCACCAACGAAGCCGCCGCGGATACTGCCACCCATTGCGATCCAACCATCTATCGTCTCCCGCCAAAATCCATGTCCTAGCCTAATGGCCGGGCGCGCGCACGGTTCCAAGGCTGTCGGCAAGGCACGCTCCGTCGCGCTTGCCGCTCACACTGCCGACGTCGAGGATGATCTTCGCCCGGCGCGAGAAGGTCAGCGCCTGCCAGCGCCCGCTATTGCCCACTGCAGTGCGGCTGCGCAGATGGGTCAGATGGAGCATCTCATACTGCTCTGAATCGACTCGCCCGGCGTCGATCAGGCAATTCCACTGCGCGACGTTCCAAGCATAATCGCGCCCCACCCCGTCCTGGTCGATCGTCTCGCTCAGCCCCCGATACCAGGCGAGAATCGCGCGCAGCCGCGGCCAGCGCTCGGCCTCGGGCATCGCGGCGAGCTTCGCGCGCAGCCGCGCCAGATCCTCGTCCAGCGGAAAGAAGCCCTGCTGCACCTTGGTATCTATCGCCCAGCGCACCTTGCGCATCGTGATCGCCTGCCCGGCGAACACGCGCATCAGATCGCCGCGCACCGCCTCGAGCAGGGCGACATAATGGTCGGTCTGCACCTGCAGCATCCGGTCGCTCTCGAACAGCGCGGTGAGCTCCGCCAGCATCACCGGGTTCAGCTTCCCGTCCGGCCCATGCGCCGCCAGAATTGCGGCGCGGCACTTTTCGCGCACCGGCACCTTCATGCAGTCCTTCGAGAACAGCAATTTGCCGTAGACGGGCGCCAGCCGCGTGCGCTCGCGCCGAAACTTGCGCCCCGATCGGAATCCGTCGCGCCATGCCTTCAGCACCGGCTGCAGGCTCCCGGTCCCGTAATTCCACTGGCTCATGCCCACCGAGACGAGCTGACTGTCGAAATTGCCCACCGGCATCGCCCAGCAGCCCATCGTCTCGGGAATCGAGGTCTCCGCCATCCGCGCGAAGATCGCCGGGCGGTCGAGCCCGATCTGGGCCAGCCGCGCCGCTGATTCGGGCGCGATCGTCAGGAATTGGGGCACGCCTTCGCGGCTGGCGACGTCGCCAACCTTGCGACAGCTCGCAGCGATCTCCGCGAGCGTTTGCGCCCGCGCCGGCATCTGCGCCGCCACTGCGAGCAGCAAAGCCGCCGCCGCCATCCACGTCCCGCGCATCGCGCACTCCCCCTTTGGGCGCCAAGCTCCGGAGCTGTAATGCCGACGATGGGGAAGGTGAAGCCGGAGCGCAGGAAAACTGGACGAGAGCACCGGACGCTCCGGCTATCCCTTGCGGAACGGGCTGGCAACGAGGGGAGGGCCTCGCGGTTCCCCTCGAATCCCATCAAAGAAATTTCGCCTGCTCTGTGGGTGGGTTGCGGGATGTTCATACTCGCCGGTCTAGAGCCCCGCCCAGTCGCCCCGGACCCGGACAGCAATCTACCGGGGCGGCTATCCATTCGCGCGCATCGCGTCGAACAGCGCCGCTCGAACCACACCCTTCCCCCCACCCCTCCCCCTTGCTAAGGCCCTCGCGAATCTTCGCATTCGCAGCACACCGGTGCGCCTGCGTGGGGGCCCGTCCCCCGCGACCTCCGAAGCGCGCCGGGCCGGACAGACCCAAGGGAAGGACCCACCCGCCATGACCGCCATCGGCAAGGACAGCCTCGGAACGCGTGACACGCTCACCGTCGGCACCGCCACCTACAGCTATTATTCGCTGCCCAAGGCCGCGAAGAAGCTCGGCGACATCAGCCGCCTGCCCTTCTCGATGAAGGTGCTGCTCGAGAATATGCTCCGCTTCGAAGACGGCAAGACGGTCACTAAGGACGATGCCCAGGCGATCGTCGACTGGCAGAAGGACGCGCGTTCGAACCGCGAGATCCAGTATCGCCCGGCGCGCGTACTGATGCAGGATTTCACCGGCGTGCCCTGCGTGGTCGATCTGGCGGCGATGCGCGATGCGATCACCAAACTCGGCGGCGACGCGGCCAAGATCAATCCGCAGGTTCCTGTCCATCTCGTCATCGATCACTCGGTGATGGTCGATGAGTTCGGAACCCCGCAATCGTTCGGCCAGAATGTCGAGCTCGAATATGAGCGCAATCTCGAGCGCTACGAATTCCTGAAGTGGGGCTCGAAGGCGCTCGACAATTTCCAGGTCGTCCCCCCCGGCACCGGCATCTGCCACCAGGTGAACCTCGAATATATCGCGAAGTCGGTCTGGTCGTCGCAGGCGCCCGACGGCAGCATGATCGCCTACCCGGACACGCTGGTCGGCACCGATAGCCACACCACGATGGTCAATGGCCTGGGCGTGCTCGGCTGGGGCGTCGGCGGGATCGAGGCGGAAGCGGCGATGCTCGGCCAGCCGGTCTCGATGCTGATCCCCGAAGTCGTCGGTTTCAAGCTTACCGGCTCGCTGGCCGAGGGCATCACCGCCACCGATCTCGTCCTCACCGTCACCCAGATGCTGCGCGCGAAGGGCGTCGTCGGCCGCTTCGTCGAATTTTACGGCCCCGGCCTGGGCGCGATGACGCTCGCCGATCGCGCGACGATCGCCAACATGGCGCCCGAATATGGCGCGACCTGCGGCTTCTTCCCGATCGACGACAAGACGATGGATTATATGCGGCTCACCGGCCGCCCCGACGAGACGATCGCCTTGGTCGAGGCCTACGCCAAGGCGCAGGGCATGTGGTATGATGCCTCGCTCGCCGATCCGATCTTCACCGACAGCCTCGAGCTCGACATGTCGAGCGTCAAGCCCAGCCTCGCCGGCCCCAAGCGCCCGCAGGATCGCGTCAGCCTCGACGTGGTCGACGAAGTGTTCAATGCCGATCTGAGCAAGGTCTATCACAAGGATGGCGCGGTTCGCGTGCCGGTCGAGGGCGCCGAGCATGACATCGGCGACGGCGACGTCGTGATCGCCGCGATCACCAGCTGCACCAACACGTCGAACCCCTCGGTGCTGATCGCCGCCGGCCTCGTCGCGCGGAAAGCGCGCGCGCTGGGGCTGAACCGCAAGCCCTGGGTCAAGACTTCGCTTGCCCCCGGCAGCCAGGTCGTCACCGACTATCTCAACAAGGCGGGCCTGAGCGAGGATCTCGACGCGATCGGCTTCAACCTGGTCGGCTATGGCTGCACCACCTGCATCGGCAATTCGGGTCCGCTCGCCGAGCCGATCAGCGCCGCGATCAATTCGGGCGACATCGTCGCCGCCTCGGTCCTCTCGGGCAACCGCAACTTCGAGGGTCGCGTCTCGCCCGACGTGCGCGCCAACTTCCTCGCCTCGCCCCCGCTTGTCGTCGCTTATGCGCTGAAGGGCACCGTGACGCAGGACATGTATGAGACCCCGATCGGCGAAGGCACCAACGGCCCGGTCTACCTCAAGGACATCTGGCCCTCGAACAGCGAGATCGCTTCGCTGATGGCCGCCAATATCGATGATCAGATGTTCCGCGCCCGCTATGGCAACGTCTATCAGGGCGACGCGCATTGGAGCGCGATCACCGTCGAGGGTTCGGACACCTATAACTGGCGCGCCGGCTCGACCTACATCGCCAACCCGCCTTATTTCGAAGGCATGTCGATGACCCCGGCCCCGGTGCAGGACATCATCGACGCCAAGCCGCTCGCGATCCTCGGCGATTCGATCACCACCGATCACATCTCGCCCGCAGGCAGCATCAAGGCCGATTCACCGGCCGGCAGCTACCTCCAGGACCATCAGGTCAACCGGAAGGACTTCAACAGCTACGGCGCGCGCCGCGGCAACCATGAGATCATGATGCGCGGCACCTTCGCCAACATCCGCATCAAGAACGAGATGGTCCCCGGCGTCGAAGGCGGCATGACGCGCTTCGCCGGCCAGGTTATGCCGATCTACGACGCGGCGATGCGCCACAAGCGCGACGGCACCCCGCTCGTCGTGATCGCCGGCAAGGAATATGGCACCGGCTCGAGCCGCGACTGGGCGGCCAAGGGCACCAACCTGCTCGGCGTCCGCGCCGTCATCACCGAGAGCTTCGAGCGCATCCACCGCTCGAACCTGGTTGGCATGGGCGTCCTGCCGCTCCAGTTCGCCGAGGGCTGCACCCGCGAGACGCTCAAGCTAAAGGGCAGCGATCTCTACACGATCAAGGACGTGGCGAGCATCCGCCCGCGCCAGGACGTCGAAGTGACGCTGACGCGCGAGGACGGCTCGGTCGAGACCTTCATGACGCGGTGCCGGATCGATACCGTCAACGAGCTGGAATATTTCCTGCACGGCGGGATTTTGCAGTACGTGCTGCGAAACTTGGCGGCTTAGGCTTCAACTCCCTCTCCCTTTGGGAGAGGGAAGGGGCCCGCCGCGAAGCGGTGGGAAGGGTGAGGAAAGGTTAACGGGAATCGCTGCCCTCACCCTTCCGCCGACTACGTCGGCTCCCTCCCTCTCCCAACGGGAGAGGGAATTTACCCCTCTATCCCCAACAACTCGATCTTGAACAGCAAGGTCGCCCCGCCGGGTATCTCCCCCTTGCCCTCGGGCCCATATCCCAGGTCGGCCGGCACCGCGATCTCGATCACGTCGCCCACCCCCATCTGCGGCACCGCCAGCTGCCAGGCCGGGATCAGCGCCCCCAGCGGAAAGGTCGCCGGTTCGCCGCGGGCATAGCTGCTGTCGAACTCGGTCCCGTCGGTCAGAGAGCCCGCATAATGGAGCGTCACCGTGTCGGCGACGGTCGGGTGCCGGCCGCTGCCGTCGCCCTTGATTCGCCGATAGCGCAGCCCGCCTTCCAGCGCCCCCCAGCCGTCGCTGGGCTTCAGGCTCGCCAGCGCCAGCGACTGCTTGTTGTGCCAGGCGGCATCCTGCGAGGGCTGCGACACCGTCTGCGCGGCGACATAGGTTCCCGCGACGATGCCGAGCGCGGCAAGGGTTCGAACAATCCAACGCATCACAAAGCCCTTCCAGCAACGGCGTCCAGTTTCGCCAGCAGCTCCGGATCGCGAGCATGCGGCGCAGTGATAAGCGCCGTATCGAGGCACGTGTCGATTGGCGAGGGCGGACGTTCCACCGGTAGGCTGCGCAACAGGTGCATCACCAGCGCTCGCGCCTTCACGGCATTGGCCGAGAGCTGCTGGATCACCTGCGCGACGTCCACGGCATCCTCGCCCTCGCGCCAGCAATCATAATCGGTAATCATCCCCACCAGCGCATAAGGCAGCTCGGCCTCGCGCGCGAGCTTGGCCTCGGGCATCGCCGTCATCCCGATCACGTCGCAACCCCATTGCCGATAGAGCTCGCTCTCCGCGCGTGTCGAGAATTGCGGCCCCTCCATCGCCAGATAGGTCCCGCCGACATGCGTCTGCGCCCCCGCCGCCTTGGCCGCCTCCGCCGCCAGCGCGGACAATCGCGGGCAGACCGGATCGGCCATCGAGACATGCGCGACCATGCCGCTGCCATAGAAGCTCGAAGGCCGGCCCTTCGTCCGATCGATGAACTGGTCGACGATCGTGAAGCTCCCCGGCGGTCGCGCCTCGGCCAGCGATCCCACCGACGAGATCGCCAGCACGTCCGTCACCCCCACCCGCTTCAACACGTCGATATTGGCGCGCGCATTGAGCTCCGACGGGCTGATCCGATGCCCCCGCCCGTGCCGCGGCAGGAACACCACGCGGACATGCCCCACGCGCCCGCGAAACAGCGCGTCGGACGGCTCGCCCCACGGGCTCGCCACATCCACCCAGGCGCCGTCCTCGACCCCGTCGACATCGTACAGCCCCGAACCGCCGATGATCCCGATCGTCCAGCCGCTCATGCGAGCGACCTGTCCACATTGCGCCGCGAATAGGCGAAATAGAGCGCTAGCCCGATCACGTTCCACGCCCCGAACAGCAACTGCGTCTGCGTCGGCAGGCTCAGGAACAGATAGAGGCAGCCGAACACCGCCCCCAGCCCGACCACCCACACCGCCGGCGTGCGGAACGGCCGTACCGCCTGCGGCGCGCGCCGCCGCATCACCAGCACGCAGATGCCCACCGCCGCGAACGCGGTCAGCGTGCCCGCATTGGCGAGCGCCGCGATCTGGTCGATCGGGAAAAAGGCCGCAAAGAAGGTCACCACCCCCGCGGTGAACAAAGTGATCCGCACCGGCGTCCCACGGCTGGAGACCCGCGCCAGGCTTTCGGGCAGCATATGATCGCGCGCCATCACGAAGAAGATCCGGCTCTGGCCATAGAGGAACGCCAGGATCACCGTCGGCAGCGCGATCACCGCCGACGCCGCCAGGAAGGTCGCCGCCCCCGGCTGGCCGATCCCGCGCAGGATCAGCGCCAGCGGCTCGGGGCTGTCGGCGAAGCGCGTATAGCTCAGCGCCCCCACCGCGACGACCGCCACGACCATGTAGATCACCACGCAGACCAGCATCGAACCCACGATCCCGATCGCCAGATCGCGCCCCGGATTCTTCGCCTCCTCGGCCGCGGTCGAGATCGCGTCGAAGCCATAGAAAGCGAAGAAGATGATCGCCGCCGCCGCCATCACCCCGCGCTCGACTCCGTCGCCCGACATCTGCTTGGAAAAGCCGAACGGCGCGAACGGCTCCAGATTGGCGCCGTCGAAATAGGGTAGCGCCACCGCGACGAACACCGCCAATGCGATCAGCTTGACCACCACCAGCACCGCGTTGATCGTGGCACTCTCGCGCGTGCCGACGATCAGCAATGCGGTCACCACCCCGACGATGAACAGCGCCGGCAAATTCACGCCCCATTCGACCACCTGCCAGCCCGCCATCACCGGCCCATGCGTCAGCGCCGCGGGCAGATTGACCCCCAGCCCCTCCAGGAACCCGACCGAATAGCCCGACCAGCCCACTGCCACGGTCGCCACCACCAGCGTATATTCGGCAAGCAGGCTCCAGCCGACCACCCAGGCGATGATCTCCCCCAGCACGACATAGCTATAGGTATAGGCGCTGCCCGACGCCGGGATCATCGTCGCCATCTCGGCATAAGCCAGCGCGGCGCAGGCGCAGATCAGCCCGGCCACCACGAAGGACAGGATGACCGCCGGCCCCGCCCGATCGGCGCCCACGCCGATCAGCGTGAGGATTCCGGTGCCCACGATCGCGCCGACGCCCAGTGCCACGAGGTGCGGCCAGGAAAGGGTCCGCTGCAGCCGATGTTCGAGCGGACGGTCCGCCTCCGCCAATATCGTCTTGCGGCGGAAAAGGCTGGCCATGCGATCGTCCCCGTTTGCTGTGGCGAGGGTGATGCTGCGCCGCGAGGGACGCGTCAACCGCCCAACGAAACCGCGTCAGCCCTTAGGACAAGCCGCCCCGCTGGCCACCCAGGCACGGGTCAATTCCCCGAACTCGGCCTGCGTACCCGGCGCGGGCTGCCGCCCCGGTCCCGGGTTCCAGCCCCAGCCGACCAGCGAATCATGCGCATTATGCTCGATCAGCTGCTCCAGCGATTTGCCGCCGTTGCGCTTGCGATCCTTGATCTGCGCGCAGATCTGCGCGAGCGTCTTGCCCTCCCACGCCATCTCGATCGGCGCGAGATGCCATTCGGGATGCCCGGGAATGCTGCCAGTGCCATTGGCGAAGGCGACGTTGCGCGGCCCGTGGCAGGTCGCGCATTCAAGCCCCGGCGCGCCCTTGCCCTCGGGCCCGCGCGTCACCGGCGTGACGTGCGGCACCTGCGCATCGCCCTGCAGCGGCCGATCGGTGCGCGGGTGGCAGTTCACGCAGCGCGGGTGCTGGATGACCTTGCCCATCTCCTCGAAGATCGCGGTCGAGCGCGCATTCCTGTCGGCGATCGACGCGAAGGCGACGACGGGCTTCAATCCCTCCACCTTCTGCTCGCGCGCCTGGCTGGCGATCCCGAAGGTCAGCGCGAGCGTCGCGGCGCCGAGCGCGATCAGGCCCCCCTTCATGCATTGTCTCCATGCGCGAACGGAAGTCTCCGCACCGCCTTGCCGGTGAGCTTGCGCCAGGCGTTGGCCACCGCGGGCGCGGTAGGCGGCAACCCCGGCTCGCCGACCCCGGTCGGGTCCGCATCCGACTGGATGATCGCCACCTCCACTGCCGGCATCTCGCCGATCCGCAGCGAGCGATAGCTGTCGAAATTGCCCTGCGCGACGCCGCCGCCCTCGCCCAGCACCAGCTCCGAATAGAGCGCATGGCCCAGGCCGTAGCCGATCCCGCCCTCCATCTGCGCGCGGATCACATTGGGATTGATCGGGATGCCGCAATCCACCGCGCACCAGACCTTATGCACCTTCGGCAGCCCGTCCGGCCCCTTCGAAACCTCGGCGATCTGCGCGACATAGCTATTGAAGCTCTTGTGCACCGCCACCCCGCGTGCGCGGCCCGCGGGCACCTTGCCGCCCCAATTGGCCAGCTCGGCGACGCGCCGCAGCACCACCTTCTCGCGATCGTCCTTCATCAGCGCGATCCGCCCCTCGATCAGGTCCTTGCCGCCCAGGGCGAGCAATTCGTCGACGAAGGTTTCCACCGCATAGGCCGTGTGCGTGTGCCCCACCGATCGCCACCACAAGGTCGGCACGCCGGCCTCCAGGATGTGCTGGCCGACGCGATGCGCGGGAAACTTGTAGCTGCCCTCCGCCGCGCCCTCGGTCATTGTCCCGTCGATGCCGTCCTTCATCCCCATCGGCTCCATCGCGGTGCCCTTGAAGAAGGATTGCGACGCGACGACCTGGTCCCAGGCGCTGATATTGCCCGCGCCGTCGATCCCGCCGCGCAGCCGGTGGACCGTCAGCGGCCGATAGCGCCCGCCGCGAATGTCATTCTCGCGGCTCCAGACATGCTTAACCGGAGTCTTTCCGCCATAGGCCTTGAAAGCGCTGGCCGCCTCGATCGCGAATTCCATCGCCGGCGTGGCGCGCCGGCCGAAACTGCCGCCGGCATATTGCTCGTGCAGCCGTGCCTTGGCGATCGGCACGCCAAGCGTCGCGCAGATCGCGCTCAGTTCGCCGACCTGGAACTGGCTGCCCATCCACACGTCGAGCATGTCGCCGTCCATCGCGATCACGGCGTCGAGCGGCTCCATGGGTGCGTGCGCGAGATAGGGGAAGAGATACAGCGCTTCGTGCGTCTTCGCCGAGCCCGCCAGCGCCGCGGCGACGTCGCCATTCTTCTCGACTTCCTTGCCCGGCGCTTTCGCCGCTTCGGCAAAGACCTTGTAGAGTTGCTCGCTCGAGCGCTTCTCGGCCTTGGAGAGATCCCATGTCACGTCCAGCGCGGCCCGGCCCTTCATCGCGGCATAGCCGTCCTTGGCATAGACGATCACGCCCTGGGGCACCTGGTGCACCGCCAGCACCCCCGGCACCGCCAGCGCCGCGCTGTCGATCACCTTGGTGGCCGTGCCCCCGAAGGCCGGCGCGTGCAGGATCGCCGTGTGGACCATCCCCGGCCGCTGGACGTCCATCGTGAACATCGTCGTGCCCATCGTCTTGCCGACGCTGTCCACCTTGGGCACGTCGGTGCCGATCAGGGTCCACTGCGCCGGCGTCTTGAGCACGGGCTTCTCGGGGGCCTTCAGCAGCGCCGCGTCCGCCGCCAGCTCGCCGAAGCTCGCCTTGCGCCCGCCGCTGGATACCACGCCCTTCGAGACCTTCACCGATGCCGGCGCCACGCCCCAGCGCTTCGCCGCAGCCTCGACCAGCATCGCCCGCGCCGAAGCGCCCGCGTTGCGCATCTGCATCCAGCTGTTCGAGATTGCCGAGGAGCCCCCGGTCCCCATCGTCCCGAAGGCGAGATTCTTGTAGAGCGGGTCGTTCGCAGGCGCCATTTCGACGCGGACCTGGCTCCAGTCGGCATCCATTTCGTCGGCGGCGATCGTCGCCAGGCCGGTCGCGGGACCCTGGCCGAATTCGACATGCTTGATGACGATCGTCACCAGATTGTCCGGGCTCACCCGCACGAAGGCATTGGGCGCGAACGGTGCCGCCGGGGCGGCAGGGGCGCTGGCGGCGGCGCGCGCGCCGATCGGCAGCGTCAGCCCGAGCACGAGTCCCGAGGATTGGAGGAAGCCGCGGCGCGAGGGGGTCAGTGCGTTCATGGCGCTCAAGCCTCCATCTTCTTGGCGGCGTCGTGGATCGCCTGGCGGATGCGGACATAGGTGGCGCAGCGGCAGATATTGCCCGCCATCGCCCGATCGATATCCGCGTCGCTCGGCCGCTTCTTGGCCGCGAGCAGCCCGATCGCCGACATCACCTGCCCCGATTGGCAGAAACCGCATTGCGGCACGTCGATCGCGACCCAGGCCTGCTGCACCGCCTCGGCGGTCTTGCCCGCCACCCCTTCGATCGTCGTGACCGCCTTGCCCGCAACCATGCTCACCGGGGTCACGCAGGATCGCCGGTTCTTGCCCTCCAGATGCACGGTGCAGGCGCCGCACTGGGCGATCCCGCAGCCATATTTTGTCCCCGTCAGCCCCAGATGATCGCGCAGCACCCACAGCAAGGGCGTCTCCGGATCGCCGTCGAAGGACGTGGTCTTTCCGTTCAAGGTGAAATCGGTGGCCATGTTTTCCCTCCGCGGCGCGAACCCTCTTCTAGCGGGCGAGCGGCGTGAGGGAAGTAGGAATCTACCGGTCGGTACAGATAGTCGCGGTTCGATTATCGGCTAACCGCTTCGGCGATCGGGCATGCAAGCGAACGCGATCGGCGGGCTCCCCGTGCCAGGACCAGCAGATCGCACCAGCAAATCCTCGGGCACTATCAAGCAATGGCAGCCAGTTCCCTCCAGCACTCGAGCGCGATGGTCCCGATGCCCTCAGTCGGTCTCGACCGCGAAGGTGGCCGAAATCGCGCGGAGCAATGCCAGCGACTCCTGCATCCGAAAGTTGGATTCACCGGTCTGCTCCGCGATCTCGATCTTCACTTCGCAGGTCGTCGCGATCACCGAACGGGCGACTTCCAACGAAAAGACCTTGGCCTCGACGAGTGCGTGGAGGATGCTTTCCGCCAGGAGCAGCGCGGCCTGGCCGTGCGCGTCGGGCTCGGGAGAGGGGGTGGCCGCCGCGATCAACGCGGCGTCGGAAGTTACATCGTTCATCGCTTTGGCCGATCTGAAAATCAGGCGGGAGCGCTGCGCGTCTCTCGGCCGCCGGCGCCTGAATTCGCGTGCCGGCAATGCCCTATCATGCACGAGTTCGACATTTGCATCATAACCTGCGTTAATGTGCACATCCTCATATAGATTAAGCCGGCATCGGGAGTATCCATGTCCAACCCCTTTGCTCAACGCCTGCGGGGACACGGCCCCCTGACCGAAGATGAAGTCGCGCTGCTGACCGCGGCCTGTCAGAGCACGCGCGAACTGCCCGCGGGCTTTCACCTCATCCGCGAGGGCGATTGCCCCGATCCGGTGTTCGTGATGCTGGAGGGTTGGGCCTTCCGCTACAAGATATTGCCCGATGGCGGCCGCCAGATCATCGCCTTCATGCTTCCGGGCGATTTCTGCGATGTCCATATCTCGGTGCTCGAAGAAATGGATCACAGCATCGTCACGCTGACCAAATCGCGAGTAGCGGCAATCCCCCATACCCAGATGGAGGCGCTGGTCGAATCGCGCCCATCGATCACCCGCGCCTTCTGGTGGTCGCAGCTCGTCGATCAGGGAATATTGCGCGCGTGGATCGTCAGCATGGGCCGCCGCAAGGCCACCGAGCGAGTCGCGCACCTGATGTGCGAGCTCTATATCCGCATGCGCAACATCGGCATGGCGACCGACGATCGCTGCGAGATGCCGCTGACCCAGATCGTCCTGGCCGACGCGGTGGGCCTGACCCCGGTTCACGTAAACCGGGTTCTGCGCCGACTCCGGCTCGAGAAAGTGATGGAGTTGCGATCGGGCTCGCTCAAGATCATCGATCCGGCCAAGCTGGCGCGCATCGCCGGCTTCGACGACAATTATCTCCACGGGCGCCTCAACAAGGCCCGGCTGGTGCTTGCGGCTTGAGGCGGGGGACCTTCAGTCCCCCGCAAAGCCGAACGGCGATATTCCGCTCTCCCGCTCGTTGACCAGCATCGCGCGCCCGGCCGGAGGTGCCGATCGCTGCGGACAATCCATCCGCGTGCAGGCCCGGCAGCCAAGCCCGATCGGAACAGCCCGCCCCGCCAGATCACGCCCGCCCGCCGCCGCCAGCGTAGACGCCTCGCTCGCCGCGACGCCCAGTCCGATCGCGAAGCGCGCCCGCATGCCGCCCACGCGCCCGTCCTGCGGATGTACGCAGCGCGCCATCGTGAACCAGCGGCTGCCATCCTCCAGCTCGACCAACTGGGACAACAGCTCGTCGGGCCGCGCAAACGTCTCGAACAGGTTCCACAGGGGGCACAAAGTCGGTCCGTCGACCATCGGCGATCCGCTCGCGCCGCCATAGCGTTTGGAGACCTGCCCCGCACGATCGACCCGCACCAGGAAGAAGGGCAGCCCCCGAGCCCCCACCCGCTGCAGCGTCGTCAGCCGATGCGCCACCTGGGCGAAGCTCGCCCCGAAGCGCCGCTGCAGCAGCTCCGGATCATAGCCGCTCGCCTCGCACGCCCGCAGGAAACGCGCATAGGGCATCATCACCGCGGCCGCGAAATAGCCGGTCAGGTGCCGACGCAGCAGCCGTTCTCCGACGCGCTCGAACCCGGCCCCCCTCACCAGCGCGTCGATCTGCCCCTGCGCTTCGTGCGACAGTCGCTCGGCCAGCGCAAAGCTGCGCGCGGGTGCGTCCAGCATCTCGGACAATTGGATCTGCCGCGCGTGCAGATCCAGCCGCTTGAGCCGCTCGCCCATCACCTCGCGCGGCAGGATCCGCACCGATAGCTGGTGCTTGACCCGCAGCCGCTCGGCCATCGCGCCATAGGGATCGCCGGCCCCCATCCGCAATTCGTCGGCCAGCGCCTCCGCCGCCGCGTCGAGATCGGCGAAATGGTTGCGCCAGCGCTCGACTTCGCGGCGCACCTGCGCCGCCGGATCGGGTGCAGCATCCCCTGCCGCAATCCCGCCGCCCAGCCGGTCATAGGCCCGCGCGAACGCCTCGGCCCCGCCGGGCGCAGCCGCCAGCCATTCCTCCAGCTGATGTCGATCGATTTCGAGATCGGCGAAGATCGGATCGCCCAGCCGCCGCCGCATCGCATCGCTGCCGCCGCCGGGCTCGCTCGCGCCCAGCGTCCGCGGATCGAAATCATAGGTTTCCGCCAGCCGCATCATCAGCGTCGCGGTCAGCGGTCGCTGGTTGCGCTCGATCAGGTTCAGATAGCTGGGGGACACCGCGAGTGCCTCGGCCATCGCCGCCTGCGTCAGCGCCATCTGGCGCCGCAGCCGGCGCACCGCATGTCCGGCAAAGAGCTTGCGTTCGACCATGTGCCGAGGGCCACCGTTCCTGAAACCGCAGTCCGACAATCCTGTCATTTATTTACAACATTGCAACCGCCTTAGTGGCGCTACCGGACAATCGGACCCGCTTTTTGCACTAGAAGCGATGGTCGTCTCCCACGAGATGCGTCAACACGTGCGGCGAAACAGTCAAGGATATGACAATGACGCTGCGCCTCGAGGATCTGATTCCTGCCCCCACGGGCCGGTTCGACGGCATCGTCCGCCCTTATTCGGCCGAGGATGTGGTCCGGCTGCGCGGCTCGCTCCCGATCGAGCATACGATCGCTCGCCGCGGCGCGCTGAAGCTTTGGGAGTTGCTCAAGACCGAGGACTATGTCCACGCGCTGGGCGCGATGTCGGGCAATCAGGCGATGCAACAGGTGCGCGCCGGGTTGAAGGCGATCTATCTCTCCGGCTGGCAGGTGGCAGCCGACGCCAACACCGCCGGCGCCATGTACCCCGATCAATCGCTCTACCCCGCCAATGCCGGCCCCGAGCTGGCGAAGCGGATCAACAACGCTCTCCAGCGCGCCGACCAGATCGAGCATATGGAGGGCGGCGCCACCCGCGACTGGTTCGCGCCGATCGTCGCCGATGCCGAAGCAGGCTTCGGCGGGCCGCTGAACTGCTTCGAGATCATGAAGGCCTATATCGCCGCCGGCGCCGCCGGGGTCCATTATGAGGACCAGCTCGCCTCGGAGAAGAAATGCGGCCATCTCGGCGGCAAGGTGCTGATCCCCACCCAGGCGCATATCCGCAACCTCGACGCGGCGCGCCTTGCCGCCGACGTCAGCGGCGTGCCGACGGTGATCTGTGCCCGCACCGATGCGGAAAGCGCGAAGCTGATCACGTCGGATGTCGACGAGCGCGATCATGAATTCCTCACCGGCGAACGCACCGCCGAGGGCTTCTATCGCCTCAAGGAGGGCAGCGGCGTCGATCACTGCATCAAGCGCGGCCTCGCCTTCGCGGCGCATGCCGATCTTTTGTGGTGGGAGACGAGCAAGCCCAATCTCGACGAAGCCCGCCGCTTCGCCGAGGCGATCAAGCGCGCGCATCCGGGCAAGATGCTGGCCTATAACTGCTCGCCCAGCTTCAACTGGGAGGCCAATCTCGACAGGGATGACATCGCCCGCTTCCAGCGCGAGATCGGGGCGATGGGCTACAAGTTCCAGTTCGTCACGCTCGCCGGCTTCCACCAGCTCAATTACGGCATGTTCGAGCTGGCGCGCGGCTATCGCGATCGCGGCATGGCGGCCTATTCGGAGCTTCAGCAGGCCGAATTCGCCGCCGAAGCGAATGGTTACACCGCGACGCGTCACCAGCGCGAAGTCGGCACCGGTTATTTCGATGCGATCGCCCAGACCGTCGCCGGCGGCGCGAGCTCGACCACCGCCCTCGCCGAATCGACCGAAGCCGCCCAGTTCAACAAGCAAGCCGCGTGAAGGAGTCCAGACCGATGAGCGAGCCCCAAAAAGAACCCCAGCGCAGCCGCGCCGTCTTCTCGACCGAGGATTTCCGTCTGATCCGCGAAGCGGTCGGCAGCCACCTCCAGAAGATCCGCGACGAACCCGATTCGATCAAATTCTCGCACCTCTACCACCGCCTCGGCCGCATCGCCGACGCCTGAGACTTTCCTGGGGAGGAAAGGATGCCCGCCGGAGGTTCACCCTCCGGCGGGTGTTTCCGCATCCCCGATGTGGGCGCGGAACCAGGCGGCCAACGCTTCGGGCGAAAGCTCACCGGCTGCAAGCGCGAAGAAGGTCACGACGAGTTCGACATCGTCGCATTCCAGACGCAGCCCATTGAGCATGAGGAAGGTTTCGCTGACCACTGCGGCCGTGCGCTTGTTGCCGTCCACGAAGGGATGATTGCGCGCAATCCCGAAAGCATAGCTTGCGGCAAGGTCCGCAGCATCGGGCTCTTCATAGGCAATGAGATTGAGAGGCCGCGCCATCGCGCTTTCGAGCATCGACATGTCTCGCACCCCGGCGGCCCCGCCATGCTCCGCCAATTGCTCGCCATGCGCAGCGATAGCTACTGCGATTTCGACCCAGATCCAATCCGCATCGGCCATCTCACTTTGCGAGCTCGCGCAGTGCATTGCGTCGCCGTTTCATCACTTCGCGAGCGACGCTCATCTGCTCTTCGAACCCGCCGTCGTGGCGGCGCATTTCGATGCCGTGAGGAACCTCGGTGACGCTCAACGTGTCACCCGCCTCGACTCCGAGCCGGGCGAGAACCTCCCGCGGCAATATCACCCCCATCGAGTTACCGATTTTAATCAGCTTGAGAGGCTTGGGAAGGTTCGCAGGCTTGTTCATACGGAGGTTATAACAGAGCTCAGCTCTCTCTGCCAGCCTCAGCTAGCCGCGCCACCCGCGCCAGATGCTCGGTCTTCCCGAACGGGAAGCGCCGGTAGAAAAAGGCCGCGGCGAAGGCGAGCGTCATGTAGAGCGTCGCGAACAGGATCGTCAGCCGGTCGATCGTCTCCGCCGGCACGGTCCCGGGCTTCGCCGCTTCGGGAAAGCCCGCGATCGACAGGATCAGCCCCGCCGCGAAGATGCCCAGCCCGCTGGTGCATTTCTGGACGAAGAAGAAGCCAGCGAAGAACACGCCTTCGGACCGGCGCCCCGTCTCCATCTCCGAATGTTCGACGACATCGGCCATCATCGACGCGCCGAGGATCGTCGAGGACACTGCGCAGACCGTATTGAGGGTGAAGATCGACAGCAGGATCGGCAGGAGCAGCGGGTTGCCGGGCTCGGGAAACAGTCCGGCGAGCCGTAGCCAGTAAGGCGCAGTCAGCAATATTGCCGCCGCCGCCATGAAGCCCATCGCCGCCAGCGGCTTGCCGGTCCGCTTGGCCAGCCGCGGCGCGATCAGGAAGGCGCCCGTCGCTCCGGCCAACAGCGTCAGCCCGAGCCACTGAAAATCGCCGCCGCGAAAACCCCAGACGTGCGCATAGAGATAGTTGGACAGCGCATAGGCGATCCCCTGCGCCGAATAATAGCAGACTCCCGCCGCCATCAGGATCAGGAAGGCGCGGTTGCGCACCGTCTCCTTGAGGTCGCGGAAATTGGCGCCGATCGATTGCTTTTCGATCTCGGGCCGCGGCAGCCGTCCGATCTCGCGGTGCGTGCCCAGCGCCGACACGAGGATCGCGACGAACATCGCCACCGCGCCGCCCACCGAGAAGCCGATATAGCCCTGCCGATCGAGGAGGCCGCCCGAGAGGAAATAGCCGTAGGAGGCCATCAGCATCGCCATCGCGCCGACCCAGCCGAACAGATAGCGATAAGCCATGATCCGCGTCCGCTCGTCATAATCGGCCGAGAGTTCCGGGCTCAGCGCCTGCGAGGGCACTTCGTAGGCGGAGACCGCGGTGCGGACGAGCACGGCGCTGGCGAACACCCAAACCAGCATCGCCTGGTTCGACCAGGTCGGCGGGTTCCACAGCAACAGCCAGCCCAGCGCGATCGGCGCGGCGGAGGCATACATCCAGGGATGCCGCCGCCCCCATCGGCTCCGGGTGCGGTCGGAAAGAAAGCCGATCGCCGGATCGATGAACGCGTCGAGCAAAAGCGCACACATGATCGCGAAGCCGACCCGCGCCGAGGGCAGCCCCAACACCTGATTGTAGAAAAGCAAAAGGAAGGTCGAGAAGGCGAAGTCCTTGACCCCGTACGCGACCGCACCGAACCCATAAGAGAGCATCGTCGACTGGCGAACCCGGCGCACCGGCGGGACCGCCGCGCCGCCGGCATTGGCTTGGTCCGCGTGCATCCTGCTCCTTTCGGTCGATCCGTTGCCGCCAGCATAGATAGGAGCCGGAGCGCGTCAATCCGCGACGATTGGAAGATCGGGTATGGCTTGTCCCGATCGGCTACGGCGCTATACCGTTGCCCTTCGAACAACAGGAACGCTTGCGCATGCCGCTCGACGCCGACACGTTTGACACACTCATCGGCACGATTCGTCGCTTCGTGACCGAGCGGCTTCGCCCTTTGGAAGGCGCGGTCGAGGAAGCCGACGAGGTCCCGGCCGACGTGGTGGCGGAGATGCGCGAGCTCGGCCTGTTCGGCCTTTCGATCGCCGGGGAATATGGCGGACTGGGGCTGACGATGCTCGAGGAATGCAAGGTCGCGATCGAGCTCGGCCGCACCACCCCCGCCTTCCGCTCCACTTTCGGCACCAATGTCGGCATCGGCAGCCAAGGGTTGGTCCTGGCCGGCACGCCCGCGCAGAAGGCCGAATGGCTGCCCCGGATTGCGAGCGGCGAAATCATTACCAGCTTTGCGTTGACCGAGCCCGATGTCGGATCGGATTCGGGCGCAGTGAAGACGCGCGTGGTTCGCGCCAAGGATGAGAATGGGGCCGACGTCTATCGGCTCTCGGGCACAAAGCGCTACATCACCAATGCCGACAAGGCGCAGCTGTTCACGGTGATGGCGCGTACCGGCGACGAGCCCGGCGGCCGCGGCGTCTCCGCCTTTCTGGTACCGCGAGACCTGCCCGGCGTCTCGATCGGCGAGCCCGAGAAGAAGATGGGCCAGAAGGGCGCCAAGGTCGCCGATGTGACCTTCGACGAAACCCCCGTCCCCGCCGCCTATCGGCTCGGCGCGGAGGGCGAAGGTTTTCGCATCGCGATGCAGGTGCTCGATCGCGGCCGGCTTCACATCTCGGCGGTCTGCGTCGGTGTCGCCGAACGGCTGATCGCCGATTGCGTAGCCTATGCCCGCGAGCGCAAGCAATTCGGCAAGCCGATCGCCGAGCATCAGCTGATCCAGGCGATGCTGGCGGACTCGAAGACCGAGGCGCTCGCCGCGCGCGCGCTGGTGCTCGAGACCGCGGCCGCCAAGGACGCCGGCGCCAACACCACGATGGAGGCCGCCGCCGCCAAATATTTCGCGAGCGAGATGGTCGGCCGCGTCGCCGATTGCGCCGTCCAGATCTTCGGCGGCGCAGGCTATATCGCCGACTATGGCATCGAACGGCTCTACCGCGACGTGCGGTTGTTCCGGATCTATGAGGGCACCAGCCAGATCCAGCAGCTGATCATCGCAAGGGAAACGCTGAAGCGGGGCGGGTAACTAGCTTTCTCCTTCTCCCCTCGTGGGAGAAGGAAGGGGCCCGCGCCGAAGGCGTGGGAAGGATGAGGGGGATTAGAGCCACCTCGGCCCAACTCCCCCTCACCTTCCGGCGCTTCGCGCCTCCCTCCCTCTCCCACAAGGGGAGAGGGAAAACAGGAGAAGAAGACATGGATACCAATACCCTGTTCCGGCTCGACGGCCGCGTCGCCCTCGTCACCGGCGGCTCGCGCGGGATCGGCCGGATGATTGCCCAGGGCTTCATCGCCCAGGGCGCCAAGGTCTATATCTCGGCGCGCAAGGCCGACGCCTGCGACGCAACCGCGGCCGAACTGGGCCCAAACTGCATTTCGCTGCCGATGGACATCTCGACCGTCGAAGGGTGCAGGGCCCTCGCCGCTGCGATCGCCGAGCGCGAGCCGCGCCTCGACATCCTCGTCAACAATGCCGGCGCCGCCTGGGGCATGCCCTTCGACGAATTTCCCGAAGCTGGCTGGGACAAGGTGATGGACCTGAACGTCAAGTCGCCCTTCTTCCTGACCCAGGCGCTCCACGGCCTGCTCAAGGCGGGCGCGGCCGAGCGGCCCGCGAAGGTGATCAACATCACCTCCATTGACGGCCAGCGCGTCAATCCGTGGGAGACCTACAGCTATCAGGCGTCGAAGGCGGCGCTGATCCACCTCACTCGCCGCATGGCCGCGCGGCTGATCCAGGACGATATCGTCGTATCCTCGCTCGCGCCCGGCGCCTTCCCGAGCGACATGAACAAGGCCGCGCGCGATCATGCCGACGGCGTCGCCAAGCGGATCCCCGCGCGCCGCATCGGCGTCGCCGAGGACATGTCCGGCGCCGCAATCTACCTCGCGAGCCGGGCGGGCGACTATGTGGTCGGCGAGACGCTCACCGTCGATGGCGGCCTCGTCAACGCCTCACTCGGAGGCAGTATCGACAGCTAGCGCGCAATCCCTCCCGCCGCGAGCACCGCCAGCGTCACCAATTCGCTCGCCGTCGCGGTCATCGGCGCGATCTGGACCGGCTTTTCCATGCCGATCAGCATCGGGCCGATCGTCGAATCCCCGCCCAGTTCGCGCAGCAACTTTGCCGAGATGTTGGCAGATTGGAGCCCCGGCATGATCAGCACATTCGCCGGGCCCGAGAGCCGCGCGAAGGGATAGTTCGCCATCTGGCGCGGATTGAGCGCGACGTCGGGCGACATCTCGCCCTCATATTCAAACTCGGCACCGCGCTGGTCGAGCAACTTGATCGCGCCGCGGACATTGTCGAGCCAGCGGCCTTCGGGATTGCCGAAATTGGAGTAGCTGAGGAAAGCGACGCGCGGCTCATGCCCCATCCGCCGCGCGACTTGGGCGGTGCCCTCGGCGATGTCGGCAAGCTCCTCCGCGTTGGGCCGCTCGTTGACCGTGGTGTCGGCCATGAACACGGTATGCGACTGGCCGACCAGGACATGGACGCCGAACGCAGTGCGGCCCTCCTGATAGTCGATCACGCGCTTCACCTGGCGCATCGTCTCGGCATATGTGCGGGTGACGCCGGTGAGCATAGCATCGGCCTCGCCCAGCTGGAGCAGCAAGGCGCCGAAGATATTGCGATCGCGATTGACCATCCGCTCGATATCACGGCGCAGATAGCCCCGCCGCTGCAGCCGTTGGTAGAGGAACTCGACCATCCGCGGAACGAGCGGTGAATTGACGCTGTTATGGACTTCGAACTCGTCGGCGTCGGCGCCGAGCATGCGCAGCCGTTCGGCCACCGACTCGCGGCCGACCAGCACCGGCGTGCCATAGCCGCCTTCCTTGAACGCGATCGCGGCACGGAGCACGACTTCCTCTTCGCCCTCGGCGAAGATCACGCGCTTGGGGTGCGCGCGCGCACCTTCATAGGCGAGGCTGAGAACCGACGTCGTCGGGTTCAATCGCGCCTTCAGCGATTGTCGATAGGCCGCCATGTCGGCGATCGGCTTGGTCGCCACCCCTGAATCCATCGCCGCCTGCGCGACGGCGGCGGGCACCAGCTCCATCAGCCGTGGGTCGAAGGGCGCAGGGATGATATAATCGGGGCCGAACGTATGCTGCGTACCATAGGCAGCCGCGACTTCCTCGGGCACCTGCTGGCGGGCGAGTTGGGCGAGTGCCTGCGCCGCGGCGACCTTCATCGCATCGTTGATCGTCGTCGCGCGCACATCGAGCGCGCCGCGGAAGATGAACGGGAAACCGAGCACGTTGTTGACCTGGTTCGGATAATCAGAACGCCCAGTGGCGATGATCGCGTCGGGCCGCGCGGCCTTCGCGACCGGTGGGCTGATCTCCGGGTTCGGGTTCGCCATCGCGAAGATGATCGGCTTCGGCGCCATCGTCTTGAGCAATTCGGGTGGCAGGGAATTGGCCGAGGCGAGCCCGAGGAACACGTCCGCCCCGTCGAGCGCGTCGGCCAGGCTGCGCTTCGTGGTGTTGACCGCATGGGCCGACTTCCACTGATTCATGCTCTCCTCGCGGCCCTGGTAGATCACGCCCTTGAGATCGAGCATCAGCAGATTGTCGTGCGGCAGGCCCATCGCCTTGATCAGCTCGGCGCAAGCGATCGCCGCCGCGCCGGCGCCCAGCACCACGACATGCGTCGTCTTGATGTCGCGCCCGGTGAGATACAGCGCGTTGATGATCCCCGCTGCGGCGATGATCGCGGTGCCGTGCTGGTCGTCGTGGAAGACCGGAATGTTCATCCGTTCGCGCAGCGTCTGCTCGATCACGAAACATTCCGGCGACTTGATGTCCTCCAGATTGATGCCGCCGAAGCTCGGCTCCATCAGTTCGACCGCGTCGATGAAGCGATCGACGTCCTCGGTCTTGAGTTCGATATCGATCGAATCGACGTCGGCGAAGCGTTTGAAGAGCACTGCCTTGCCCTCCATCACCGGCTTGGACGCAAGTGCGCCGAGATTGCCGAGACCGAGGATCGCCGTGCCGTTGGAGATCACCGCGACCAGATTGCCCTTCGCGGTATAATCATATGCCAGCGCCGGATTTTCGGCGATCGCCAGCACGGGCACCGCGACGCCAGGCGAATAAGCCAGCGCCAGATCGCGCTGGGTCGCCATCGGCTTGGACGCGACGATCTCGATCTTACCGGGCCGCCCCTCGGAATGGTAGAGCAGCGCCTCGCGCTCCGAGAACTGGACGTTGGCTTCGTCGGACATGCATCTCTCCTGATCCGCCCCCTTTAGGCACGACTTGTCCCCAAGAAAACCCGCCCCGGGTGTTGATCGGGGCTTCGCATCCGCTAGGCGTCGCTGTGATGTCCTCGGCAGCCCCGTCCCCGATGATGGCGCAATATCTGGCGCTCAAGGCAGAGGCCGAGGATTGCCTGCTTTTCTATCGCATGGGCGATTTCTTCGAGCTGTTCTTCGACGATGCGAAGATTGCCAGCGCCTGCCTCGATATCGCGCTGACCGGGCGCGGCGAGCATGAAGGCGAGCGCATCCCGATGTGCGGCGTGCCGATCCATGCGATGGAGGGCTATCTCGCGCGGCTGATCAAGGCGGGGCATCGTGTCGCGATCGCCGAACAGATCGAAACGCCCGAACAAGCCAGGAAGCGGATGGGCGCCAAAGCGCTTGTCGCACGCGCGATCGTCCGCGTGGTCACGGCCGGCACGCTGACCGAGGAAGCGCTGCTCGACAGCCGCTCGGCGAACTGGTGCGCCAGTATCGGCGAAGTCGGCGACCAGGTGGTGATCGCCTGCGCCGACATTTCTACCGGCAGGTTCGAAGTCGTCGAGACCGACGCGGATCGCGTCTCCGCCGAGATCGCGCGGCTCGCCCCCGCCGAGATCATCGTCTGCGAAGCATCAGCCTTTCCCGATCTGGGCACGACGATGCGGCCAAAGGCGGATTTCGACAGCACGGCGGGCGAGACGAGACTGAAGCGGCTATACGGCGTCGCGACACTGGACGGATTCGGCAGTTTCTCGCGCGCGGCACTCGCCGCCGCGGGCGGGCTGGTCGCCTATCTCGATCATACCGCGCGGGGTGCGCTGCCCTTCCTGCGCCCGCCCCGGCTGAGCCGCACCGATGCGACGATGGCGATCGATCCCGCGACGCGCGACAGCCTCGAACTCTGCATCAGCCAGGCGGGGGTGCGCAAAGGCAGCCTGCTCGACAGCGTCGATCGGACGATCACCGGCGCCGGCGCGCGGCTATTAGGCGCCGATATCGCTGCGCCGCTGATGGATCGAACCGCCGTCGAGGCGCGGCTCGATCTGGTCCAGCGCTTCCACGACGATCCGGGGCTGCGCGACCTCGTGCGCGGCGCACTGCGGGCGCTGCCCGATATCGGCCGTGCGCTGGGCCGGCTCGCGGCGGGACGGGGATCCCCGCGCGATCTCGGCCAGCTCCGGGACGGGCTGGATGGCGCCTGGCGGCTGGGCGAGCGGCTGGACGCGCTGCCCGATATGCCGCCGTTGCTCGCCGCGCTGATCCCGCTGATGCGCGGCCACGGCGCGCTCATCGACCTGCTCGCGCGCGCGCTCGTCCCCGAGCCGCCGATCGAAGCCGACAAAGGGGGGTACATTGCGGAAGGCTACGACGCCGCGCTCGACGACCTGCGCGACGCAGGCGCGGGCGGGCGGCGGGCAATTGCGGCGTTGGAGGCCGACTATCGCCAGCGAACCGGCATCGGCGCGCTCAAGATCAAGCATAATGGCGTGCTCGGCTACCATATCGAAGTCGCCGCCCGGAGCGCCGATCCGCTGATGGCCGCCGACAGCGGCTTCACCCATCGCCAGACGCTCGCCGGCGTGGTCCGCTTCAACGCGCCCGATCTTCACGACGTGGCGATCAAGGTGACGCAGGCCGGCGCCCACGCGCTCGCCGCCGAGGCCGCGCATCTCGAAGAGCTTACCGCCACCGCGCTCGAACGACGCGAGGCGATCGCCGCCACCGCTGACGCGCTCGCCCGGATCGACGTGTCCGCCGCGCTGGCCGAACGCGCCGCCGAAGGCGGTTGGGCACGACCTGCGCTCGTTGATCATGCCTGTTTCGAGATCGAGGGCGGGCGCCATCCGGTGGTAGAGGAAGCGATTGCACGCTCGGGCGGGCGCTTCGTGGCGAACGACTGTTCGCTTTCCGAAAGTTCGCGACTGTGGCTGGTCACCGGCCCCAATATGGGCGGCAAATCGACCTTCCTGCGCCAGAATGCGCTGATCGCGGTGCTCGCGCAGGCCGGCAGCTATGTGCCCGCCACCCGCGCCAAGCTCGGGCTGGTCGATCGCCTGTTCAGCCGCGTTGGCGCCTCCGACAATCTGGCGCGCGGTCGCTCGACCTTCATGGTGGAGATGGTCGAGACCGCGGCGATCCTGGCGCAGGCCACCCCGCGCAGCTTCGTGATCCTCGACGAGGTCGGGCGCGGCACCAGCACCTATGACGGGCTCGCCATCGCATGGGCGGTGGTCGAGGCGATCCACGAGGATAATCGCTGCCGCTGCCTGTTCGCGACGCATTATCACGAACTGACCCGGCTGGCCGAGCGATGCGAGGCGCTGAGCCTGCACCATGTCCGCGCGCGCGAATATAAGGGCGACCTGGTCCTGCTCCACGAAGTTGCCGACGGCCCCGCCGATCGCAGCTTCGGGATCGCGGTCGCACGGCTCGCCGGCCTGCCGCCGACCACACTCAAGCGCGCCAAGGCGGTGCTCGAAAAATTGGAGGCGGGACGCGCGAAGACCGGCGGGCTCGCGGCGGGGCTCGACGATCTGCCGCTGTTCGCCGCGTTGGCGGAGCAGGAGGCCGAAGCCGTCGATGCGCTGCGCACCGAACTGGAATGCGTGGACGTCGATGCGCTCAGCCCGCGCGACGCGCTCGATTTGCTCTATCGGCTCAAGAAGCTCGCGGCGGACGGAGCATGACCACGCACGACCTTCAGGACCTGTTCCTTGCGACATTGCTGCGCAGGATCGGCGGTAATCGCCGGCGCTGGAAAACCGTGATCGGGCCGGTCCGCGTCTACGATCTTGCGACGCACGCACATTGCAACTGGAGCATCACGCCAAATGGGGCGTCAGCGGAAATCGCCTGCGTCGAGCGGATCGCCGACGAGCTGCGCCTCAGCCACCCGATCGTCAGCGGCTAAGCTCCAAAACGAAGAAGGCCGCCGGACACGCTTCCCAGCGTATCCGGCGACCTCCGACATGGTCAGCGATCGGAAGCTCCGAGCGCGGGAGACCATGCGGGCCGCAATGCTTTCGGCTGGCAGGCGTTGATTGGAGGAGAATACCTCCCGCTTGCCTGAAGGACGGAGGGCTTCCGTCCCCGCCTCAGCTCAGCGGCGCGTCTCCCGAACGAACTGAACCGACCCCTTTGCTGAACCATGAGACATCGGATCACCTCCTTTCGCTAGTTGAAACAGCGTGCCGCCACCGGCACGTGCAGGCATCATGAATCAGCGCGAGTCGCAGAACAAGTCTTGTTTTACGTTGCGATATCGACGATTCTCACAGGTCTGGGCGCGAGCCTCCCGGACTAGCGGCAATCCTCCGCCACGCGCAGGATTTCGGCCCAGGCCGGGATCACCAAGGTCGGCAATCCGGCACTCTCCATCACGAAGCGTCCGCGGCTGTAGCCCATCGCATCCGGCAACGCATCGCGCACGCCCAGTTCGGCGGCGAGATAATGCGGTGTGCCGCCGGTCGGTGCCATGCTCAGCGTGCGCAGCAGCGTCGACGTTCGCAACACGGCCGTCGCCGGCGTCGTCGCAGATCCCGCCCGGCGCGAGAGATAGAGTCGGGCACGATCGCGATCGCAGCGCAGCGTGAAAACCGCATCCTGGCCAGCCACCCCGAACAAGGCGATGCTGCCGCGACCGTCCTGGCGATAGGTCCAGGTGCCCGGCGTCAGCGGCCAATCGCGCCAATCCGCCCCCAGCGGAGCCGGCGCCGGAGCCGGGGCTGGCGCAGGGATCGGTACAGGCGCAGCCGGTGCCGGCCGGGGCTCCGGCTCGGATGGCGTCACGCAGCCTGTCACGGCCAGCGAAGCGGCGGAAATTGTTGCGATCATCAGGAGTTTGCGCATGCGGCGCCTTATGGGCGAACTGTTGCGCTGGCTCAACCGCCGATCAGGCGGCGCGAGCCTCGATCACGTGCAGGGCAAGCGTGTTCAGGCCGTCCTTCTCCAGCGCGATGCCGGCGGCGAGCGCCTCGAGTGCGGCTTCGGATTCTGCGCCGAACCTTTCCCATTCGCAGGCGATCCTGCCCAGCGGCCACGCATCGATATAGGCGGCGAAGCTTCTCGCCAGAGCGCGATGCTGATCGCGATAGCGTTCGGCGAGTTCGACCGCCGCATCGTCGCCCGAATCCCGCAACGCCTCATAAATCGCGCGGTCCTTGCGCGCGCAATGCGAGAAAAGCTGTTGCGCCATCGTCCACCGCATCGCCGCGACCGCCGCCGTATCCGGCACGCTCGCCGAGACGATCCGGAGCAACTGCGCGGCATGGGCTTCAAGAGCCCGATGTTCCGCGCAAAGCTGTGAGATCGAGGGCATTATGGATTTCTCCCGAGGCGCGGACCCACAACACAGCCGAGCCTTCGGCGATAGTACGTAGAGTCCCCGCCGGGTCGATCAGCGCCGCCGCCCGTTCGAACCCATCCGCATCTTGCTCTCCTTGCCATAGCGCCCCTTGCGGGTACCGGCCTTGCCTTCGTTGGAGCGGCCCATAATCGGTGCCTTATGCTCGCTGGCGGGCAATCCGAGTTCCTCGGCCTCGAGACTGCGAATCTCGTCGCGCAGGCGCCCGGCCTCCTCGAATTCGAGATTGGCGGCAGCGTCGCGCATCTTCTTTTCCAGGCTCTCGATGTAGGAGCGGAGATTGTGGCCGACCATGTGGGGGCGATCCTCGTCGATCTTGACGGTGACCTGATCCTTCGATGCGACGTGCGAGATGATGTCGCCGATGTTGCGCTTGATCGTGGTCGGCGTGATGCCGTGCTCGAGATTGTACGCGTGCTGCTTCTCGCGGCGGCGGTCGGTCTCTCGAATCGCGCGCTCCATGCTGCCGGTCATGCGATCCGCATAGAGGATGACCCGACCGTCGACGTTGCGCGCGGCGCGGCCGATCGTCTGTATTAGGGAGGTTTCCGAGCGCAGGAAGCCTTCCTTGTCGGCATCGAGGATCGCGACGAGCCCGCATTCGGGGATGTCGAGCCCTTCGCGCAGCAGGTTGATGCCGATCAGCACGTCATAGACGCCCATCCGCAGATCGCGGATCAGTTCGATCCGCTCCAGCGTCTCGGTATCCGAATGCATGTAGCGGACCTTGATCCCGGCCTCGTGCATATATTCGGTCAAATCCTCGGCCATCCGCTTGGTCAGCGTGGTGACGAGGCTGCGATAGCCGAGCTCGGTGGTCTTGCGGCACTCGACGATGAGATCCTGGACCTGCTCCTCGACCGGCTTGATCTCGACCGGCGGATCGATCAGCCCGGTCGGGCGGATCACCTGCTCGGAGAAGACGCCACCGGTCTGCTCCAGCTCCCACGCGCCCGGGGTCGCCGAGACATAGGTGGTCTGGGGGCGCATCGCGTCCCACTCGTTGAACCGCAACGGCCGGTTGTCGATCGCCGAGGGCAGGCGGAAGCCATATTCGGCGAGCGTGATCTTCCTTTTGTGATCGCCGCGCGACATGCCGTTGATCTGGCCGATCGTCTGGTGGCTCTCGTCGACGAACAGCAAAGCATTCTCGGGCAGATATTCGAAGAGCGTGGGCGGCGGCTCGCCGGGCATCCGGCCGGTGAGGAAGCGCGAATAATTCTCGATGCCCGCGCAGCTGCCGGTGGCCGCGATCATCTCGAGATCGAAATTGGTGCGCTGCTCGAGCCGCTGCAGCTCTAGCAATTTGCCCTCGGCCTCCAGCTCCTTGAGCCGTTCGGTCAGCTCATGCTTGATCGCGCCCATCGCCTGCTTGAGCGTCGGCCCCGGCGTCACATAATGCGAATTGGCAAAGACGCGGACATAGTTGAGGCTCGCCACCTTCGATCCGGTCAGCGGATCGAATTCGGTGATATCCTCGATATCGTCGCCGAAGAAGCTGATCCGCCAGGCGGTATCCTCATAATGCGACGGGAAGATTTCGAGGCTGTCGCCCCGCACCCGGAAATTCCCGCGGGCGAAGGCCTGATCGTTGCGCTTATACTGGAGTGCGACCAGCTTGCGGATCACCTCGCGCTGGTCGGCGACCTGGCCCTTCTTCAGGTCGAAGATCATCGCCGAATAGGTTTCGACCGAGCCGATCCCGTAGAGACAGGAAACCGAAGCGACGATGATCACGTCGTCGCGCTCGAGGAGCGATCGGGTGGCCGAATGGCGCATCCGGTCGATCGCCTCGTTCACCGAGCTTTCCTTCTCGATGTACGTGTCCGAACGCGGCACATAGGCCTCGGGCTGGTAATAATCATAATAGCTGACGAAGAATTCGACGGCATTGTTCGGGAAGAAGGCCTTGAACTCGCCATAGAGCTGCGCCGCCAGGATCTTGTTGGGGGCAAGGATCAGCGCCGGGCGCTGCAATTCCTCGATCACCTTGGCGACGGTGTAGGTCTTGCCCGATCCGGTGACCCCCAGCAGCACCTGATCGCGCTCGCCCGCGCGCGCCTGCTCGACCAGTTCGGGGATCGCGAAACGCTGGTCGCCCGCCGGCTCATAGTCGGAGACGAGTTCGAAACGCCTGCCCCCCTCCAGCTTGTCCGGCCGGTTGGGCCGATGCGGGATGAAGGTGTCGCCGGTATCCGGCTCGGCGAGGTTGGTGCGAATCTGGATTGCCATCGCTGGCAATATGGGGTGTGAGCGCCCACGCGAAAAGCTCCAGGGAAGATGATATGCGCGCCTCCGTCCTGATCGCAGCGCTTGCGCTGGCCGGCTGCCAGTCCGCCGAGGAAAAACACGCCGCCGATACGGGCGAGATCAAGGTCGTCAATGCCGACATCGATCAGGTCGCGGGCTTGCTCAAGGCCGCGGCGCCCAAGACCGCGGTCAAGCCCGGGCTGTGGAAGGCCGAGCTGCGGATCGAGGACGTCCAGGCGGGTGCGAACAGCGCGGCGCAGCTCCGCGCCGCCAAGGCGCTGGAGCGAACCACCACCGAATGCCGCACTGCCGAGCAATTGAAGCCGTTCGACATCGAGAAGCTGGAGAAGGCCGCCGGCACCTGCACCTTCCTCCGTTTCAATTCGGGCGCGGGTCAGGTCGATGCGCACATCAAGTGCAGCAAGTTCGAGGCACCCGTGACCGAGATCTTCATCAAGGGCACGACATCGAGCACCCAGTTCGACGTCGCGACGGAGAACCGCAGCGGCGTGGCCGGCCAGCCGAACTACGCCGTCGTCAAGATGCGCTCGACCGGCACCCGCGTCGGCGATTGCAAGGGCTGAGCGCGCCTAGCCGCCGAGCTGCGGGCGATAGGCGATCCGCCACATGATCGCGCCGATCGCCGCGGCGATCCCCGCCAGCAAGGCACTGGTGGCGATCGCGCTCAGCCAGCGAAACAGCCAGGCGCGATTGTCCATCGGCGGCATTTCGAACATTCCGAAGCCATAGGTCTGCGCGCCGACGAAGATCGCCATCGCCGTCACCGCACCGACCAGAGCGGCATGCCGCGCTCGCCTTAGCCCGGCGACATGCATCACCAGCCAGAGCGGTCCCCCGACCGCGGCGATGGCGATGCCCGAAAACAGGCTGCCGATCGCCCATCCACCCATCAGCGTCAGCGGCGCACGCTGTCCGCCGAGCAGCAACAGTCCGACGATGATCCCGCCCGCCAGCACACTGCCGACGCCCAGCGCGATGCCGACGCGATCGATCGTGGTGTCATAGCGGTGCGGCGCTTGCAGCGCGCTTCGTGTCATCGGTTCAGGCCCCCCTCCCGTTAGCCCGATGCTACGCGCGACTCCGATCCGCCTCAAGCACCTGCGTCGCGCGACGCGTTCCGTTCAACGAAAGCGGTCGAATACACCTTGGCGGCGGCAGCGTTCGACTCCCTCCCACCGACTCTGCGGCGCAGCCTGCCCCAGCGGCGGAACCGCCACCGCCTGCCCGATCGCGATCGGCGCGAAGGCGGATCTGTCCGCGCCGGCGCACTGCATCGCCGCATCAAGCATGCGCGGGGGCGTATCATAGCCTTCGCTGGAGAGCCTGAAGGTGCCCCAGTGAATCGGGATCGCCTGCGGGCGACCCAGCCCTTCCCAGACCCGGACCGCCTCCAACGGACCGATATGGCTACCGCTCGACATCTGCCCGGGCGCGAAGCGGAAGGCGCCGATCGGAATCGCGGCGAGGCGGATCGGGCCGAGCGCCGCTGCTTCCGCGGGCCATTCGCCATCGCCGAGCCCGGTATCGCCCGCGAAGAAGAAATTGCCGCCGGGAAGCGTCACGACGAAGCTCGACCACAAGGCCCGGTTGCGGTCCCTGAACCAGCGGCTGCCCCAATGGTGGTTGCGCATGACCGTCACCCCCACCCCCGGCCGCACCGCGCGCCGCTGCCCCCAGTCGAGCGCATGCGCGGCCACGCCGGCCTGCGCGATGACGCTGTCGTTGCCGAGGCTCGTGACGATCATCGGCCGATCGCGGTCCCACAGCCGCCTGAGGGTCGCCAGGTCCATATGATCATAATGGTTGTGGCTGACGAGGATGAGGTCGATCTTCGGCAGATCCTCGAAGCGCACCCCCGGCGCCGCAACCCGGCGCGGACCGAAGCCGAAGGGACCGGCTTGCTCGCTCCAGATCGGGTCGGCCAATATGTTGAGGCCATCGGCCTGCACCAGCAGCGTGGCGTGCCCCACCCAGGTCGCGAGCATCGCGCTGCCCTCGACTCGCGCCGGAGGCTTCGAAGTCCGCACGGCAACCGCGGCCGGCCATTCGGGCTGGTCGCTGTCGCCGAAGATCCGCCGCGCGATGAAGCCCGCGCGGCTGCGTCCGCCCGGCGCTGCGATCCGCTCGTCGTCGCCGTCCGGATTGAAGAAGCGCGCGCCGTCGAAATGGCTGCTCGCCGCTCCGCGATAATAGATGCGATCGAGGAAATGCGGCACGATCGTCAGCGCCAGACACACCGCAACGACGGTCCACAACAGTAGCGCCAGGAGAATTTTCAGGACACGCATCGCGCTTTGTCGCGGCCTGTGGCGACGCAATCAAGCTTGATCGCCGCCCTGCCCCTCCCCTAACCCCCACGCATGACCACCGCGCTGCCCCAGACCGACGATGAAGCCGCCGCCGAACTCGCGACGCTTGCCGCCGAGATCGCGCATCACAACCGGCGCTACCATTCCGAGGATGCGCCCGAGATCAGCGATGCCGAGTTCGACGCGCTGGTGCGCCGCAACGCGGCGATCGAAGCGGCTTTTCCCGCGCTCATCCGCGCCGATTCGCCCTCGCGCATGGTGGGCTCCGCGCCGGCCGCGCATCTCTCGAAGATCGCGCATGCACGGCCGATGTTCAGCCTCGACAATGCCTTTTCGGACGAGGATGTCGCCGATTTTCTCGGCCGAGTCCGCCGCTTCCTGAGCCTCGCGCCCCATGCGCCGATCACGCTCACCGCGGAGCCCAAGATCGATGGCCTGTCCTGTTCGCTGCGCTACGAGCAAGGGCGCCTTGTCCGAGCGCTCACCCGGGGCGACGGGCAGGTGGGCGAAGACGTGACCGCCAATGTCCGGACGATGGACGACATCCCCGATCTATTGCCGGGCTCGGTCCCGGAAATCGTCGAAGTGCGCGGCGAGGTCTATATGGAGAAAGCCGCGTTCCTCGCGCTCAACGCCCGCTTGCTCGACGAGGCCGAGGACCCGGCAAAGGCGCGCCAATTCGCCAACCCGCGCAACGCGGCCGCGGGCTCGCTGCGCCAGAAGGATGCCGGCGTCACCGCAGTGCGGCCGCTTCGCTTCCTCGCCTGGGGCTGGGGCGAAGTCTCGGAGGATCTGGCCGCCGGCCAGTATGACGCGATGCGCCGGATCGCCGGCTGGGGTTTCCCGGTTTCCGATCTGCTGGTCCGTAGCGACACGCTCGACGCGGCACTCGCCCAATATCGCACGATCGAGGCGCAGCGCGCCGATCTGCCCTTCGACATCGACGGCGTCGTCTACAAGCTCGATCGGATCGACTGGCAGGCGCGACTGGGCTTCGTCGGCCGCGCCCCGCGCTGGGCGGTCGCGCATAAATTTCCTGCCGAACGCGCCCAGACCCGGCTCAACGACATCGAGATCCAGGTCGGCCGCACCGGCAAGCTGACCCCGGTCGCCAAGCTCGAACCCGTCACCGTCGGCGGTGTCGTCGTGCGCAACGCGACGCTGCACAATGCCGACGAGATCGCCCGGTTGGGGGTTCGCCCCGGTGATCGCGTCATCCTTCAGCGCGCGGGCGACGTGATCCCGCAGATCGTCGAAAATCTCAGCCGCGACGAGGATCGCCCGGCTTATGTTTTCCCGGATCACTGCCCGCGCTGCGGCTCCGAAGCGGTCGCCGAGGAAGGCGAGGTGGATGTCCGCTGCACCGGCGGGCTGATCTGCCCGGCGCAGCGGCTCGAGCGGCTCAAGCATTTCGTCAGCCGGGGCGCGCTGGATATCGAAGGGTTGGGCGAAAAGACGCTGGTCGAGTTTCTCGATCTCGGCTGGATCACCGAACCCGCGGACATTTTCCGCCTGTCCGAGAAGCGCGACGCGCTGGTCGGGCGCGAGGGGTGGCAGGCCAAGTCGGTCGACGCGCTCTATGCTGCGATCGAAGCCAAGCGCGCACCCGATGCGGCCCGGCTGCTGTTCGGGCTCGGCATCCGCCATGTCGGCCAGATCACCGCGCGTGACCTGATTAAGCATTTCACCACTTTGCCCGCGCTGCGCGCCGCGGCCGAAGACGCGCGCGCGGGCGATGCGGATGCGCTGGCGGAGTTCGCGGCGATCGACGGCGTGGGCCCTATCGTCGTCGCGGCGCTCGGCGACTTCTTTCATGAAGCGCACAATATCCAGGCCTGGAACGACCTGCTCGACCAGGTCGCCCCGCCCCCCTTCATCGTGACCGCGCGCGACTCGGAAGTGACTGGGATGACATTGGTCTTCACCGGCAGCCTCGAGTCGCTGAGTCGCGACGAAGCGAAGGCGCAGGCCGAGTTGCTGGGCGCGCGGGTCGCCGGATCGGTCTCCGCGAAGACCGATCTCGTGATCGCGGGCCCGGGGGCCGGCTCGAAGCTCAAAAAGGCCGCGGAACTGCAGATTCGCGTCATTTCGGAGCAGGATTGGCGCGAAATTGTCCAGAAATCGCAGTGACTTTTTTGCAACGCAGCAAAGTGGAATCGCACGCTACTCACAGCTGGACGATTGGTTCCGATTGACTGTCATCGGACCGACATAAATTACTCGCATGGGCGGCCCGGACGGTGAACCGCACCGCGTGATCAGTGCTTCCGATGCACACCGACAGGGGAATACCAATGCGCACCAAGTTTTTCGCCGGCGTGGCTTTTGCCGCGCTCATGATTCCTGCGAGCGCCTACGCGCAGTCGACCGGCTCGATCGACTTCGATAACGACGCGGAAATCGTGGTTTCGGGAACCCGCACCAACGACGGCGTGAACGGCATTGTCGTTCCCGACACGTCGAAGGCGAAGGGCGTTCTCACTTCGGAGTTCATCCAGCGCCAGGCGCCGGGCCAGTCCATCAACGATGTGATCAACCAGCTTCCGGGTGTCAGCTTCCAGAATAACGATCCGTTCGGTTCCTCGGGCGGCACGATGACGATCCGCGGCTTTTCGGCAGACCGTATCAGCCAGACCTTCGACGGCGTACCCCTCAACGATTCGGGCAACTACGCGATCTATTCCAACCAGCAGCTCGATCCGGAAGTGATCGAGCAGGTCAACGTGAACCTCGGCACGACCGACATCGACAGCCCGACCGCATCGGCGACCGGATCGACAGTCAACTATCGCACGCGCGTTCCCGGCCAGGATTTCGGCGTGAAGCTGCTGGGCTCGGTCGGCGACTTCGAATTCTTCCGTATCTTCGGCATGGTCGACACCGGCGAGTTCACGCCGTTCGGCACGCGCGCTTTCTTCGCAGCCAGCACCGCGCGCAACGTTTCGCCCTTCAACCGGCGCGCGCAGGTCGAGAAGCAGCAGTATAACGGCCGCATCTATCAGCCGCTGGGCAGCAGCGGCGATTTCATCTCGCTCGCCGGCCACTACAATGAGAATCGCAACAACTTCCAGGGCTCGGTGCCGTTGCGCACCGACACCGCGGCAGTCACCGGCGCCCGCGTCGTGGGTCCAAACTCGAACAACCGCTTCCCGATCTCCAAGGACGAGCGCGAGTATGACGTGCCGCTCTGCACCATCAACACCGTCGCCCGCGCCGGCGTTGCCGACGTCGCAAACGGCTGCGGCTCGATCTTCGACGAGCGTTTCAACCCGTCGAACACCGGCAACATCCGCGGCGCATCGCGCTTCACGCTGGCCGAGGGCCTCGTCCTCGCGGTCGATCCGAGCTTCCAATATGTGAAGGCCAATGGCGGTGGCACCGCAGTCGGCCAGGAAGTGCGTCGCGACGTCAACGGCACCGGCGGCAATGCAAACTGCAACACGACGCCCAACGGCGCCGCAGTCAGCTGCCAGGTCGGCTATATCGGCGGCACGCCCTATTTCGGTCGTGACCTCAACGGCGACGGCGATCTGCTCGACACTGTTCGCGTCCTCGCGCCCAGCCAGACCCAGACGCACCGCATCGGCGTGATCTCGTCTGTGCGTTACGATCTCAGCCCAACGCAGAGCGTCCGCCTCGCTTACACCTACGATCGCGCTCGCCATCGCCAGACCGGCGAGACCGGCTTCCTGCAGCTCGATGGTCAGCCGTACGACGTGTTCCCGGTCAACAATGCTGTCGTTGACGTGAACGGCAACCCTCCGCAGAAGCGCGACCGTCTGTCGTTCGCGATCCTGCACAAGGGCGCGATCCAGTATAACGGCCGCTTCTTCGACGAGACGGTCCGTATCGAGGCAGGGCTGAGCATGCCCTTCTTCAAGCGTAACCTGACCAACTATTGCGCCACGTCGAGCGCAGCAGGCTTCGTCGAGTGCTTCGGCCCCGACACTGCCGGTCAGGCCGCCTATCTGGCCACCAACCCGACGCAGAATGTTCCCGGCGTGGGCGTCTTCCCAACCCAGGGACCGCAGAAGCGCGTGTTCAACTACAAGAAGCTGCTGCCGAGCATCGGCTACACCGCCGACATCAGCGATCGCTTCTCGCTGTTCGGCAATTATTCCAAGGGTATCCAGGTTCCGGGCACGGACAATCTGTACAACTCCTTCTACTTCCCGCGCAGCGCCGAGCAGGCCAATCCCGAGCCGGAGACGACCGACAATTTCGATACCGGCGTTCGCTATCGCTCGTCGGCCATCCAGGCGCAGGTCAGCATCTGGTACACCGACTATAAGAACCGGCTCGCTTCTGCCTATGACGCCGAACTGGACCGCACGATCTATCGCAACCTCGGTCGCGTGAAGAAGTCCGGCATCGACGGCAGCATCGCCTATCAGCCGATCCGTGAACTCAACGTCTATGCTTTCGGGTCGTATCTCGACTCGGAAATCCAGCAGGACGTCCAGATCGGTCGTACGTCGATTGCCAGCGCATTCGGCCCGGCCGGCACGGCAGTGTTCGCTCCGACCGCAGGCAAGCGTGAGGCCGGCGCGCCGGTCTACACCTTCGGCGGTGGCGCACAGGCGATCCTCGGCCCGGTCGAGCTCGGCTTCAACGTCAAGCGTACCGGTCCCCGCTACGTCTATGACACCAACGAGCCGGTGCGCGCGATCGTCGCGGGCACGACCTACCAGGTCTTCGGGAACAAGATCCCGGCCTACACGCTGGTCGACCTCAACGCACGTATCGGTCTCGAATGGGCCGGCCTGAACGACACGACCTTCTTCCAGCTGAACGTGCTCAACGCGTTCGACGAGTTGTGGGTCGGCGGCGTTGCCGGCAACCTCAACCAGGGCCCGACCTTCAACACGGCGGGTACGATCACCAATTATGGCTCGGCGCCGAACTCGCAGATCGGTTATCCGCGCACCTTCATCGGTTCGCTGGTAGTCGGCTTCTAAACTCGACCCAACCAAGCCTAGACGAAGCCGCCGCCCCAGCGATGGGGCGGCGGTTTTCGTTTGGGCCCCCGACCCACCCCTGCCGCCGCATTGCCCCCGCGAAGCCGGCGGTGTTAGAGGACGCTGTGCCCAATCCAGTCAAATCCGCGCGGCGGCTGATGCCGCCCACGTTGAAGGACCCCGGCCTGCTCTCGCGTCCCTTCTTCGAGGATAAGGGCCGCGCCTTCTGGATGCTGCAGGCGGCGGGGTGGAGCGGCTATCTGCTGCTGCGCACCGTCTCCAGCATCTCCAACACGATGTCGGTCGAGAATATCATCGTGCCGATCATCGAATCGATCGTCGGCTATTGCCTGACGCTGCTGCTCTCGGCGCTCTACGGCTATTATCGCAGGCTACCGCGGATCACCGGCATCCTACTGACGCTGGCGACGCTCGCCGCGGCGACGTTGATCTATGCGGTGCTCGACGCCTTCACCTTCTCGCTGATCAAGGCGGTCGAGCCGGGGATCAGCCTGAGCCTGGTGCTCGCCACCCTGTTCCTCAACTTCACCGTGCTCGCCGGCTGGTCGGCGCTCTATTTCGGGATCAATTTCTACCTGATCGTCGAGCAGCAGATCGATCAGATGCAGATCCTCGAGAACCAGGCATCGTCCGCACAACTGGCGATGCTGCGCTATCAGTTGAACCCCCATTTCCTGTTCAACACGCTCAACTCGATCTCGACGCTGGTGCTGCTCAAGCAGACCGAGCGGGCGAATATCATGCTCAGCCGCCTCTCCTCCTTCCTGCGTTATACGCTCGCCAACCAGCCGACCGCGCATGTGACACTGGCCCAGGAAGTCGAGACGTTGCAGCTCTATCTCGAGATCGAGAAGATGCGCTTCGATGAGCGGATGCGGGCGCATTTCGACATCGATCCGCGCTGCGCGAAGGCGCGATTGCCGTCGCTGCTGCTCCAGCCTTTGGTCGAAAACGCGATCAAATATGCGGTGACGCCGCAGGAAGAGGGCGCCGATATCACCGTCACCGCTCGGCTCGCCGGAGAACGGGTGCAGATCGCCGTATCGGATACCGGTCCTGGATTGATCGAAAGCAAACCAAGGCCGACCCTTTCAACCGGTGTGGGGCTCACCAACATAAGGGAGCGGCTGGCGCAGGCTTTCGGGCCCGACCACCGCTTCGAGACGCGTACGAACCCGGGGCAGGGGTTCAGCGTCGAGATCGAGATACCGTTCCAGCTCGAGGAACCCAACCGAGAGGCCGCATGACCATCCGAACCATCCTCGTCGACGACGAACCCCTTGCCATTCAGGGGCTCGAACTCCGCCTCGCCGAATATGAGGACGTCGAGATCATCGACAAATGCTCCAACGGCCGCGAGGCGATCCGCGCGATCAAGACCCACAAGCCCGACCTGGTCTTCCTCGACATCCAGATGCCCGGCTTCGACGGATTTTCGGTCGTCCAGGGGCTGATGGAAGTCGAGCCGCCGCTCTTCGTGTTCGTTACGGCCTATTCGGACCATGCGATCCGCGCCTTCGAAGCGCAGGCGATGGACTATCTGATGAAGCCGGTCGAGCCGAGCCGCCTCGCCGACACGCTCGATCGCGTCCGCCAGCGGCTGACCGAAAAGCGCGGCGTGGAGGAAGTCGAGAAACTGAAGGAAGTGCTGGCCGAGGTCGCCCCCGACGCGGCCGACGAGATGGCAGCGGCAGACGGCGGCGAGATGGCGGCGAACCGCTTCGAGAAGCTCATCAACATCAAGGATCGCGGCCAGATCTTCCGCGTCGACGTCGACACGATCGAGCGGATCGACGCCGCGGGCGACTATATGTGCATCTATACCGGCGACAATACGCTGATCCTGCGCGAGACCATGAAGGATCTGGAAAAGCGCCTCGATCCGCGCCGCTTCCAGCGCGTCCACCGCTCGACGATCGTCAATCTGGACCTGGTTCGGCAGGTGAAGCCGCACACCAACGGCGAATGCTTCCTCGTGCTGAACTCGGGCGCGTCGGTGAAGGTGAGCCGGTCGTACCGCGACGTTGTGGCGCGATTCGTCCACTGAGCATTAGGCGTTCGCGGGCTTAGCTTCGCACTTTTCGCGTGTTTCGTGAAACTCCGTTGCTCGACCGCGCAAGATCGTTGCTTGCAGCAATTTGGGTCGGGCTGACGATGAGAAAGATCGGGCGGCCGACCTAGCATATTTCACGCTTGATTGACAGGAACAAATCGGCAACATTGTGGCTCCGTAACGAGGGAGCGTCTCGATGCCCGATCAGTTCCACGCCTTCGCCGCGCTCCATGTGCCCGGCGATCCGCTGATCTTGTTCAACGTATGGGATGCGGGCAGCGCGGTCGTGGCCGCACGTGCCGGCGCCAAAGCGGTGGCGACGGGGAGTGCCTCGGTAGCGACCGCGCATGGCTTTAGCGACGCCGAGGCGTTGCCGATCGACCTGGCGCTGGCCAATGCCGAGCGAGTGAGGCGCGCGGTTTCGGTGCCGGTCTCGATCGACTTCGAAGGCGGCTATGCGGTCGATCCTGAGGCGCTGGGGGAGAATATGGCGCGGCTGCAGGCGACGGGGGCGATCGGGTGCAATTTCGAGGATCAGGTGATCGGCGGCGCGGGCATGCATGGCCTCGCCGCCCAGGCTCGTCGCATCGCCGCCATCCGGCGCGCGGTGGGGACGGATTTCTTCGTCAACGCGCGGACCGACATCTTCCTGCAGGCCAAGCCCGGGACGCATGACACAGCGATGGCCGATGCCGCGATCGAACGAGGGCGTGCCTATACAGATGCGGGGGCGAGCGGCTTCTTCGTGCCGGGGCTGGCGGATTTGCGGCTGCTCGAGCGCATTTGCGCGGCGGTGCCGTTGCCGGTGAATTTCATGGCCTTTCCGGGGGCGCCTGCCGCTCGGGATGTCGCGGCAACCGGGGTTGCGCGAATCAGCCATGGGCCTTTTCCGCATTTGCTGGCGCTGAAGGCGTTCGAGGATGCGGCTCGGGTGGCGTTTGGGGACTGACCGTCAAGAAGAGTGATTTCGCGCAACGACGCAACGACGCAACGATCTAGTGGGGTGAATGCTCTCGGGCGATGGGCTTTCAGACCGACTCAATGAGAAGATGCCGCTTCGCGGCCTTTTCTTTCGTTGCGTCGTCGCGTCGTTGCGCGATATCTCCTTCGGTGGTCAGGCCGCCCCTAGCAACCAGCCGCGAAACGCCGCCATCGCCGGGCTTTCGGCGCGGGAGTGGAGGCGGGTCAGCCAATAGGCGCCGGTGGCGACTTCTTGAGGAAACGGGCGCACCAGCCGTTCGGCGGCGAGATCGCGGGCGAACATGGCCGCAGGCAGCAGCGCCACGCCGAAGCCGGCCATCGCCGCGGCGGCCATGGCCGGGGAGCTGTCGAACACGGGGCCGCGCACCGGCGGACAAGGCGTGCCGGCCTGCGCGAACCATAGCGGCCATTCGTCGGCGCGGTAGGAGCGGAGCAATGGGTGGCGGACGAGATCGGCAGGGCTCGCCAGCCCGGCCGCCAGCGCGGGGGCGCAGAGCGGGGTCAGCGCTGCGTCGAGGATGCGATCGCTGTGGGTGCCGTGCCAGGCGCCGTTGCCGAAGCGGATCGCGACGTCGAGCCCCTCCCCCGCCAGATCGACGCGGTTGTTGTTGGTCAGCAGGCGCAAGTCGATGCCGGGATGCCGCGCGGTGAAATCGGGGAGCCGTTCGAGCAGCCAGCCGATCGCGAAAGTGGCGACGACGCCGACGGTGAGCACTTCCTGGAAGCGCCCGCCCGAGAAGCGACCGAGCGTTGCGCCGATCGCATCGAACGCCGATTGCACCACCGGGACCAGCGCCAGCCCCTCGTCGGTGAGCGCGATGCCGCGCGGCAGGCGGCGGAACAAGGGCACGCCGAGCCGTTCCTCGAGCGCCTTTACCTGATGGCTTACGGCGCCCTGGCTGACGCAGAGTTCGAGCCCGGCGCGGGTGAAGCTGAGATGGCGCGCCGAGGCTTCGAAGGCGCGCAGGGCGTTGAGCGGGAGCTGGGGGCGATCCATGCCTATCCATTAGCTCAGTTCATGGCTCTGTCGAGATTTGATGCTTTGCGGGCACGCGGTGGACGCGGCAATTTGTCGCTCGCAAAGGAGACAATAGATGGATCGACGGACATTCCTGTGGGCGAGCGGCTGCGCGATTGTGGCGACCGGTGCGGCTGCGGCCCCAATGAAGCTAATGACGCCACGTTTCGACGGAGCGTTTCAGGACGCAGTGCTCGCCACCGAAAAGGCCAGCGGCGGGAAGCTGGGGCTGGCGGTGATCGACACCGGAAGCGGCGAGCGTTTCCTGCACCGCGGCGACGAGCGCTTTCCGATGTGCAGCACCTTCAAGTTCGCACTGGCGGCAGGAATTTTGCGCAAAGTGGCGCAGAGAAGCGAACGTTTGGACCGAAAAATCGCAATAAGGCGCGCGGATCTGGTCAGCAATTCGCCCTTTTGCGAGGCGCGGGTGGGCGGCTCTGCGAGCATAAGCGAGCTGTGCCACACGACGATCATCACGAGCGACAATAGCGCCGCCAACCTGCTGCTGCGCACGGTCGGCGGGCCGGCGGGGTTCACGTGCCGGCTGCGGAGTTTCGGCGATACGGTGACGCGGCTCGATCGCTGGGAGACCGACATGGGCGAGGCCGCGCCGGGCGACGTGCGCGACACGACATCGCCGCGGGCGATGGCCGGGCTGGCGCAGCGGCTGGTGCTGGGCGATGCGCTGGCGCCTTCCAGCCGGGCGCAGCTGGTGGCCTGGATGAAGGATACGCGCACCAGTGCGACCAGCCTTCGCGCGGGGCTGCCCGAGGGCTGGGTCGTGGCCGACAAGACCGGGTCCGGCGGCTATGGCACGGACAATCTGGTCGGGGTGGTGTGGATGCCGGGGCGCGCGCCGCTGGTGGTGGCGAGCTATGTTACCGGGAGCAGGCTGGAGCATGCCCAGCGGCGCGGGCTGCATGCGCGGATCGGGCGGGCGCTTGGGGTGGCGTACGCGTAGCGTTCCCCACTACGCCGTCATCCCGGCGAAAGCCGGGATCCAGGGTCGCAGAGGGCTGGGCCGAGTAAGCTGGATCCCGGCTTTCGCCGGGATGACGAAGTCAGGGTTGTGGGGTCGTTTCGGGGGCGTCTTCAGCCGAAATATCCTCGCCCGTCTCGTCCGCACCCTCGGCAGGCCGCTCGAACCAGGCCTCCACCGGGCCGACCAGCTTGATCGTCAGCGGATTGCCCTTGCGATCGACCTTCTTGCCCATGGCGACGCGGACCCAGCCTTCGGAGAGGCAATATTCCTCGACGTCGCGGCGCTCGGCGCCCTTGAAGCGGATGCCGATGCCGCGTTCCAGGATCGCCTGATCGAAGAAGGGGCTGTTCTGATTGACCGAGAGGCGGTCGGGAGGAGTGTCGCTCATCGCCGCCCTTTGCCGCTATTGTTCGAGGCTTTCAAGATAACGGTGGATCGAGGAGACGACGACCGATCCCTCGCCCACCCCCGAGGCGACGCGCTTGACCGATCCGGCGCGGACGTCGCCCACCGCGAATATCCCCGGGCGGGTGGAGCAGAAGAAGGTCTCGCCCGAGCCGGTCTTGACGAAGCCGGCGCCATTGAGCGCGAGGCAATCGCCGAGCCAATCGGTGTTGGGCTGGGCGCCGATCATCACGAACAGCGCGCCGACCTCGTGGCGCCGGCGCTCGCCGGTCTGGCGGTCGGTCCAGGCGAGCGCATGCAGGTGGGTGTCGCCCTCGAGTTCGGAGACTTCGCTATACGGGTGGAGGGTGATGCGGTCCGATGCCTCGATCCGATCGATCAGATAGCTCGACATCGTCGCGGCGAGCCCCGGGCCGCGGACCAGGATATGGACGTGCGCCGAGGTGCGCGCGAGGAATATCGCCGCCTGCCCCGCCGAATTGCCTCCGCCGACCACGACGACCTCCTGGCTGGCGCACAGCCCGGCCTCCATGGCGGTGGCTGCGTAATAGATGCCGTTGCCCTCGAGCTCGGCATAGAGCGGCAGATCGAGCTTGCGATAGCGCGCGCCGGTGGCGACGACCACCGCATGCGCCTTCAGCGAGGCGCCGTCGTCGAGTCGGATGACGAAGGGCCGGGCGTCGCAATCGATGCCGGAGGCGCTGCGCGAGACGAGCAGCCGGGCGCCGAACTTCTGCGCCTGGACCTGTGCGCGGCCGGCGAGCGCCTGGCCCGAAATGCCGGTGGGGAAGCCGAGATAATTTTCGATCTTGGAACTGGTGCCTGCCTGGCCGCCGGGGGCGATCGATTCGATGACGATCGTGTCGAGCCCTTCGGACGCGGCATAGACCGCGGCGGCGAGCCCGGCGGGGCCGGCGCCGACCACCGCGACGTCGTGGACATGCTCGGGATCGACCTCGGTCGCCAGGCCGAGCGCGTCGGCCAGCTCGGCGATGCCCGGATTGCGCAGCGCCTTGCCCTCGGCGATCACCACCGGCAGATCGGCCTCGGTCAGCGCGAAGCAATCGAGGAAGCCGGCGGCGTCGGCGTCGGTCTCGGTATCGATGCGGCGATGGGGCAGCGCGTTGCGCGACAGGAAGGTCTCGATCCGCGCAGTGTCGGACGAATGCGCGGGGCCGATCAGCGCAACCCCCGCCTCACCGTGGAGCAGCATGCCGACCCGGCGCAGGATGAAGGCGCGCATCACGATCTCGCCGATATCGGGCTCGGCGACGATCATGCGGCGGAAGGCGGCGCGCTCGACCCGGACGACGCGGGTCCCCGGCGTGGCGCGGCCGGTGACGAGGACCTTGCGATCGTTGAACAGATCCAGCTCGCCGCTGAACTGGCCGGGGCGGTGGACATGGACGATATGATCGCGGCCTTCGGCATCGCCGTCGACGATCTCGATCGCGCCCTGGAGGCAGAGGAAGAAGTCTACGCTGCGATCGCCGCGGCGGAAGAGCAAGGCGCCCTCGGGAATCTCCTCGACCGTGCCGAAGGCAGTAACCCGCTCGGCCATGTCGGCGGCCAGGATCGGGAAGGTCTGCTCGGCGCGCGCATAGGGATCGGAAGGATCGAGCGCGGCGGCGGGCGAATCATGCTGGTTCATGCAGCTATCCTAGCCGTCTGCGCAGCGGATGCGACCCACCTATAAGTATGGCGGCGCAGACCCCGGGCCTGCGCCGCAATCAGGTTCAGCCGCAATAGCGGACGCGCACCCGTCGATCGAGATAGGGATCGTAGACTCGGCGCACCGAGCAGCGCTCATAGCCACGAAAGCGGCGATAATTGTCGCGATAATAATAGCCGTTGGTCGGATAATAACCGCGCTGGCGATAGTAGCGCCGGTCATAATCGTAGCGGCGATCGCCGCCGGCGATGGCGGCGCCGATCGCAAGGCCGGCGATGCCCGCGACGATCGCGGTGCCCGTATTGTCGCGGTCGCGATAGTGGCGGTAGCGCTGGGCGTCGGCAGTGGGGGCGACGGCGGTGAGGACACCGGCGCCGAGGACGGTGCCGAGCACGGCCTTCTTGACGAGACTGGTCATAATACTTCCTCCTCTAGTCTGGCACCGAAGGACCCCCGAGCGAGTCGCGGCGCTGATGATGGGGACGTAACGCATCGCGCCTGAACCGGTTCGAAATCGCGTGTTCAGCCGCGGTTTAGGCGATAATGACGCGCGATGAACTATTGGCTGCTTCGCTCCGAACCCGATGCCTATGGCTGGGACGACCTGATCCGCGATGGCGGCACCGAATGGAACGGCGTGCGCAACTATACGGCGCGCAATTTCCTGAAGGAAATGCAGCCGGGCGACCAGGCGATCTTCTACCATTCGAATACCGAGAAGGCCGCGGTGGGGGTGATGGAAATCACCCGCGCGTGGCAGCCCGACGGCGACGACGGCAAATGGGCGAGCGTGGCGGTAAAGCCGGTCGCGAAGCTGGCCAGGCCGGTGCCGCTAGCGGACATCAAGGCCGAGCCGCGGCTGAAGGAGCTGGAGATGATCCGCCAGTCGCGGCTGAGCGTGACTCCGGTGCGCGCCGCCGAGTGGAAGGTGCTGATGGAGATGGGCAGCTAGCCGCGCACCGATAAAAAAGGCCGGGCAGTTTCCCGCCCGGCCTGATTGCTTATGCCGTGACCTTCGCCCGGCTCGCCTTCTTGCGCTCGTGCGGATCGAGGTAGCGCTTGCGCAGGCGGATCGTCTTGGGGGTGACTTCGACCATCTCGTCATCGTCGATATAGGCGATGGCCTGCTCGAGCGTCATCTTCCAGGGCGGAGTCAGGCGGATCGCGTCGTCCTTGCCGCCCGAGGCGCGGAAGTTGGTGAGCTGCTTGGCCTTCATCGGATTGACTTCGAGATCGTCGGGCTTCGCATTCTCGCCGATGATCATGCCCTCATAGAGCTGCTCCTGGGGTGCGACCATCAGGATGCCGCGCTCCTCGAGCGGGCCGAGGGCGTAGGCGTTCGACTCGCCCGAGCCGTTCGAGATCAGCACGCCGTTCTTGCGGCCTTCGATCTTGCCCTTGTGCGGACCATATTTCTCGAACAGCCGGTTCATGATGCCCGTCCCGCGCGTGTCCGACAGGAACTCGCCATGATAGCCGATCATCCCGCGCGAAGGCGCCGAGAAGGTGATGCGGGTCTTGCCGCCGCCCGAGGGGCGCATGTCGGTCATCTCGGCCTTGCGGATGTTCATCTTCTCGACGACCGTGCCCGAATATTCCTCGTCCACGTCGATGATGACGGTCTCGTAGGGCTCGGTCTTGTTACCGTCCTCGTCGACCCCGAACAAAACCCGCGGGCGGCTGATGCCGAGCTCGAAGCCTTCGCGGCGCATCGTCTCGATCAGCACGCCGAGCTGGAGCTCGCCGCGGCCGGCGACTTCGTAGGAATCGCGGTCGTCGGCCTCGGTGACCTTGATCGCGACGTTCGATTCGGCTTCGCGGAACAGGCGATCGCGGATCATGCGGCTGGTCACCTTGGTGCCCTCGCGGCCCGCCATCGGCGAATCGTTGACGGCGAAGCGCATCGACAGCGTCGGCGGATCGATCGCCTGGGCGTGGAGCGGATCGGTGACCGAGGGATCGCAGATCGTGTTGGACACGGTGGCGACGGTCAGGCCGGCGAGCGAGATGATGTCGCCGGCATTGGCCTCGTCGGTGGGGACGCGCTCGAGACCGCGGAAGGTCATGATCTTCGATGCGCGGCCGGTCTCGACGACCTTGCCGTCATTGTCGAGCGCATGGATCGCCTGGTTGGTCTTGAGCGAGCCCGAGAAGACCAGGCCGGTGAGGATGCGGCCAAGGAAATTGTCGCGATCGAGCAGGGTCACGAGGAACTTGAACGGACCATCGGGATCGGCGGAAGGCGCGGGCACATGATCGACGATCTTCTGGAACAGCGGCTTCAGCGTGCCCTCGCGCAGATTGAAATCGCCTTCATTGGCATAGCCGTTGCGGCCCGAGGCATAGAGCACGGGGAAATCGAGCTGCTCGTCGCTGGCCTCCAGGCTGACGAAGAGATCGAACACTTCGTCGAGCACTTCCTGGATGCGCTCGTCGGGACGATCGATCTTGTTGACGACGACGATCGGCTTGAGCCCGAGCGCGAGCGCCTTGCCGGTGACGAACTTGGTCTGCGGCATCGCGCCTTCCGACGCGTCGACCAGCAGGATCACGCCATCGACCATCGACAGGATGCGCTCGACTTCGCCGCCGAAATCGGCGTGGCCGGGCGTATCGACGATGTTGATCCGCGTGCCTTCCCACTCGACCGAGGTGCACTTGGCGAGAATGGTGATGCCACGCTCTTTTTCGAGATCGTTCGAATCCATCGCCCGCTCTTCGATGCGCTGGTTGTCGCGGAACGTGCCGGACTGGCGGAAAAGCTGGTCGACGAGCGTGGTCTTGCCGTGATCGACGTGGGCGATGATCGCCACGTTGCGAAGATTCATGAATGCTATCCTGGATGCCGCTGAGATGCGGTGCGCGGGGCCTTTAGCGGATTTTGTGCGTTGCGGGAAGACCAAGCCGAACTAGGATCAGCGACATGGCCGATAGATTGAAGATTCTCGTGATCCTGGGGAGTGTCCGCGAAGGCCGAATGGCGCTTCCGGTCGGGCAATGGGTGGTCGAGCAGGCGGCTTCTCGGGAGGCGCTCGACTGCGAGCTGGTGGACCTCAAGCAATGGGACCTGCCCTTCTACCCATTCGCGAAAGCGCCGTCGGCGGGGCACTATAGCGATCCGCTGCAGATTCGATGGGCGGAGAAGGTGGCGAGCGCGGACGGCTATATCCTGATCGCGCCGGAATATAATCATGGGCCGCCCGCGGTGCTGAAGAACGCGCTCGACTTCGTCTATGCCGAGTGGAACCGCAAGCCGGTGACCTTCGTGGGCTATGGCGGCAACGGCGCGGCGCGATCGATCGAGCAGCTGACCTGCATCGCCCGCGAGCTGCAGATGGCGCCGCTGGAGGGTTCGGTCCACATCATGGGGGTGTGGGGCAAGGTGAAGGACGGGACCTTCGCCGGCGACGAGAAGGACCTGCGCTGGCTGGGGCATGCGTTCGACGAGGTGGAATGGTGGGGCCGCGCGCTGGCCGCGGCGCGACGGGAATCCTGACCGCCCTTGGCGAAGCCGCTCGCGTGTATTATCTGAATGACACAGTTGGATCGCGACGGCTTAGCCTCTATTGGTAGTCCGATCAGCTTTGGAGGCGGTTTGAGATGGCGAGCGAGACTTTGGTAGCCGAGCAGGATCTGGTCCTCACCCCGCCCGAACCGGTGCCGGTGGTGGCGCCCGCCAAGGCGGCGGGGCTGGTGCCCGTCGAGGATGCGAAGAAGACCGAGCTGCAGGCGCGGGTCGACCAGTTCATCGACGATCTGGTGGTGCAGGACGTCAATTCGCCCGAATTCGGCAAGCGCGTCGATGCGATCGCGGCGATGGGCCAGAAAGAAATCCGCGACGCGGCGGGGCAATCGAACCGCTTCCTCGATCGGCCGATCAAGGCGATGGGCAGCGACACCGGCGTCGGAGCGGACCTGTTGGCATTGCGTCGCACGGTCGAGCAGCTCGATCCCAGCAAGAATGGCAAGCTGATCGGCGGCAAGGGCGGCGGCATTTTCGAGCGGCTGTTCGGCAGCGGCATGACCAAATATTTCCAGAAATATCAGTCTTCGCAGACCCACATCAATTCGATCCTCAAGAGCCTCGGCAACGGCAAGGACGAGCTGCTGATGGACAATGCCGCGATCGACACCGAGCGCGCCAATCTGTGGAACGCGATGGGGCGGCTGGAGCAGATGATCTATCTCTCCAAGGCGATGGACGAGCGGCTCGAGGACAAGGCGAACGAACTCGACCATAGCGATCCGGCCAAGGCCAAGGCGATCCGCGAGACCGCGCTCTTCTATGTCCGCCAGCGCACGCAGGATCTGCTGACCCAGATGGCGGTGACGGTGCAGGGCTATCTGGCGCTGGATCTGGTCAAGAAGAACAATGTCGAGCTGGTGAAGGGGGTCGATCGCGCCTCGACCACCACGGTCGCAGCGCTGCGTACGGCGGTGACGGTGGCGCAGGCGCTGACCAACCAGAAATTGGTGCTCGACCAGATCACCGCCCTCAACACGACGACCGCGGGGCTGATCGATTCGACGGGGCAATTGCTCAAGAGCCAGTCGGCGGCGATCCACGAGCAGGCCGCCGCCTCGACGATCCCCGTCGAGACGCTGCAGCGCGCCTTCCAGAATATCTATGACACGATGGATGCGATCGACACGTTCAAGCTGAAGGCGCTCGATTCGATGAAGACCACGGTCCACACGCTTTCGGGCGAGGTCGAGAAGTCGAAGGGCTATATCGCGCGGGCCGAGGGGGCATCGCAGAACCAGCTCGGCGGCCCTGCCGACAGCTTCAAGCTGGAGGCGATGTAGGCCGTGACCGACGTCGATCGCCTGAGTGCGCGCGCCAACGAGCTGATCGAGCGGACGCGCGCCCGTGCCCCCGCTACCGCCGCCGACCAGCGACTCCGCCGGCGGCGCGAGGCCGAAGTGGTGGGCCGCGTGGGGCGGATCGCGATCGCCGACGGGGCGATCCTGCTCGGCGCCTTCATCTTCGCGCTTGCGGTGGCGCCGCTGGGGGTGACCGGGGTTATGCTGGTCGCGGCGCTGCTGGTCGCTGCCACCTTGCTGTTCGCGTTCATGCCGGTGGGCGGCGCGCCCGACGTGGTGCAGCTGAGCCAGGTACCCCTGAAGTCGCTGCCGCGGACGACCGAGCATTGGCTCGACACGCAGCGCCCTGCTTTGCCCGCGCCGGTGCTCGGGCTGGTCGATTCAATCGGGGTGAAGCTGGAAATGCTGGCGCCGCAACTGGCGATGCTCGACGAGAGCCAGCCGGCGGCGGGCGAGGTGCGAAAGCTGATCGGCGAGCAATTGCCCGAGCTGGTCAAGGGCTACACGCGCGTGCCCGAGCCGCTGCGCCGCGTCGAGCGCAACGGGCTGACCCCGGACCAGCAACTCGCGCAGGGGCTGCAGGTGATCGACGACGAGATCGCCGAGATGTCGGCGCAGCTGGCGCAGGGGGACCTGGATCTGCTGGCGACGCGCGGGCGCTATCTGCAGATAAAATATCAGGGGGATGGCGAGGGCTGATCCGGCCCGGCATAGTCCGCGTCGAACGCCCGCGCGAGTTCGCCCAGACTGATCGACCCGAAACGCGCGATCAGCAGCGCCTCGGCCTCCTGCAGCGCATCCGCGACGGCTTCGTTGACCAGCTTTTCGACGAGGCAATGGGTGGGCCCGGCCTCGTTGCCGATCGCGAAGATCTGTGGCCCGCCGACCGCGCGATGGACGTCGAGCAACGAGATCCGATCTAGATCGCAGGCGAGCAGCCAGCCGCCGCCATGACCCTTTTCCGAGCGGACATAACCCGCGTCGCGCAGCCCCGCCATCGTGCGGCGGACGACCACCGGATTGGTGCGTAGCATCGTCGCGATCGTCTCCGACGTCATCGGCCCGTCATGGCGCGCCATGTGCAGGAGAATATGAAGCATTCGGGAAAGACGGCTGTCGCGGCGCATCACTCGATCCTTGGACCGCATGCCCGGATTGGCAAGCATCGAATATCATGATACATTTGTTGTTACATGATTCGCTGGAGATGGGAAATGCGCCGAATGAACGACCCCGACCGCTGGAACGACCTGGCCCATCATTATGAGGCGACCGCCCATCCGTTCACCGCGGCCTTCGCCGAGGCGGCGCTCGCGCGGGTCGCGATAGGTCCGCAGACCCGGCTGCTCGACGTGGCGACGGGCACGGGCGCGCTTGCGCTGGCGGCGGCCTGGGCCGGTGCCCAGGTGCTGGCGACCGACTTCTCGTCCGCGATGGTCGCGCGGGTGGCGGCGCATGACATGCCGAACCTCGAAGCGCGGACGATGGACGGGCAGGCGCTCGACCTGGCCGATGCCTCCTTCGACGCGGTCTTCTCGATCTTCGGGGTGATGCTGTTCGCCGATTGGCGCAAGGGGCTGTCCGAGATGGCGCGAGTCACGCGGCCGGGCGGGCATGGCGTGGTCGCGACCTGGCAGAGCGAGGGCGCGGCGACGCATCTATTGCTGTCGCAGGTGGTCCGCAGCCTGTTTCCGGAGCGCGACTGGCGATCGGGATTGCCCGAGGGGCTGACGGTGCTGGGCGATCCCGAGCGGCTCGCGGCGGAGATGGTGGCGGCGGGCTTTTCGGCACCGCGCATCGAGACGATGACGCACGACTATCCGCTGCGGATGACCGATCTCGATCCCCAGACGCAGTTCGGGCTGAGCGAGGATTGGGCGTTGCTGGGGGCGCACGACCAGCAGGCGGTGATCGACGAAGTGTATCGCCGCGCGGCGGGCAGGGAAATATTGCCGGTCCCATCGACCGCGCTGATCGGGGTGGCGCTGCGCTAGCGCTTCACGCCCGCCGCCGCGCGTTCGGCGAGGCGCTCGACGGCGGCGGCGTGGATGCCCGGGACGGTAACGAGCACGCCGAACGCCTCGGCATCCGGCGTGTTGAAATCGAGCGGGTCGCCGAACGCGTCGCTGACCGTCGCACCGGCCTCGTGCGCGATCAGGACCGCGGCGGCGATGTCCCATTCGTTGCCCCAGCGGATCGTGGCGAGCAGGTCGGCTTCGGCCGCGGCGACCATCGCGATGCGCAGCGCGATCGAATTGGGCTTGGCGACGGTGACCAGATCGCGATCGACGCGGGAGAGCTGGTCGGCGGGGACGCGGGCGCCGGCCAGTTCGGAGCGATGGCCGACCTGCAGCCGCGCGCCGTTGCGCCAGGCGCCTTTGCCCGCCTCCGCAGTCCAGACCTCGCCCCGCGCGGGGGCATCGAGCACGCCTACCAGCGGCTGGCCATGCTCGACCAAGGCGACCGACACGCACCAGCCGGGGCGGCCGCGCAGATAATCGCGAGTACCGTCGATCGGATCGACCACCCACAGCCGGGAGGCCTGCAGCCGATCGGCGTTGTCGATCGTCTCCTCCGACAGCCAGCCGGCATCGGGCAGCAGCCGCGAGAGCCGGTCGCGCAGCATGCCATCGACTTCGAGGTCGACCGCGCAGACCGGGTTGCCCGGCGATTTCTCCCAGCGGCGGAAATCGGTGTCCCACAATTTCATCGCCAGCCGGCCGGCATCGGCGGCGATCGCGGCGATCTCGGCGGCGAGTTCAGGCACCGGCGATCGTCATCCCGTCGATCCGCAGCGTCGGGGCGTTGATCCCGAAGCGGAATTCGAGATCGTTGGCGGGGGTGAGCGCCAAGAACATGTCCTTGAGATTGCCCGCGATCGTGATCTCCGACACCGGCCGGGTGATCTCGCCCTTCTCGATCAGGAAGCCCGCGGCGCCGCGGCTATAGTCGCCGGTCACGCCGTTGACCCCCTGCCCGATCAGTTCGGTGACGAGGATGCCATGGTCGATCTCGCCGACCAACGTCTCGGGCGGGGTGCTACCGCTTGCCATGTAGAGGTTGCTCGGCGCGACGCCCGGGGCGCCGGCGATGCCGCGCGAGGCATGGCCGGTGGGCTCGAGGTTCAACTGGCGGGCGGAGGCGCTGTCGAGCAGCCAGGTCTCGAGCATGCCGGCATCGACCAGGGTGATCGGCAGCACCGGCAGACCCTCGCCGTCGAACGGGCGCGAGCGCAGGCCGCGGGGGCGGTGCGGATCGTCGCAGATGGTGATCGATTTGGCGAAGACCTGCTTGCCGAGCATATCCTGCAGGAAACTGGTCTTCCGCGTGATCGCGGCGCCGCCGATCGCCCCCAGGAAATGGCCGAGAATCCCCGACGAAACGCGGCGATCGAACACCACCGGCATCGCCCCGCTGGCGAGCTTGGCGGGGTTCAGCCGGGCGACTGCGCGTTCGCCGGCGCGGCGGCCGACGATCTCGGGCGCCTCGAGCATGCGCGCGTGACGGGCGCTGGCGTGGGCATGATCGCGCTCCATCGCGCCGCCGCTGCCGGCGAGCACGCTGGCCGAGACGCCGTGGCTGGTCTGGGCATAGCCGCCGGTGAAGCCATGGCTGGTGGCGAGCGCCATCAGGGTGCGGCTGGCGCTGGCGCTGCCGCCTTCGCTGTTGGTGACGCCGGGAACGGCGCGGGCGGCATCCTCGGCGGCGAGCGCGCGGGCCTTGAGCGTCTGGGGATCGTCGTTGGCGCCGTCGTCGAGATCGAGATGCGGCGGCGTGCCGCGCAGCAGACGTTCGGCCGGGGCGAGGCCCGCCCATTTGTCCTCGGGCGCCTCGCGCGCCATCGCCAGCGCGCGCTCGACCAAGGTGTCGAGCGACTCGCTGCCGAGATCGGAAGTGGAGACGCTGGCCGAGCGGCGGCCGACGAAGACGCGCAGGCCCAGTTCTTCGTTCTCCGACCGCTCGACCTCCTCGAGCGCGCCCATCCGCACCGAGACCGACAGCGAGCGATCGATCGCGAAGACGGCATCGGAGGCATCGGCGCCTGCCGCGCGGGCACGCGCGACGATATCGTGGACGCGGTCGCAGGCTTGTTCGGTGGTCAGCATCTGGGGGACTTAGGTATGCGGGCCCCCAAGGTCAAAGAGTCTGGCCCACCACGAAGCAGGCGGCGAACATCAGGAAGCCGGCATTGCGGTTCGAGCGGAAGCGGTGGAGGGCGTTGGCGCCGTCGGCCGGGTCGAGCGTGGCGACCTGCCAGCCCAGATGGAGCGCGATCGGCAGCAAAGCCGCGAGCGCGATTGGATCGGGGCGGAGCCGCCAGAAGGCGGCGGCCCATAGCGCAAATGCCAAAGCATAGAAGAGCGCGACGCCGGTGCGGACGCGGCCGCCCAGCCGCCGGGCGGAGGAGCGTACGCCGACCAGCGCATCGTCCTCGACATCCTGCAGCGCATAGATCGTGTCGTAGCCGATCACCCAGAGGATGCAGCCGGCATAGAGCAGGAGCCCGGGAGCCCAGGCCATCTCCGGCGCCTCGGCCCAGCCGACCAGTGCCGCCCAGGAGAAAACGAGGCCGAGCCACGCCTGCGGCCACCAGGTGATCCGCTTCATGAAGGGGTAGGCCGCGACCAGCGCGAGGCTGCCGACCGCCACGCCCGCCGCGAGCGGACGGAGCTGGAGCAGGACGACCAGCCCGACCAGGCACAGCGCCAGCAGCCAGACCCACGCCGCCTTGAGCGACACCGCCCCGCTCGCCAGCGGACGCGAGGCGGTGCGCGCGATCTGGCGGTCGAGATCGCGGTCGACGATGTCGTTATAGACGCAGCCCGCGCCGCGCATCGCGATCGCCCCGAGCAGGAACCACAGGATCAGGTCCCAGCGCGTGGCCGCCTGACCCGAAAGCGCGATCGCCCAGGCGCCGGGCCAGAAGAGCAGCCACCAGCCGATCGGCCGATCGAAGCGGGCGAGCAAGGCGAAAGGGCGCGCGGCCGCGGGCAGCCAGCGGACGAAGCCGCGATGCTCGCTGTCGGGGACGATATCGGACTTGCTTGCCAAAATTCCTCCGCCACCCCGGACTTGTGCCGGGGTCTCCTTGCCTTTGCCCCCGGCCGGACCCCGGAACAAGTCCGGGGTGACGATGGGATTTGGCGCGGTTAGAGGAGGCCATGCCCGCAACCCCCGCCTGGCCACCGCAATCCACCCCGCGCCTGTTCGTGGAGACCGCGCTCGCGCCCGGCGAACTGCGGGTGGACGGGCCCCAGGCGCATTATCTCGTCTCGGTGATGCGGATGAAGGTGGGCGATCCGGTGAAGCTGTTCGACGATGTCAGCGGCGAATGGCTGGGCGTCGCGCACCATGTCGGCAAGCGCGATCTGGTTTTGGAGGTGACGGAGCGGCTGCGCGAGCGCGAGGCGGTGCCGGACCTGTGGCTGTGCGCCGCGCCGATCAAGAAGGGACGGATCGACTGGGTTGCCGAGAAAGCGTGCGAGCTGGGGGTCGCGCGGCTGGTGCCGGTGCTGACGCGGCGCGCGGTGGTCGACAAGCTCAATCCAAGCCGGCTGCGCGCGCATATGATCGAGGCGGCCGAGCAATGCGGGCGCACCGCGCTGCCCGAACTGGGCGAACTGGTAAAGCTGGCGGCGCTGCTGCGCGACTGGCCGGCGGAGCGGGCCCTGTTCTTTGCCGACGAGACCGGCGGGGTGCCTGCGGTGGAGGCAATGCGGGCGCGGCCGGGGCCTGCGGCGATCCTGGTCGGCCCCGAGGGCGGCTTCGACGATGCCGAGCGGGCGGCGATCCGGGCGCTGCCGCAGGCGGTGGGGATCGCGCTGGGGCCGCGGATCCTGCGCGCCGATACGGCCGCGGCCGCCGCGGTTTCGCTGTGGATGGCGGCGGCGGGCGATTGGTGACCGATCGGTAGTGATTGGGCTGGCGCGGCAAATCGCCCGCGCGTAAGGGGCGGAAATGAGCACGAAAACCGTTTCGGACAGCAAATCGGCGGTGATCGAAGACCGCGCCCAGCTGGTCGACTATTTCGCCCGCGGCGAGAAGCCCAAGGACCGCTGGCGGATCGGCACCGAGCATGAGAAATTCGTCTATTGGAAGACGCCCGATCACCGCGCGCCAAGCTATGAGGAACCGGGCGGCATCCATGCGCTGCTGATCGGCCTAACCGAGTTCGGCTGGAAGCCGGTCTATGAAGGCGAGCATATCATCGCGCTTTCCGGTCCCGACGGGGCGATCAGCCTGGAGCCCGCCGGGCAGTTCGAATTGTCGGGCGCGCCGCTGGAGAATCTGCACGATACCTGCGCCGAGACCGGGCGGCACCTCCAGCAGGTCAAGGCCGTCGGCGACAAGCTCGGCATCGGTTTCCTGGGGCTGGGCATGTGGCCCGACAAGACCCGCGTGGAACTGCCGATCATGCCCAAGGGGCGCTACAAGATCATGCTCGACCATATGCCGCGCGTCGGCAGCATGGGGCTCGACATGATGCTGCGCACCTGCACGATCCAGGTGAACCTCGATTATGCGTCCGAAGCAGACATGGCGAAGAAGTTTCGGGTCGGCCTCGCGCTCCAGCCGCTGGCGACCGCGCTCTTCGCCAATTCGCCCTTCACCGAGGGCAAGCCCAACGGCTTCCTCTCCTATCGCAGCCATATCTGGTCGGACACCGATCCGGCGCGCACGGGCATGCTGCCCTTCGTGTTCGAGGACGGCTTCGGCTACGAGCGCTACACCGACTATGCGCTCGATGTGCCGATGTATTTCGTCTATCGCGACGGCAAATATATCGACGCCGCGGGGCAGAGTTTCCGCGACTTCCTGCGCGGCGAGCTTCCGGCCTTTCCGGGGCAGAAGCCGACGATCGACGATTGGGCGGATCATCTTTCCACCGCCTTTCCCGAAGTGCGCATGAAGCAGTTTCTCGAGATGCGCGGCGCCGATGGCGGGCGGTGGGGACGGATCTGCGCGCTGCCCGCTTTGTGGGTCGGGCTGCTCTATGACGAGGGCGCGTTGGATGCGGCGTGGGACTTGGTCAAGGACTGGAGCATCGAGGGGCGGCAGACGCTGCGCGATGCGGTGCCCAGGCTCGCGCTGGACGCGCCGATCCCGGGCGGCGGCACGTTGCGCGACATTGCGGGCGAAGCGCTCGATATCGCCGCGGCGGGGCTCAACGCGCGGGCAAGGCTCAACGCTTCCGGCGACAATGAGAGCGGCTTCCTCGATCCACTGCGCGAAGTGGTGCGGACGGGCAAGGTACCGGCGCAGGTGTTGCTCGATCGCTTCCATGGCGAGTGGGGCGGCGATATCTTTCGGGTGTACGAGGAAGCGAAATTCTAGACCCGCTCGAGCGGATAGTGCGGAAGCGGGGGTAGCGCTACGTCGATCGCATCGCCGGCCCGCACCGTGCCTCCGGCCCGGACGACCGCCATGATCCCCGCCTTGCGGGTCACTTCACCGCGCGGGCCACGATCGAGCACGGCCGCGAGCAAGCCGGGCCGGAATGCGTCGATCTGCGCGCAGGGATTGCGCAGGCCGGTCACTTCGAGCACCGCGGACTCGCCAAGGTGCAGAAGTGCGCCGCGCGGAAGCCCGAGCAGATCGATGCCGCGAGTCGTGATATTCTCGCCCAGATCGGCAGGGCCGATATCGAAGCCCTTGCCGGCCAGTTCGTCGAACAGCTCGCCGTGGATCAGATGCACCTGCCGCAGATTGGCTTGGGTGGGATCGATCCGGACGCGCGAGCGATGCTTTACCGTCTCCCCGCAATGCGCGTCGCCCGCGATCCCCAGTCCGGCGACAAGGTCGACCGAATGCATGAGCCGCTTGGAGAAATGGTGGCCGCCATCCTGCGCCACCGCCATGATCCTGGCTTCGCTCATCGACGACACCTATCGCCCGAAGCGGGCGCAAGGCGAGCGGTTATTTGGCCCGCAGCGCCCCGGCCAGCCGTGCAAAAACGCGCGGCACCGGGCCGTTGCGCTCCATCCAGGCGCTGTAGGCCTGGTAGGTCGGATCGAGCCCGAGATGGCGCTCCTCGGTACGTGCACGCCAATAATAGACGCCGCTGACCGCGACCATCACCGCGCCGTTGCGGATCGCGTCGCTCCAGCCGGTGGTGGCGAGGAAGGGCATGGTCGAGAGCCACCAGAACAGGTTCTTCGACAGATAGGCCGGGTGGCGGCTCCAGGCATAGGGGCCGTGGGTGAGGACGCCGCGGTGCGTGAGGTTGGAGAAGCGCAGGCCGAAGGCGATCGTCGCCCAGGCATAGATGCCGGTCAGCACCACCAGCACCGCGCCCATCGCCGCCAGCAGCCAGGAATGCGCGCCGAGCCAATAGGTCCAGTCGGCGGTGCCCTGGTGATAATCGAGCGGGCCGCCCTCCCCCATCAGCAGGAAGGGCGGATAGCAGATCAGCGCCGCGGTCCAGCCGGCGGCATAGGGGTTGGCGCTGCGGATATGCGAATCGAGCGGGCGGAAGGTCAGGATATAGCCCGCGGTCGCGAAGGCGACGTCGATCACGAACATGAAGGTGATCAGATAGCCCGCCAGCCGCACCGGATCGGACAGCGCCTCCATCGGATCGATCGAGACGAATTCGCCGAAGCCGGGCGGCACGATCGCGATCATGAAGGCGAGGAAGAAGGCCTTCACCCCCCAGCTGCGCAGATGGTTGTAGATGTCGTGGCGGTCGACGCCGTCGAGGCCCATCGCCCAAGCGCCGAGCGACCATGCGCCGTCCCTTGGGTTCACGAGACGACGGTCCAGCCACAATACATAGGGGATCGAGAGCAGGAACAGCGCGGGCGCGACCAGCCCGAAGCACCACATGGCGAACGGATAGTTGGCGAAGCGCGTGTCCCACCAGACGCGGCTGAGGACGTAGATCGCGGCGATTCCGCCCCAGGTGAGCCACAGGCCGACCAGCTTGGTGACCGATATGTCGAGCGTTTCGCGCCAGGGCCGGACGCGCGCCCAGTCGATCCCGGTCGAGGGATTACGATAGACTCTGTCGACGAAGATCGACCACAGCACCATCGGCAGCGCGCAGGCGGCGACGTTGACCAGCGCCGAATAGGGCCCGTCCATCCCGAAGATGTGGGCGACCGCGACCCAGGCGGTCATTCCGGCGAGTCCCGCGAAGCCGACCCCGGCGCTGACCGCCGACGGGGGACGCGGATCGGCCTTGGCGGCGCTGGCCAGTGCGGGATCGTGATACATGGCCCAAATATCTAGGCCGGATTGGTTAGCGAGCCGTGAAGGATGGAGACGAGGCTTTACCCGCCGCATTTCAAAGGCCTATGCTTCGGCATCCCCCTTTTCGATCCGAGGCCGCTAAATGTATCGTGCGCTTTCCCTTGCCGCTCTCCTTCTCGCCACGACCCCCGCATCCGCCCAGAATTCCGCACCGCAGCCGGTGACGATCGTGGACACGATCCCCGCCGCGCGGGATATCGACTATCCCGGCACGCTGCTGCTCGACGTGGACGCGACCGACACCCAGCGCGGTATCTTCCGCGTCAAGCAGACGATCCCGGTGGAAAAGAGCGGGCCGATGGTGCTGCTCTATCCGAAATGGCTGCCCGGCAAGCATGGGCCACGCGGCGAGATCGAGAAACTGACCGGGCTGCAGATCCGCGCAGGCGGCAAGCGGGTGGCGTGGAAGCGCGATCCGATCGACGTCTTCGCCTTCCACATCGACGTGCCGGCCGGCGCGAAGAAGCTCGACCTGGAGTTCCAGTTCGCCTCCGCCACCGTCGCCGACCAGGGGCGCATCGTCATGACCCCGGCGATGATGAGCCTGCAGTTCAATTCGATGAGCCTCTATCCCGCCGGCTATTTCGTCCGCCGCATCCCGATCAAGGCGACGGTCAAATATCCCGAGGGCTGGACCGCCGCCTCGGGCCTGCCCGCGAAGGCGACCGGATCGACCTATGCCTATGAAAAGACCAATTACGAGGTGCTGGTCGATTCGCCGGTGCTCGCCGGCCGCCATTATCGCGCGTTCGAGCTCAGCCCGCGGGTGACGATGGATGTCTTCGCCGACTCGCCCGAGGAACTCGAGGCCAAGCCCGAGCAGATCGACGCGCACAAGCGGCTGGTCGATCAGGCGGTGAAGGCGATGGGATCGCAACAATATGACCGCTACCATTTCCTCGTGTCGATCAGCGACGAACTGGGCGGGATCGGGCTCGAGCATCAGCGCAGTTCGGAGAACGGCGTGAAGCCTGGCTATTTCACCAAGTGGAGCGACAGCTTCACCGGACGCAACCTGCTCCCGCACGAATTCACGCACAGCTGGGACGGTAAATATCGGCGCGGCGCCGACCAGTGGGCCCCCGATTACCGCACCCCGACGGTGGGGTCGCTCTTGTGGGTCTATGAGGGGCAGACGCAGTTCTGGGGCTATGTCCTCCAGGCGCGTTCGGGGCTGGTGGCCAAGGAGGATACGCTCGAATCCTATGCCTCGATCATGGCCTCGCTCGACAATCGTCCGGGGCGTCAGTGGCGGCCGATGGGCGATACGACCAACGATCCGGTGATCACCGCGCGCGCGCCCAAGGGCTGGGTGAGCATGCAGCGCTCCGAGGATTATTATAATGAAGGGCTGCTGATCTGGATGGAGGTCGATTCGATCCTCCGCGAGAAATCGGGGGGCGCGAAGTCGATCGACGATTTCGCCAAGGCCTTCTTCGGCAGCGGCCGCGACGGCGATTTCGGGCAGGTGACCTATACGTTCGACGATGTCGTCCGCACGCTCGAGGGGATCGTGCCGCACGACTGGCGCACGCTGCTCGACATGCGCGTCAACCAGGTCTCCGAGCGCGCACCGCTCGGCGGGTTCGAGCGCAACGGCTACAAGCTGGTCTATAGCGACGTGCCGAACAAGGCGACGGCCAAGGCCGCGGTCGACCTGGCCTACTCGCTCGGCCTGACGCTGGGCGCCAAGGGCATCACCGGCGTGATCTGGGACAGCCCGGCGTTCAACGCCGGGATCAGCCTGGGCGACGAGATCGTCGCGGTGAACGGCCGCGGCTATAGCGGCGACCGGCTGAAGGATGCGGTCAAGGCCGCGAAGGGCAGCAAGGAGCCGATCAAGCTGATGCTCAAGAGCGGCGATCGTTTCCGCGAAGTGTCCATCGACTATCATGACGGGCTTCGCTATCCGCACCTCGTGAAGACCGGCACGGGAGAGGCCGGGCTCGACAAGCTGCTCCAGCCCCGCTGAGACGGGGGGCAGCGCCAGCAACAGGGTGTTTCAATGCGTATTGATTTGATTCCGGTCGGCGACAATCCGCCGCACACGCTCAACGTGATCATCGAAGTGCCGACCGGCGGCGAGCCCGTGAAATATGAGTTCGACAAGGCCAGCGGCGCGCTGTTCGTCGATCGCATCCTCCACACGCCGATGCGCTATCCGGCAAATTACGGCTTCGTGCCGCACACGCTCTCGCCCGACGGCGATCCGCTCGACGCGCTGGTGATCGCGCGATCGCCCTTCATCCCGGGCTGCGTCGTGCGGGCGCGGCCGATCGCGGTGCTCAACCTGGAAGACGAGGCCGGCGGCGACGAGAAACTGGTCTGCGTACCCGACGACAAGACCTTCCCTTATTATTCGGACATCGAGGAAAAGGACGACCTGCCTTCAATCGTGATGGAGCAGATCGAGCATTTCTTCACCCACTATAAGGACCTGGAGAAGAAGAAGTGGGTGCGCGTCGGCACCTGGGGCGGGGCCGACGATGCGCGCCGGATCACGCTGGAAGCGATTGCGCGCTACGACGAAAACAAGGCCGCTGCGGCGGCGTCGGTCGATGCGACCGGCGTCACGACCCCGCAGGGCTGATCGCGGCGGGCAGCGGCGATGCGGCGGAGCGGCCCGGCGATCGGCAACCTGATCGCCCCGCCGCGCTTCCTGCTCTTCATCGCCGCCACCGCGCTTGCCCTGTTCGTCGCGATTCCGGCGCTGGGACTGCCCGCCGGGGTGATGATCGGGTTCGACGCGGGCGCGATCGTCTTCCTGCTGTCGGCTGTGCCGCTGCTGCGGCATCGCTCGGACGACATGCGCCGCTCGGCGGCGCGCAACGACGCCAACCGGCTGCTGCTGCTGTTCGTGACGCTCGCGGTGAGCCTGGTCGTCCTCGTCGCGGTCGCCAGCGAATTGCGCGAGGGGACATCGCTCGACACGCGGATGATCGCGCTGATCGTGGGGACGCTGGCGCTTTGCTGGATCTTCAGCAACACGATCTATGTGCTGCATTATGCACATCTCTATTACAGCGCGACGCAGGAGGGCGATGCCGGCGGGCTGACCTTCCCCGACACGCCCGAGCCCGATTATTGGGACTTCGTCTATTTCGCCTTCTGCCTGGGGATGACCTTCCAGACCAGCGACGTCGAGATCCGCCAGGGGCGCCTGCGCCGGCCGGTGACCTTGCACTGCCTGGCCGCGTTCATGTTCAACCTGGGCGTGATCGCCTTCACGATCAACGTGCTGGGGCGCTGAGCTGCGAGCCTAGCTCGCCTTTCTTGCCTTCTTTGCCGGAGCGCGCTGCCCCGCCGCGATCCCGAGCGCGGCCCATTCGCGCATCGCGTCGGCGTCGTCATAGACGTCGCTCGGCGCGCGGCGATAGTTCATCGAGTCGACGCGGCCATCCTTGAAGGTCATCGTGAAGCGCTCGCAGCCCGCTTCGTCCCAGGTCGCATCGCTCGCCGCGTCCGCCTTGAACCACAGGTCGCCGCTGCTGGCGACGATCGCGAAGATGGTGCCGTCGAGATAGAGCGTCGCGCCGCCCATCATCTTGCGCATGGTGACGGTGCCGACCGGCTCTAGCGCCTCGGCCACCCAGGCGACCAGCCCCTCGTCCACCGCCATCAGCGCTCCCCCGCAAGCCTGGCCAGCGCATCGCCCGAGACGCGATTGACCCGCCACTCGTCCATGCTCACCGCCCCCATCGCACGATAGAATTGGATCGCCGGCTCGTTCCAGTCGAGGACCGCCCATTCGAAGCGGGTGCAGCCGCGATCGAGCGCGATGCCGGCTAGGTGGCGGAGCAGCGCGGTGCCGACCCCGGCGCCGCGCGCGGCGGGGGTGACGTAGAGGTCTTCGAGATAGAGGCCGCGCCAGCCGGTCCAGGTCGAGAAATTGTGGAAGAACAATGCCATCCCGACCGGCGCGCCGTCGATCTCGGCCATCACCGCCTCGGCGGCGGGGCGATCGTCGCCGAACATCGCTTCGTGGAGCAGTGCCTCGGTCGCGACGACCTTGTCGGCCGCGCGCTCATACTCCGCCAGTTCCTTCACGAAGCGCAGGATCTGGGGCACGTCGGCCGGTTCGGCATTTCGCAGGGTGATCATGGCAGTGCAGCCTCCGCATCGTGCGCGACGAGCCCGGGCTTGCGCCGCGCGGCCAGGATGCAGGCGGCGACGATCAGCGCCGCGCCTGCCAGCGTGTAGAGCGAGACCGTCTCGTCGAATATCAGCCAGCCGAACAGCGCCGCCCAGACGAACGAAGTATATTCGGTAGGAGCAAGATAATTGGCCTCGGCCCGGGCATAGGCCCAAGAGAGCAGGAATAGCGAGCCGGTGGCGAGCGCCGCCGCAAGCAGGATCGGCGCGACCTGCTCGCTGGGGGGCAGCGCGCCGAGCCAGGGCGCGGCAAGCAGCAGGATTCCGCCGACGACCAGGCTCTGGAAGAAGCTGATCTCGGCCGGGCCGGCGAGCAAAGCCTGCTGGCGCATCAGGATGATATTGTAGGAATAACAGACCGCCGAGGCGAGGATCGCGGCGGTGCCGAGCAGCACTTCCTCGCCCATCTGCGCCTGGGTCTGACCGAGCAGGATGACCCCTACCCCGCTGACCGCGATCAGCGATGCGCCGATCACCGAACGGCCGATCCGCTCCTTGAGCAAGACCGCCGCCAGCACGAGCGCGAGCAAGGGCGCGATGTAGCAAAGCGCGATCGCCTGGGCCATCGGCACCCGGGCGAGGCCCCAGAAGAAGAGCAGCGCCATCACCACGGTCACGCAGCCGCGGATCAAATGGAAGCGCATCGCGTCGCGCCGCGGCATCGACGGTCGGCCCGCGAGGTAAAGGATCGCGGTCATCACGAAGATCGCGCCGAAGCGCCACAGCATCGCATTGTACACGCCCATCGCGATGGTCATGCCCTTCATCACGGCGTCCATCGCGGAGAAGAGCGCGATGCCGAGCGTGCCGGCCGCGAAGGCGATCGGGAGCGGGGTTGGGCGGGCGGGCATGCGGGGCGACTAGCGGGTTGCGGGGGAAAAAAGAAGCTGGCGTGGGCTCCGCCAGCACGCGACTGCGCCTGAAGGTCACACCAGGGTCACACTATGCCGTTGGCTCATAAGTCAGGAACGGCGGGAATTGGGTGGGTTGCGGTCGTTGACGAGCGAGGCTGCGGCTTGCATCCTTCGCGCATGAACCGATCCGGTCGAAGCTGGCTTCCAAGTGGCGGCGCTATCGCGGGCGTGCTCGCGGCATTCGTCGTCTTCCTGTTCATCGGCTTGCCATTGATGGTGATAGTCCTGCAATCAGGAGGAGGGTGTGAGGGACGCCCGCGCCCATGTGAGCCAGACAACATGGCCCTGTATGTTGGACTGATCGCGTTACTACTGCTGCTGGCAGGCACGTGGTGGGGCACCCGCAAGCTGGTCAACTTCTTCGTTCACGGCGATTGACCTACTTCGGCCAATGTCCGGAAGTGGGTCGATAACTGCCATACCAGTTACGAGTTCACGATCTAGGAACGTGCTTCGATCATGAGGTTCAAAGAGCGTGGCGGAGCCAAGGCCCCGCGCGTGCTTGCCAAGCAAATCAAATTCTACATTGCAAGCCGTTTTGGCGCAGACAACGGCCGGGGCCATGGCCTTCCACTTTAAGTCCGTCATCCCGGCGAAAGCCGGGATCCAGGGTTATTCTTCCCCGGCCAGTCCTGCTTGGCTCTGGATCCCGGCTTTCGCCGGGATGACGGTTGGGGAGAGGGCCGGGACTATTCGGCCGCCTGCACCAGCGCCGTCTCCGCCGCCTCGATCTCGGCCGCCTTGGCTTCGACCAGCCGGACGATGTGATCGACCATGCCCTCGTCCTGGACGTGATGATCGGTGACACCCGAGAGATAGACCATATGCTTGCCGGCGCCGCCGCCGGTGATGCCGATATCGGTCTCGCGCGCTTCGCCGGGGCCGTTGACGACGCAGCCGAGGACCGAGAGCGACATCGGGGTGCGGATATGCTGGAGCCGTTCTTCCAGGGCCTGGACGGTGCGGATCACGTCGAAGCCCTGGCGCGCGCAGCTGGGGCAGGAGACGACGCGGACGCCGCGGTTGCGGATGCCCAGGGCCTTCAGGATCTCGAAGCCGACGCGGACTTCCTCCTCGGGCTCGGCCGAGAGCGAGACGCGGATCGTGTCGCCGATGCCGTACCAGAGCAGGCTCCCCATCCCGATCGCCGACTTGACCGTGCCGCCGACGAAGCCGCCCGCCTCGGTGATGCCGAGATGGAGCGGGCAATCGACCTGGTCGGCGAGCTGCTGGTACGCCGCGACCGCGAGGAACAGGTCCGACGCCTTCACCGCGACCTTGAATTCGTGGAAATCATGATCCTGGAGCAGCTTGATATGATCGAGCGCGGACTCGACCAAAGCCTCCGGGCACGGCTCGCCATATTTTTCGAGCAGATCCTTCTCCAGGCTGCCGCCGTTGACCCCGATCCGGATCGCGCAGCCATTGGCCTTGGCGGCGTTGACGACTTCGCGGACGCGATCGGACGAGCCGATATTGCCCGGATTGATCCGCAGGCAGGCGGCGCCCGCATCGGCGGCCTCAAGCGCGCGCTTATAGTGGAAATGGATGTCGGCGACGATCGGCACGCGGCTGGCGCGGACGATCTGGCGCAGCGCGGCGGTGCTTTCGACGTCGGGGCAGCTGACCCGGATGATGTCGACCCCGGCATCCTCGCAGCGGCGGATCTGATCGATCGTCGCGCCGGGATTCGACGTCGGCGTGTTGGTCATCGTCTGCACGGTCACCGGCGCATCGCCCCCGACGGGGACGTTGCCCACCATGATCTGGCGGCTGTGCCGGCGCGTGATATCGCGCCACGGACGAAGGGACATCGGGGACTACTCGCTAACGCTTTGCTTACGCACCGACCCATATAGCCTTCCCGAGCGCGCCGCGAAAGGCGCGCGAGGAAGCCGTCGTTGAAGCAGCCGGGCGCAGCCATCGAAACCCAGCCCAGCCAGCGCCATTACGGGCTCGATTGGCTGCGCATCGCCGCGTTCGGGCTGCTGATCCTCTACCATGTCGCGATGGCGTTCGCGCCGTGGACCTGGGTGATCCACACCCCCTATCGCTACACCGCGCTGATCCCGCCGATGGCGCTGCTGACCCCCTGGCGGCTGGCTTTGCTGTTCGCTGTCTCGGGCTATGCCTCGCGCAGACTGTTCGACCGTTCGGGCGGCGCGCGGGCCTTTGCCCGTTCGCGCGCGCTGCGGCTGCTGGTGCCGCTCGCCTTCGGCATGGCGGTGCTCGTCCCCCTGGAGATGTGGGTGCGGGTGATGGAGACCGGTTACCGCAGCGGCTATCTGCATTTCTGGGCGGTGGATTATTGGCGCGTCGGCACCTTCCATGGCCGCGAATTTCCGAGCTGGGAGCATCTCTGGTTCGTGGCTTATCTTGCCGCGTACAGCCTGCTCCTCGCCGCCGCGATCGACAGGTTCGGGGCGCGGCTGTTCGCGGGGCTCGACCGGCTTGCCGACTGGTTCGCGCAAGGGGCCCGCCTGCTGTGGGTGCCGATCGCCTTGCTCGTCACCCTGCGGCTCGCCTTGCTGTTCGTCGCGCCCGAATCGCAGGGGCTGCTGCGCGATTGGAGCGGGCATGCGCTGTACGTGCCGGTCTTCCTGTTCGGCTTCGCGCTGGCGGGAGCCCCACAGCTGTGGCCGGCGATCGGACGTGGCTGGAAAGCCGCGCTGCTGATCGCCGGAGTGGCGGGTGCGATCGCGGTGACGATCGAGATGCGCTATCCGGGCAGCGCGGTCCCCTCGCACGCATGGATGGCGCTCAATCGCGCGGCGCGGGTGACGATGGCCTGGTGCATGATCGTTGCGCTGTTCCACATCGCCGAGAGCTATTGGAACCGCGATCACCGCTGGCGTCGACCGCTCGCCGAGGCGGTCTTCCCCTTCTACATCGTCCACCACCCGGCGATCGTGCTGATCGCGTGGTATTCGCTGCCGCTGCGGCTCGGCGCGCTTGCCGAATTCGCGCTGCTGCTGAGCGGGACGGCGGCGGTGTGCCTGGCGACCTATCTGGTCGGCCGGGAAATCGGCTGGCTGCGGCCGCTGATCGGCCTGAGTCCGCTGGCGCGCGACAGGCGTTCTGCTAGGAGGGCACGGCCAGTCCCAGGAGTGCCGTGATGCGCCTCGTCCTATTGCTCGGAGCCCTCCTCATGCCGCTTTCCGCCCAAGCCCAGCCGAAGCCCAGCTGGACGCTCGTCATCCATGGCGGCGCCGGGATCATCGAGAAGGGGCGCGTCACCCCCGAGCAGGAGAAGGGCGTCCAGGCCGGGCTCGACGCGGCGCTCGATGCCGGCGCCAAGGTGCTTGCCGCCGGCGGATCGTCGCTCGATGCCGTGCAGGCGGCGGTGCAGGTGCTGGAGGACGATCCGCATTTCAATGCCGGACGCGGCGCGGTGTTTACCTGGGACGCGACCAACGAGCTCGACGCGGCAATCATGGACGGCAGCAACCGTGCCGCCGGTTCGGTCGCGGGGACGACCACCACGCGTCACCCGGTCGCGGCGGCGCGCGCGGTGATGGAAAAGAGCCCGCACGTCTTGCTCGCCGGCCCCGGTGCCGACCAGTTCGCGCGCGAGCAGGGGCTGGAGCAAGTCGAGAATAGCTGGTTCGCCACGCCGGAGCGGCGCCGCCAGCTCGACAAGATGAAGGCCAACGACAAGCTCGGCTGGTTCGACGTCGACCTGAAATATGGCACGGTCGGCGCGGTGGCGATGGACAGCCAGGGCCATGTCGCCGCCGCCACCTCGACCGGCGGGCTCACCGGCAAGCGCTGGGGCCGGATCGGCGATGCGCCGATCATCGGCGCGGGCACCTATGCCGACGATCGCGCCTGCGCGGTCTCCGCCACGGGCGCCGGCGAGTTTTTCATCCGCGAGGGCGTGGCGCACGAGATTTGCGCGCGGGTCCGCTTCAAGAACGAGACGCTCCAGCAGGCCGCCGACGTGGTGATGGCCGAGACCAAGCAATTGGGCGGCAGCGGCGGGGTGATCGTCACCGGCCCGAGCGGCGAGATGGCCTGGAGCTTCAACACCCCGGGCATGTATCGCGGCCGGGCATCTTCCAACGGCGACCGGCTGGTCGCATTCTATGGTGACGAACGATGAAGCATATCCTGTTGATTGTCGCCGCCTTCCTCGGCTTCGCGACGCCTGCCCAGGCCTATTGGGAATATGGCCATGAGACGGTGGCGGCGATCGCCTATCGCAACGTCACCCCGGCGGTGCGTGCCGAGATCCGGCGGCTGCTAGCGCGGCAGGCATTGCTCGAGACGCCGGGATGCCCGGCGGGGACGATCGAGCAGGCCAGCGTCTGGGCCGACTGCATCAAGACGCTGGGGCCGCGCTTCAGCTATGCCTATAATTGGCACTACCAGAATGTGGACGTCTGCAAGGATTTCACGCTCAAGGGCAATTGCCCCGACGGCAATTGCGTGTCGGCGCAGATCGAGCGCGACGTGAAGCTGCTGAAGGACAAGACGGTGCCGCAGCGCGAGCGGGTGATGGCGCTGGCCTTCCTCGTTCATTTCGTCGGCGACCTGCACCAGCCGCTCCATGCGGGCGACCGCAGCGACCTGGGCGGCAATCGCGCGCTTTCGACCTACGGCGCCTATTCGACGGCCCGGCTGAACCTGCACAGTATCTGGGACGGGTTGGTCGCCGAGCGGGCGATCTCGACTCCGCCGGGGCTGGTGCGGGTGTATAGCTCCGCCGAGCGTGCGGCGGTGGACGGCGGCACCGTGGAGGATTGGAGCCGCGACAGCTGGCAGGTGGCACGCGACGTGGTCTATGCCAGCGCCTATGGCGGCCAGCCCTGCGGACCGATCCCTGCGCGGGCGACGCTCAGCGATGCGCAGATCGCGGCTTTGGTGGAGCCGGCGCGCGCGCAGGTGATCAAGGGTGGGCTGCGGCTGGCGCGGCTGCTGAACGAGGCTTTGGGCTGAAGCTTATCCGGACGATATCGGACGCGTACCACCCCGGCGGAGGCCGGGGCCCAGCTGCGATGCATGTGAGAGGGTGTCTGAGCGCTCCGGGTTCGCCGAAACTGGGCCCCGGCCTCCGCCGGGGTGGGCTTCATCGATGCCGGACTGAGCTCAGTTCCGCTTGCCCCAGCGCCACTGCCAGTCGCCGTCGGTCTTGCTCCACAGTAGCCATAGGAAGCCAAGCAGCAGCGGCGCGAGCAGCCACAGATAGACTGCGCCGCGATGCTCGGCGAGGTTGGCGATGAGCGCCGCGGCGACGACCATGAGCAACGTCGCCACCCAGCCCTGCCAGGTTGCCGGGGTGGCGCCCCAGCCGAACGCCTTGGGCACGAACCAATAGCCAGGACGAACCCGCGCGCCGCCGAGGATCCGCCCGATCATAGCGCCATCATCGCGATGCCGATCGCCAGCGTGGCGGTGAACAAGCCGATCAGCCAGGGCAGGTGCCGGCGGTTGAGGTGAAATGCCATCATCATGGTTCGTCTCCATTTGCTTTGGGTGGCCGGCCGCGTTTGGCGCGGACCGGCGCTTCGAGCTTCACCCCCCGTCGTCCCAGCGCCTCGCGCAGCAAGCATTCGACCTGGGCGTTGACGCTGCGCAGGTCGCTCGCCGCCGCGCGCTCGATCGCCGCGTAGAGCGCGGGATCGAGGCGGAGCGGGAATGCCTTTTTGGGCGGAGCCGACACGGGGCCATCCTTACTGATAGAGCGACCCCGCATTGACGATCGGCTGGGTGTCGCGCTCGCCGCACAGCACGACCATCAGGTTCGAGACCATCGCCGCGCGGCGCTCGTCGTCGAGCTCGACGACATTTTTCTCAGAGAGCAAGGCGAGCGCCATCTCGACCATGCCGACCGCGCCTTCGACCAGCGTAGTGCGCGCCGCGACCACCGCCTGCGCCTGCTGGCGCCGCAGCATCGCGCCGGCGATCTCCTGGGCATAAGCGAGATGCGTGAAGCCGCATTCGTCGACGGTGATGCCGGCGACGTGGAGCCGCTCGATCAGCTCGGCACGCAGCTCGCCGCCGACCTGATCGTGATTGCCCCGCAGCGTGACTTCCTGATGCTCGAAATCGTCATAGGGGTAGCGCGAGCCGATCGTGCGCACCGCCGCCTCGATCTGGACGTTCACGAACGCCTTGTAATCGTCGACGTCGAACAAAGCCTGCGCGGTGTCGGTCACCCGCCACACCACCTGCGCCGCCATCTCGATCGGATTGCCGCGCAGATCATTGACCTTGATCCGCTCCGAAATGATGTTGTTCGAGCGGACCGAGACCTTCTTCCCGCCCATCCACGGCCAGGTCCAGCGCAGCCCGGCATTGCGATCGGTGCCGCGATAATCGCCGAACAGGGTGATCACCGACGCCTGGTTGGGCTGGAGCAGATAGAAGCCGCACGCTACGAACAGGAACAGGAAGCTGGCCGCGATGAACCAGGCGACGATCGCGCCGTCGGCTAGCCGATCGATCTGGGTGAAGGCTGCCAGTCCGGCGACCAGCGTAAACAGCAGCACGAGCAGCATGCCATAGCCGCTCGTCGTCTGCGCCGCCGTCTCATGGCTTTGCCGCAGCGCCGAGGCGGGTGTGCGAACGTCCGTCATCTGATACCTCCCGTTATTATGATATCATCATTATATCGGGTGGGAAGTGTACGCAAGTGGAAACGATCCCGCTCCCATTGGGAGAGGGAGGGAGACGCGTAGCGGCGGAAGGGTGAGGGTGAGAGTTGTCGCCCTCACCCTTCCCATCGCTACGCGATGGGCCCAGCGTCAGGTAAATAGCGCCCCGCGCTATTTAGGCGATGCCGGGGGCATCGCCGACCTGACACTCCTCTCCCAAAGGGAGAGGGAGTTTTAGTTTAATTGATGACGATGGTCACCGCGCGGCGGTTCTGCGCCCAGGCGGCTTCGTCGGAGCCCATCGCGACCGGGCGTTCCTTGCCGTAGCTGATCGTGGTGATGCGCGAGGCCGAGACGCCGCGCGCCGCGAGATAATTCTTCGCGGCGTTGGCGCGGCGATCGCCGAGGCCGAGATTATATTCGCGGGTGCCGCGCTCATCGGCGTGGCCCTCGATCGTGATCCGCGCTTCAGGGCGGGAGACCAGCCAGGTCGCCTGACTGTCGAGGATCGCGCGCGCCTCGGGATCGATGTCGTACTGGTCGAGGTCGAACAACACGGTGTCGCTCATCACCGCGCGCTTGAACTGGGCGTTGAGCGGTCCGGCCTCGCTGTCGCTGTTGTTCATGTCGCTACCGGTGCCCGGGCCCTGCTCGCTCGGCGTCGGCGGCAGTTCGGGCGGGCGCTTCTTGGCGCAGCCGGCGGTGGCGATCAGCGCTGCACCCAGCACCAGGCTGGTCATGATCTTGGCCATCGTTCTTCTCCTTTTGTCGAAATCTGCCGCTTCGAAGCGACGTTTGCATGAACAGGTAACGGTTCAGGGCCGAATGGGTCCCCAATTGGGGTCGGAGCCGTCCAGCGGGGTCGGGATCTTGCGCGCGTTCACGCCGGTGAGATCGACCGACCAGAGATCGGGCTTGCCCGAGCCCTGCGCCGAGCGGAAGAACATCAGCACGCGGCCGTTTGGCGACCAGCTCGGCCCCTCGTCGCCCCAGCTGTTGGTCAGCAGCCGCTCGCCGCCGCCCGCCGGGCTCATCACGCCGACGCGGAAAGCGCCGCCGCCCATCCGGGTGAAGGCGATCACATCGCCGCGCGGGCTCCACACCGGGGTGGCATAGCGCCCGCCGCCGAAGCTGATCCGGCGCTGGTTCGAGCCATCGGCATTCATCACATAAAGTTGCTGGGTGCCGCCACGATCGCTTTCGAACACGATCCTGGAGCCGTCGGGCGAATAGCTGCCGCCGGTATCGATGCCGGGCGAATTGGTGAGCCGCTGCGGCGTACCGCCCGAGGATGCGACCCGGTACACGTCGGTATTCCCCGCTGCCGCCATCGAGAAGAGCACCCAGCGGCCATCGGGCGAAAAGCGCGGGGCGAAGGTGAGCGATACGTTCGACACGAGCAGCCGGCTGCGGCGGGCGCCCAGATCGTAGAGGTAGATCGACGGCCGGCGATTCTCGTAGCTCATATAGACGATCGCATTCTGCGCCGGGCTCAGCCGCGGCGTCAGCACGATCGACTGGCCGTTGGTCAGGAAGCGGTGGTTGGCGCCGTCCTGGTCCATGATCGCGATCTGCTTGCGACGCCGGCCCTTCGGGCCCTGCTCGGCGACATAGACGACCTGGCTGTCGAAATAGGGGCCCTCGCCGCTCAGCCTTGTGTAGATCGCGTCGGCGCATTTATGCGCGGCGCGTCGCCAGTCGCCGGGCGAGACGACGAAGCCCTGGCGGACCAGCTCGCTCTGCAGCGCGACGTCGTAGAGATAGCAGCCGACGGTCAGCGAGCCGTTGCCGTTGGCGCGGACATAGCCCTGGACCAGGGCCTGCGCCGAGCGCGCGCTCCAGGTGCCGAAAGTAGGCGCGTTGACTTCGCCATATTGGATGCCGCCCGCCTGGGCGGGGCCCAGCGTCTTGAACAGGCCGGTGTTGCGCAGATCATCCTCGATCACCTGCGCCAGCTTGCGGCCGAGCTCGTCGGTCGGACCCGCGGCGGTGGCGACCACCTGCGCGGTGGGCATGGCCGGAATTGCGAGGAACAGGTCCTGCGCCGCCTGGTTGGTCACGTCGACGCTGAGGACAGAATCCTGCCCCGCCTCGGGCTGCTCGGTGCCGAGCGACGCCGCCGGGATATCCTGTGCGTAGGCAACGGGTGCGGTCCCGATCGCCAGCGCGACGGCGAGTGCGAAATTCCTGGCCTTCATCATCACAAACCCTCGTACAAAGTCGGACCGATCGTCTTCCATGCGTCGTAGAATTGCGCCGGCAGCTTGAACGGCGCGGCGAGCTTCACCGCGCGGATCGCGCGCTCGCGGGCCAGCTCGGCCTGGGCGCGGTTGCTGGCGGTAACCCCCGTCTGCGTAACGCGCGGCTCGCCGGCAAGCGCGCCGTCACGCCCGAGTGTTACCACCACTCGGGTGCGCAACTTGTCCGAATCGGCGCCGCTGGGCGGCGACCAATGCGGGCGGATCTGGCGGATGATCTCGGCGCCCAGGGCCGCCTTCACCTGCGGCCCGATGGCTGCGGCGGGGGGCGTTACCGAAGAGCTGGCGGTCTCGCGATCGCTGATGCCGAGATCGAGCCCGTTGAGCCGGCCGGTGGGCTTTACCGGGCCGCGCGCTGTCGCGGGACGCGCGGGCGCAGCCTTGGCGGGGGCGGCCTTGGCCGGCGCGGGGCGAGCCGGCCGGGCGGGCGCGGGCTTTGCTGCGGGCGGGCTGGGCCGGGGACGGCGCAGGCTTGGCGGCCGGCGCCGGGCGAGTCGGCTTGGACGGCGCGGGTTTCGCGACCGGCGCGGGCGCGGGCCTTGGCGGCGCGGGCCGGGGCGGAGTGGGTCGCGGCGGCGGCGGCGCGGGCTCGGGCGGCGCTTCGGGGGCTGCCGCTTCCGGCTCCGGGGACGTCTCGGGCTCGAGCGGGGCTTCGACCGGCGATTTGCGCGCGGCCGGAGACTCGGCGCTGAGCACCGGCGCCTCGCTCACCAGGCCCACCTCGTCGCTCAGCGTCACTTCGATGGGCGTGCTGCGTAATTTCTCGGGATTGGGCGACGCGAAGCCGGCCGAAAGGAAGCCGAACAGCAGGATATGGCCGACCGATGCGACGCCGAGGGCAATGGCTTCGGAGCGCGACAACGCCATCTATTTGCTCGTCGGCTCGGTGAGCATCGAGACGCGGTTGAGCCCGGCGCGGTTGAGCTCGCCCATCACCTGCATGACCTTGCCATAGCCGAGCCCCTGATCGCCGCGCAGATAGATTTGCGGCGGCTTGGCATCGTCGCCCAATTGCTGGGCGATCGCATCGAGCCGCGCGGGGAGCGCGGCATCGGTGGTGGGCTCGTCATCGATGAAGACCTGGCCTTTCTCGTCGATCGATATCTGGATGGGCTTTTCCTCCTGCTCGAGCGCCTTGGCGCGGCTGTCGGGCAGGTTGACGGGCACACCCGCGGTCATCAGCGGCGCGGTGACCATGAAGATGATCAGCAGGACGAGCATCACGTCGACCAGGGGGGTGACGTTGATCTCCGCCATGGGCGCGCGGCGCCCGCGGGACTTGTTGGAGGGGAGGTGCATCGCCATCAAATCCTCTCCGGTACGGGGAGGGGGACCGTTCGCGCAGCGAATGGTGGAGGGGGCGCGCCACGAAGGGTTCGCTCGCGGAGAGCCCCCTCCACCAGCCTGCGGCTGGTCCCCCTCCCCGTGCCGGGGAGGATCGAAGAAGCGTCCGTCACGCCTCCATCTCCAGCCGGCGGCTGAGCGTCGCGTGGAAGCCGTCGGCGAACCGGTTGAGCCGCGCCTCTACACGGTTCACGCGGTGCGAATAGCGATTATAGGCGATGACCGCGGGGATCGCCGCGAACAGGCCGATCGCGGTGGCGAACAGGGCTTCGGCGATACCCGGCGCCACCACCGCGAGCGACGAATTCTGCTCCGCTGCGATCGCGGTGAAGCTTCGCATGATCCCCCACACGGTGCCGAACAGCCCGACGAAGGGCGCGACCGAGCCGACGGTGGCGAGGAAGTTCAGCCGATCGGCCAGCCGATCGATTTCCTGCGCGATCGTGGCGCCCATCGCGGTGGCGAGGCGCTCACGCGTGCCTTCGCGATCGATCGACTTGCCCGCGGTCGAGCGGCGCCATTCGGTGACCCCCGCGCCGAACACGCGCGCGATCGGCTGATCGAGGTTCGCAGTGCGGCGGTGGAATTCGTCGATATCGTCGGCTTCGCGATATTCGCCCTCGAACGTGTCGATCGCCTTGCGCACCGATCCCACCTTCAGCCCGAAGCTGAGGATGATCGCCCAGGTCCACAGGCTCGCCAGCAGCAGGCCGATCATCACCGCCTTCACGACGATATCGGCCTGCAGGAACAGGTGGACCGGGGAGATGGTCGCAGCGGTGGTAATCGGATCCATGAGGCCTTCAGTTTCCCTTCGATACGAGCGGTTCGAATGCCGCCATCCAATGCGCCGGCTGGCGCCGCGGCCGCCCGGTGGGCGAGACGAACACCGCCTCGACGTCGGCTTCGGCCAACAAAAGAGTCCCGCGCATGACTCGTTGCTGAATGATCACCGCCGCCGGCCGCAGCGCGGACAGGTGGCTGACGACGACCAGTTCATCGCTCAATCGCGCGGGCGCGCGATAGCGCATCGCGATATCCCGCACCGCATAGGCCCCGCCCCCGCCCTCGAACGTGGCGCGCTGGTCTATCCCCGCCGCCAGCAGCATATCCGATCGCGCGCGCTCGAGATACCTCAGGTAATTCGCGTGATAGACGACGCCGGTGAGGTCGGTATCCTCGAAATAGACCCGCAGCCCGAAATAGTGCTCGAGGCCTTCGAAGCGGCCGAGGGCGGGCAAAGCGTGCATCGCCCGGCCCTAAACCAGCGCCCCCATAGGGGGAACCCCCGCCCTCAGTCGAACAGCCCTTCCTGCGCGGTGGGCGGAGGGTTGAGGCCGAGATGCTTCCAGCCGGCGGCGTTGAGGCAGCGCCCGCGCGCCGTCCGGGCGATCATGCCGATCTGGATCAGATAGGGTTCGATCACTTCCTCGATCGTGTCGCGCGGCTCCGAAAGCCCCGCGGCGAGCGTCTCGACCCCGACCGGGCCGCCTTTGTAGATATCGGCGATCATCATCAGATAGCGGCGATCCATCGTATCGAGCCCGAGCGCGTCGACTTCGAGGCGAGTGAGCGCGGCATCCGCCGCCTTGGCATGGACCGTCGCCTCGCCCAGCACATTGGCGAAATCGCGTACCCGGCGCAGCAGCCGGCCGGCGATGCGGGGCGTGCCGCGCGAGCGCCTGGCGATCTCATGCGCGCCGTCGGGGGCGATGTGCAGATCGAGCAATGCCGCGGCGCGGGTGACGACGCGCTCCAGCTCTTCGACCGTGTAGAATTGCAGCCGGATCGGGATGCCGAATCGATCGCGCAGCGGCTGGGTGAGCAGGCCCTGTCGGGTGGTGGCGCCGACGAGGGTGAAGCGCGGCAAGTCGATCCGCACCGAGCGGGCGGAGGGGCCTTCGCCGATCATCAGATCGAGCGCGCGGTCTTCCATCGCCGGGTAGAGGACTTCCTCGACCGCGGGGGCGAGGCGGTGGATCTCGTCGATGAAGAGGACGTCGCCATCCTCGAGATTGGTGAGCAGCGCCGCGAGATCGCCCGACTTGGCGATCACCGGGCCCGACGTGGCGCGAAAGCCCACCCCCATTTCGCGCGCGACGATCTGGGCGAGCGTGGTCTTGCCGAGGCCGGGGGGCCCGAAGAACAGGACATGGTCGAGCGCCTCGCCGCGCGACTTGGCGGCCTGGATGAACACGCGCAGATTCTCGCGCGCGGCCTTCTGGCCGACGAATTCGTCGAGATGCTTGGGGCGCAGCGCTGCGTCGATGTCCTCGGGCGTGCGTGCCGGGGCGAGGATGCGATCGGCGTCGGTCATGGCGCGGATCGCCGCAACAGCAGATCTATCAAAGCGCCGGCTAGCAGGACCGGGCAAAGCACGGCGACTTCCACGACTGGGTAAAAAACGAACGCAATCGGTGCCGTTGAACTCGTCGAAGTGAAAGCTTCCCATAGAAGCCATATCGCCAATACGGCCGTCGTGGCTGCGAAGCCGCCCGAAAGTACGGTGAGTGCGGGGCCGCGCGCCAGCACGCCAGCTGCGAGTGCTATCCCCACCGGGATCGAAAGCAGCCCGATAGCCAAAACTAGGGTCGGCAATTCCGACATCGCAACATCACCTAAGGCGACAAACCCAACCGAGACCATAAGGGCCCATATGGCGAGCATGAACTTCGCGCCGATGCGAGCCTTCCGATCGCGATTGGCACAGATCATTTTGATCGCCTCCCGTCTCCGACACCGCCGCATCCGCGGGAATGACGGCGGCCGGTCATTTCGACGCCTTTCGCAAGGCCAGGCGCACCAGGGCATCAAGCGTCGCCCCCGCGCCCAGTTCGTCATTGGCGGCCGCGACTGCGCTGCTCGCCTCGGCGGGCTTGAACCCGAGATTGAGCAGCGCCGATACCGCATCCGCCGCCGCGCCCGGCGCCACCGCCGCGAACCCCGCGCTGCCGAACGCCGCCCCGCCGGCCTTGTCCTTGAGCTCGTTGACGATGCGCTGCGCGAGCTTAGGCCCCACGCCATTGGCCCGCGAGATCATCGCCGCGTCGGCGCGGGCGACGGCGGTCTGTGCTTCCTCGGGCGAGAGGATCGACAGGATTGCCAGCGCGACCTTGGCGCCCACGCCCTGGACCGAGGTCAGCAGCCGGAACCAGTCGCGCTCGCTGGCCGAGGCGAAGCCCATCAGGCGGATCGAATCCTCGCTGACCAGCATCTCGGTATGGATCGTCACCAGATTGTCGATCGCGCCCAGCGCGTCGAGCGTCCGCGCCGAGGCGCCGACCAGATAGCCGACGCCGTTTACGTCGATCACCGCATGATCGGCGCCGGTGGCGGCGAGGCGGCCCTTGAGGTGCGCGATCATCGCCGCATCGCCGTGCGGAAAGTCACAAAAGTACCACCATCTCGCGTGCGCGGGCGCGTCCGGGCCGGGGATGCGGTTATCGAGAGGAGAAGGGCGCCCGCAGTCATGCGACGGGACATAAGCGGAACATGGCGCTGTAGGAAAGCGAAATCAGGGAATGCGACGCGCGCTGGCGAGATGGTGGGCGTGGCAGATCGCCACCGCCAGTGCGTCGGCGGCGTCGGGCCCGTCGATCTTCAGGCCCGGCAGCAGCCGCGCGACCATGGCATGGACCTGGGCCTTTTCGGCCCGGCCGGTGCCGACCACGGCTTTCTTGACCAAGGTCGGGCTGTATTCGCCGACCTCGAGCCCGGCGCGGGCCGCGGCGCAGAGCACCACGCCGCGGGCCTGGCCGAGCTTGAGGGTCGATTGCGGATTGGCGTTGACGAACACTTCCTCGCACGCCGCGGCCTGGGGGGCGTGATCGGCGATCAATGCGGTGAGCATGGCGTCGAGATGGGCGAGCCGCCGCGGAAGGGGGGCGGCGGAATCGGTCTTGAGGCGGCCGTTGGCGATGTGGCTGAGGCGGTTGCCCTCGGCGCGGATCAGCCCCCAGCCGGTAGTGCCGAGGCCGGGATCGAGGCCGAGCAGGATCAAATTCCCTCTCCCATTGGGAGAGGGAGGGAGGCGCGCAGCGCCGGAAGGGTGAGGGCAGAAGTAAGGGTGCTGCCCTCACCCTTCCCACTCGCTGCGCGAGCGGGCCCCTTCCCTCTCCCAACGGGAGAGGGAGCGTGGATCAACCCAATTTCTCCATCACTTCGTCGGGGATCTCGTAATTGCCCCACACGGTCTGCACGTCGTCATCGTCGTCCAGCACGTCGAGCAGCTTGAGGAGGGTCGCGGCGTCGCCTTCGTCGATCGTCACCATCGTCTGGGGCTTCCAGGCGAGCTTCGCGCCTTCGGCTTCGCCGAGCACCGGCTCGAGCGCCTTGGCGACTTCGTGAAGATCGCCGACCGCGGTCCAGATTTCGTGGCCGTCCTCGGACGAGGTCACGTCCTCCGCACCCGCCTCGAGCGCGGCTTCGAAGACCTTGTCGGCGTCGCCCGCTTTGGCCGGATAGCTGATCAGCCCGACGCGATCGAAGCCGTGGCTGACCGAGCCCGGCGCGCCGAGATTGCCGCCATTCTTGCCCATGCCGGTGCGGACATTGGTGACGGTGCGGTTGCGATTGTCGGTGAGCGTTTCGATGATCAGCGAGACGCCGCCGGGGCCGAAGCCCTCATAGCGGATTTCCTCGTAATTCTCGGCATCGCCGCGGCTCGCCTTGTCGATCGCGCGGGCGATATTGTCCTTGGGCATCGACTGCGCCTTGGCGGCGTTGACCGCCGCGCGCAGCCGCGGGTTCATGTCCGGATCGGGCATGCCCATCTTGGCCGCGACGGTGATTTCGCGGCTGAGCTTGGAGAAGGCACCCGAGCGCTTCTTATCCTGTGCGCCCTTGCGGTGCATGATATTCTTGAATTTGGAATGGCCTGCCATGGAATCCTGTCCGGTACGCGGTCTTTAGACGCCGCTGATGGTAACTGCCGTGCCCGACGCCGAAACCATCAGCATCGAGCCGCTCTTGCCGATCACTTCATAGTCGAAATCGATGCCGATCACGCCGTTCGCGCCCAGATCCTGCGCCTCGGCGGCGAGCTCGTCGAGCGCGGTCTTGCGCGCCTGCTTGAGCGGGCGCTCATAGCTGGCCGAACGCCCGCCGACGATGTCGCGAATGCCGGCGAAGAGGTCGCGAAACACGTTGGCGCCGATGATCACTTCGGAAGAGACCACGCCATGATAGCGGGTCACCTGGCGGCCATCGACCGCGCTCGTCGTCGTCAGGATCATCGGCGTTTCCCCTTATGCCTCAGTGCAGACCGAGGGCGTTGCGATAGGTTTCGAGCAAGGCGTCGGCCTCGTCGCGGTGATGCTTTTCCATCTTACGCAGCCGCACGATCGCGCGCATCGTCTTGGTGTCGAAGCCGGTCGACTTGGCTTCCGAATAGACGTCCTTGACGTCGTCGGCGATGCCCTTTTTCTCTTCCTCGAGCCGCTCGATGCGCTCGATGAACAGGCGCAATTGCTCGGCGGAAATCGAATCGGACATGAAAGGCTCCTGAAGGTGAAGTGCGGGCGATAGAGAAGCGGCACGCGCGGCTCAAGGGGCGGATCGGTTTGCATGGAGGCGCTGGGACCTTTACCGCATGCGCATGACCCTGTCCCACCGCGTCGCCCGCTGGCTCCTTCTGTTCGGGGCGCTGATCGCGCTCGGCAGCCCTGCCACCGCCCAGAATCCGCCGGGCTTCGCCGACGAGATTCGCGCCTTTGCCGAGGCCGATGCACTGCAGATGCCGGCGAAGGGCGGAATCCTGTTCGTCGGCAGTTCGAGCATCCGGATGTGGGAAGGTCTGGCGCAGGATTTCCCCGGGCTGCCGGTGCTCAACCGCGGCTTCGGCGGATCGACGATCGCCGAATCTATCCATTACGCCGATCGCATCATCCTGCCTTATGCGCCGCGCACGATCGTCTTCTATGCCGGCGACAACGACATCGCCGGCGGGCGCAGCGCCGAGCAGGTGCTGGGCGATTTCCAGACGCTGGTCGGCTTCGTTCATGCCTGGCTGCCGCGCACGCGCATCCTCTATATCGCGATCAAGCCGAGCATCGCGCGCTGGTCGATGGTCGGCGAGATTCGCAAGGCCAATGCGCTGATCGAGGCTTATACCAGGACGTCAGACCGGCTGGGGTTCATCGATATCTTCCCGGCGATGCTGGGCGCCGACGGGAAGCCGCGCGCCGATCTGTTGCGCGAGGACGGGCTGCACATGACTCGCGCGGGCTATGTGATCTGGCGCGATGCGGTGAGGCGCGCGTTGGGCGAGCGCTAGAGCCGGATCAGGCTCCCTGGAATCCCACCCCGGCGTAGGCCGGGGCCCAGCTTCGATGTGCTCGAAGCAGCATCGCCTTCTCGAACAGCTCGCAACTGCGCCCCGGCCTTCGCCGGGTGGAGGGGGATTCAGTCGGCTTACCGCCCCGGCTCGGTCATCGAGGGGGGATCGCTGGCGGGGAAGCTTTCGTCGAGCGCTTCGTCGAGCATGTCCTCGGTCGGATTAAGCTTCAGGCTTTCTTCCATGCGGGCGAGCTGTTCGGGAGTCGCGGCGCCCTGGTTCTGCGCCTTCCACTCGGCATAGGGCATGCCGTAGACGATCGCGCGCCCCTGATCCTTGGTCATGTCGCCGGCCTCGGCGACCCAGTCGCCCAGGCAATTGCGACAGAAGCCGGCCAGCCCCATAATATCGACATTCTGCGCGTCGCTGCGGTGGCGCAGGTGGCGGACCAGCCTGCGGAATGCCTTTGCGGCGACGGCGTCGTCGAGCGTTTCTAGCGTTGCCATGGGACCTCCGGAGTTGATCCTGCGGCATTTGGGGCTAGAGGCAAGTCGGCACAAGCCGAGGATGACAGCGATGATAATGGCAATAAGCCCCCGTTCGCGGAAAGTGCGCGTTCTCGCGACGCTGGGACCGGCGAGCGACACCCCGGAGATGATCGAGCGGCTGTACCAGGCCGGTGCCGACGCCTTCCGCATCAACATGAGCCACGGCGACCAGGCCTCGAAGGTGCCTTTGTTCGCGGCGATCCGGGCGATGGAGAAGACCAGTGGCCGGCCGACCACGATCCTGGCCGATTTGCAGGGACCCAAGCTGCGCGTCGGCAAGTTCGCCGAGGGCAAGGTGATGCTCGTCGCCGGGCATGAATTCATCCTCGATCGCGATCCGACCCCGGGCGACGCCACCCGTGTCGAGCTGCCGCACCGCGAGATTTTCGAGGCGGCGCATCCCGATGCCCGGCTGCTGCTCGACGACGGCAAGCTGGTGCTGCGTGTGATCAGCAATTCGGCGGACCGGATGACGACGATCGTCGAGGTGGGCGGCATGCTCTCCAACTCGAAGGGGCTCAACGTCCCCGACATGGTGCTGCCGATGGCGGCGCTGACCGAGAAGGATCGCAGCGACCTGGCCTTCGCGGTCGAGATGGGGGCCGACTGGATCGCGCTCAGCTTCGTCCAGCGGCCCGAGGATCTGATGGAGGCGCGCCGGCTGATCGGCGGCAAGGCGGCGTTGCTCGCCAAGATCGAGAAGCCGTCGGCGATCGCCCGGCTCGACGAGCTGATGGAGCAATGCGACGGCGTTATGGTCGCGCGCGGCGACCTGGGGGTCGAGCTGCCGCCGCAATCGGTGCCGCCGATGCAGAAGCGGATCGTCGAGACCGCGCGGCGGATGGGCAGGCCGGTGATCGTCGCGACGCAGATGCTCGAATCGATGATCGAGACGCCCTCGCCGACCCGCGCCGAAGTCTCCGACGTCGCCACCGCGGTCTATGACGGCGCCGACGCGATCATGCTTTCGGCGGAGAGCGCGGCGGGCAAATATCCGATCGAATCGGTGACGATGATGAATTCGATCGCCGATGCGGTCGAACGCGATCCCGGCCATGGCGACCGCGTCCACTTCACCGTCACGCGCCCCGATCCCACCACCGCCGACGCGCTGGCCGAGGCGGCGAAGAATATCGCGCGCACCGTCTCCGCCGCGGCGATCGTCTGCTTCACCAGCTCGGGGTCGACCGCGCGGCGCATCGCCCGCGAGCGGCCCACCGTGCCGATCATGGTGCTGACGCCGAAGCTCGAGACGGCGCGGCGGCTGGGGCTGCTGTGGGGGGTGCATGCGGTCCACACCCGCGACGTCGAATCGTTCGAGGAAATGGTCGCCAAGGCCAAGCGGATGGCGCTGCGCCACCATATCGCCGCTGCGGGCGATCGTATCGTGGTCTGCGCGGGCGTGCCGTTCGGGACGCCGGGCTCGACCAACGTGCTCCACGTCGTCACGCTGGTCGGCGACGAACTCAAGGGCCACAGCGGCGCCGAGGGCGGCTGAAGCCAAGGAAAAGGCGCCGGCGGATCGCTCCGCCGACGCCTCTTCGCTAGTTCGGATGCGCGTACGCGATCAGGGGCTGTCGGGTTCTTCGGTTGCGAGCACGACGGTGACCGCGAGCGCGGTCACGACCAGGCCTACCCCGATGATGTACGGAATCTTCGGACCGTCGAGTTCGGACTCGTCACCGCCGGAGGTGGCGGCGCGCGACAGCGACAACGCCGCGGCCGAATCGGCGGCAGCCAGGGTCGGGGTGGCGACGGTGGCGAGGGCAGCGGCGCCGATCAGCGCCTTACGGATGAGCTTCATATTCGTCTCCAGACTGGGCTGACGCGCGGCGAATGCCGCACCCCTGCTGTAGACGCCTAGAAGCGCACGATGTTTCGGATTCGTGACGACCGACGCATTTTCTTGCGCGGTGCAGCACAGAAGTCACAATTCAGGCGGGAAGCAGGCGCAGCCGAGCGAGTTCGGCGCGGAAGTCCGTGGCGTTCGTGAACAGGACCGCGTGGATTCCCGCGTCCGCCGCCCCTGCGATATTGGCCGGATTGTCGTCGACGAACACCGCATCGGGGCCCGCGAGGCCGAAGCGATCGAGCGCCAGCGCGTAGATGGCGGGATCGGGCTTCACCATCTTCTCGTCCCCCGAGACGACGATGTCGCGAAAGCGGCCGAACAGGCCCGCATGCCGCGGCATCCATTCGCGCCAGAACTCGCCCGAGAAATTGGTGATCGCGAACAGCGGCACGCCCGCCGCGTCGAGTTCCTCGACCAGCTCGATCATGCCCGCGACCGCGGGGCCGACCGATTCGTGAAAGCGCGGGCCCCAGGCGGCGATCAGTTCGGCATGCTGCGGATAGCGCGCGCTCAGCTCGGCCGAGGTCTCGGCGAACGGACGCCCGGCATCATGCTGGAAGTGCCACTCGTGGGTCACGACTTCCGCCAGAAACGCGTCGAGCGCTTGATCGTCGCCGATCAAGCGCTCGTAGAGATTCCGCGGATCCCAGTGAAACAGCACATTGCCGACATCGAAGATGACGGCATGCGGCTGCGGCACGATCAGCCCTGGCGGGCCTTGAACCGACGGTTGGTCTTGTTGATCACATAGATGCGCCCGCGACGACGGATCACGCGGTTGTCGCGGTGACGCCCCTTGAGCGACTTCAGTGAATTCACGATCTTCATGATCGATTCGCTTCTCGAATTACGGTGTGGAAAAAGAAGGCGCTCGCCTAGATGCGCGCAGAGCCCAAGTCAACCCGCCGCCGCATCCGGAACGACTCCTTGACACCAGGGTTGAAAGTAAGGCGGGACGTTCCGACCGCAAGCCAGGAGGTGTCCCGTGAACAAGATCATCAGCACAGCAATCGCCGGGACCGCCCTGCTCGCCGGCGGCTGCACCGCGTCCACCCGCAACGCACCCGTCGAGGCAACGCGCTATCATCTCGGCCAGCCGATGGAGCGGACCACCATCGCGATCGAGCCGATGACCGGCGCCGCGCAGCTCAGCCCCGAATATCAGCTCTATGCCGATGCCGTCGGCGCCGAGCTCGGCCGCCTCGGCTATGTCCAGTCGAGCAGCGAGATGGCGTCCGGCTATATCGTCGCGGTTTCGTTCGTGCGTGCGCCGCGCGGCGAGTTTCGCGAGCGTCCGCCGGTTTCGATCGGGCTGGGCGGCGGCAGCTTCGGCAGCGGCGGTGGGGTTGGCGGCGGCGTGTCGTTCGGGCTCGGCGGCAAGCGCCGCGACGTGACTGCCTCCGAATTGTGGGTCCAGCTGCGGCGCCGCAGCGACAATACGACCGTGTGGGAAGGCCGGGCGATGACCGATTCGATCAGCGGCGCGAGGGGCAGCGATCCACGCGATACCGCCGCGCGTCTGGCACGCGGGCTGTTCAAGGACTTCCCAGGAGAGTCGGGGATCACTACCACGACGCGATGAGCATCCAAATCAACGCCGCATTCGATGGCGGCAACATCCGGGTCGTCGCGATCGAAGGCGATCGCGTCGACCTGGAGATCGCAAAGGACCACGCGTCCGACTTCTACCAATGGTTCTACTTCCGCGTGAGCGGTGCGAAGGGTCGCGAACTGACCTATCGCATCGTCAACGCCGGCGGCGCCGCATACGCCTTTGGCTGGCCGGGCTATCGCGTGCGCTGGAGCAGCGACCGGGAGGATTGGCGCGCGGGCGACGGCGCCTATGCCGATGGCGTGCTCAGCTTCACGCACCGCGCTGAATCTGACCTGGTCTGGTTCGCTTATTTCGCGCCTTATTCGATGGAGCGGCATCACGATCTCGTGACTCGCATTGCCGCCTTGCCCGGCGTCAGCCACCGCGAACTGGGGGTGACGCTCGACGGCCAGCCGATCGACTGCCTGAGCGTCGGCGTCGGCCCCAAGCAGATCTGGTTCTATGCCCGCCAGCATCCCGGCGAGACGATGGCCGAATGGTTTATGGAAGGCGCGCTGGAGAAGCTGACTTCGGGCGACGCGACCGCGACTGCGCTGCGCGAGAAGGCAACGCTGCACCTGGTCCCCAACATGAACCCGGACGGATCGCGCCGCGGCCATCTGCGCACCAATGCCGCGGGGGTGAACCTAAACCGCGAATGGCATGCGCCCAGCCCTGAGAAGAGCCCAGAAGTGCTCGCGGTGCGCAATCGGATGGACGAGACCGGCGTCGCCTTCGCGATGGACGTGCATGGCGACGAGGCGATCCCCGCCAATTTCCTTGCCGGCTTCGAGGGCATTCCCGGCTGGACCGACGCGCAAGGCGAGAAATTCTACGAATTCTCCCGCCGCCTCGCCGCCGCCACGCCCGATTTCCAGACCGAACTGGGATATGAGAAGTCGGCGCCAGGCCGCGCAAATCTTTCGATGTCGACAAACCAGCTTGCGGAACGTTACGGTGCCGTATCGATGACGCTGGAAATGCCGTTCAAGGATCATGTCGCCAATGCCGACCCCGATTTCGCCTGGTCGCCCGCGCGCTGCAAGCTGCTCGCGCATGCCAGCCTGGACACCCTCGCCGGCATGATCGACGAAATTTGATCGACATTCGCGAAGGGGGACTCGACGACCCGAAGGTCGTCGCCTTGCTCCAGCACCATTTCGAAAGCATGCTGGCGAACACGCCGCAGGGCAGCTGCCATTTCCTCGATCTTTCGGGGCTGCGCGGCCCCGACGTGACCTTCTGGAGCGCATGGGACGGCGAGGATCTGCTCGGCTGCGGCGCACTCAAGCAGCTCGACCCGCAGCAGGGCGAGATCAAGTCGATGCGCACCGCCGCCGAGCATCTCCGCCGCGGCACCGGTGCGGCGCTGGTATCGCATATCCTGGCGGCCGCACGCGCGCGGGGCTATCGCCGGATCAGCCTGGAGACCGGCTCGCACCCGTCGTTCGAGCCGGCGATCGCACTCTACCGCCAGTTCGGCTTCACCGATTGCCCGCCTTTTGCGGGCTATAAGGAAGATCCGCACAGCCGCTTCCTCTCGCGGGTGCTTTGAAAAAGGGGAATGCCATGAATCGCCTGACGATCGCCCTGCCCGCCCTCGCGATGCTCGCCGGATGCAACGCCGAACCGACGATCAAGGCGGAAAATGCCTCGATCGCGGACGTCGCGGCAGCCGCCAAGGATGCGATCAAGCTCGAGCCCGGCAAATGGGAGACGAAGATTGCACTTCTGTCGCTCGACGGCCCTGGCCTTCCCCCCGAGATCGCGACCTCGATGAAGCAGCAGATGCAGGAACAGACGGTCGAGACCTGCCTGACCCCCGAGCAGGTCAAGACGCCGCCGCAGGATATGTTCGGGGCTGCAAAGAACTGCACCTATGAGAAGTTCGAGATGACGGCCGGCAAGATGGACGGCACCCTTTTGTGCAAGAACGCGCCGGGTACGCCCTCGGGCGAGATGCGCATCGCGGTGTCGGGCACCTTCGCGAGCACAAGCTATGAAGTGACAAGCGAAGCCGCGATGACGATGCCGCCGATGCCCGGTGGACCGGCCGCCGGCGGCAAGGTCGCGATGAAGACCAGGGTCGTCGGCAAGCGCCTCGGCGACTGCGACGCCCCGAAAGCCGGCTGAGGCGCCACCGCGATCAGGATCGGTGGACATGCTTGTGAGCGACGCCGCAGCCGCTAAGGACGGGCTGCACAGCTAAGAGGCCCCGCCATGACCAAGCTCGTCCTGATCCGCCACGGCCAGTCGGCCTGGAACCTCGAAAATCGATTCACCGGCTGGTGGGACGTCGACCTGACCGAACAGGGCACGCGCGAGGCGTGGGCTGCGGGAGAGTTGATGCGCGAGCGCGGGCTCGATTTCGATCTCACCTTCACCAGCTTCCAGAGCCGCGCGATCAAGACGCTCAACCTCGCGCTAGAGGCGATGGGCCGGCTGTGGTTGCCGACCGAGAAGGACTGGCGGCTCAACGAGCGCCATTATGGCGGGCTGACGGGTCTGAACAAGGCCGAGACCGCGGCGCTGCACGGCGACGACCAGGTCAAGATCTGGCGCCGCAGCTTCGACATTCCGCCGCCGCTTCCCGAGGAGGGTTCGCCCTGGGACCTGGCCCAGGACGCGCGCTATCACGGCGTCGCGATCCCGCAGACCGAGAGCCTGAAGGACACGATCGCGCGGGTGCTGCCTTATTGGGAGAGCCGGATCGTACCCGAGATTCGGGCAGGCAAGCGGGTGCTGATCTCCGCGCACGGCAATTCGCTGCGCGCGCTGGTGAAGCATCTGTCGGGGATTTCGGACGACGAGATCACCGGGCTGGAGATCCCGACCGGGCAGCCGATCGTCTATGAGCTGGACGATGCGTTGCAGGCGACCGACCGCTATTATCTGAGCGAGCGCTGACCTGACGGCGGTAACCATGTCCCAATCCAAGCGATAGCTGAAAGACCTCTTCGAACAGGAGGTCTTAATGCCTAAGTACGCATCCCGCCGGTCGCTAAACCGGATCGCCCGCTGCCATCGGCATGAAAATTGTGAGATCGTCAGTCGCCGGAGCTCTCTCCCCAACGGGTTGCCCTCGCCCCCCTCCCCCACTAACAACCGCGCTTCCACGCACCCGGGGCAGCTTGTGGCACCTATAGTCGGCATCATCATGGGCAGCACCTCCGATTGGGAGACGATGCGCCACGCCGCGCGGATCCTCGATGCGCTGGAGGTCCCCCACGAGACGCAGGTCGTCTCGGCGCATCGCACCCCGCAGCGGCTCTACGACTATGCCACCGATGCCGCAGGCCGCGGGCTGAAGGTGATCATCGCCGGCGCGGGCGGCGCGGCGCATCTGCCGGGCATGGCCGCGGCGATGACGCATCTGCCCGTGCTGGGCGTGCCCGTGGAGTCCAAGGCGCTGAAGGGGATGGATAGCCTGCTCTCGATCGTCCAGATGCCCGGCGGCATTCCGGTGGGCACGCTGGCGATCGGCAAGCCCGGCGCGATCAATGCGGGGCTGCTTGCCGCCGCGATCCTCGCGACCTCCGATGAGGCGCTGTCCGCGCGGCTCCAGGCCTGGCGCGCGCAGCAGACTGCCGACGTCGCCACCGATCCCGCCGCCGAATGAGCGCGCTGCCCCCCGGCTCGACCATCGGCATATTGGGCGGCGGCCAGCTCGGGCGGATGCTCGCGGTCGCGGCAGCGCAGCTGGGCTACCGCACCCACGTCCTCGCCCCCGATGCCGAAAGCGTCGCGGCGCAGACCGCCTCGACCTATACCCGCGCCGATTATCACAGCCGCATCGTCCTCGACGATCTGGCCGACCAGGCCGACGTCGTCACCTATGAGTTCGAGAATATCGCGCTCGGCCCCGTCGAATATCTCGCGACCAAGGTTCCGGTGCGCCCCGGCCCGGCCAGCCTGGCGATCGCGCAGGACCGGACGCGCGAGAAGGAATTCGTCGCAAAGCTGGGCGGCAGCACCGCGCCCTGGGCGCCGGTCTCGACGCTCGAGGAATTGCGGGCGGCGATCGAGCGCATCGGTGCGCCGGCGATCCTCAAGACGCTGCGGCTCGGTTATGACGGCAAGGGGCAGGTCCGCATCCACGACGCCGCGGAAGCCGAAGCCGCCTGGGCCGCGATCGGCGAGCGCCCGGCGATCCTCGAAGGTTTCGTCGACTTCAGCCACGAATTCTCGATCATCACCGTGCGCGGGCTCGACGGGACGCTGGCCAGCTATCCGCCGCCGTGGAACGAACATAAGGACGGCATCCTCGCCCGATCCTCGCTCCCCGCCCCGCCCGAGATCGCGCGGCACTGGGCGATCGCGGCGGCGCTCTCGGGCCGGGTCGCCGAGGCGCTCGGCCATGTAGGCGTGCTGACGCTCGAATTTTTCGCGACGCCCGAAGGCCCGATCTTCAACGAAATGGCGCCGCGCGTGCACAATAGCGGGCATTGGACGATCGAGGGCGCCGAAACCTCGCAGTTCGAAAACCATATCCGCGCGATCTGCGGGCTGCCGCTGGGGAGCACGGCGCTCACCGGTACGCGCATCGAGATGGACAATCTGATCGGCGACGAAGCCAATGCCTGGCCGACGCTCTTCGCCGAACCGGGCGCGCATCTGCATCTCTACGGCAAGGGCAACATCCGCCCCGGGCGCAAGATGGGGCATGTCACGCGGGTGACCCGCTAGGGGAGCGCCACGCGGATTCGCCGATAGCGCGCTTCGACGAAGCTGTACGCCCCGAACAGCGCCAGCCCGATTCCCACCGCGATCAGCAGCCACTTGCCGCCGGGCTGATCCTGCAGCGCCTCGAGCGCGTCGGACATCGCCCCGGCCTCGCTCGCCTTGGTCTGCCAGGCGGCGACCGCGAAGAAGCCCGCCAGGATCGCGAACACCACCCCGCGCGCGCCATAGCCGATCCGCCCCATCGTGCAGACGTGCGAGGGCAGATTGCCGGCCAGATCGTCGATGAAATCGCCCTTATACGCCTTGCGCGCCTGCTGGACGGTGCCGAACAGGAAGCAGGCGGCGACCAACCCCACCAGCAGCCAGCCGAGCGGCTGTTCGAGCAGCCAGCCGGTCCAGTCGCGCGCGGCGGCATCGTTGGGCGACGCGCCCCCGCCGCTGCGCGGATGCAGGGCGAGCTGCACCGCGCTCCAGGCGAGCAGGACGTGCGCGACGCCGCTGAACGCCATCCCGCCGCGCTTGGTCAGACCCTTTGCATCATTGTCGAGCCGCTCGGGATTGGTGACCGCCTCGGCCAGCCGCCACAACGCATAGCCGGCAAGCCCTGCCGCGATGACCAGGATCAGCGCCGGCCCGAACGGCTTGTCCGCCAGCGAGGCGATCGCGCCCTTATTGTCCGTGGTCTCCCCGCCGCGCAGCGCGGCATCGACCGCGAACCAGCCGATCAGCAGATAGACGAGCCCGCGGGCGGCAAAGCCCAGCCGCGCGAGCAGCGTCGCGGTGGATTCGGATAAAGTAATGGCATGGCCCCTTCTTGTTGCGAGCGGCCAACTCGCGATGCGGCGGGACGTTCCCGCGCGTGCCGGGCGACGCCAGCTTCAGCCGCGGACGCCTGGCCCTGGCCGAAAAAAAGGGCTCGCCTCCGATCGGAAGCGAGCCCCTTATTTCTCAGCCGAAGCCTGGTCTCAGGCGCGCGTGCCCGAGATCGGGAAGGCGCCGAAGGCACCCGCGGTGACGGTGCCGTTGATCGTGTCGCCATCCACGGTGACGTCGCCGGTCAGCGACATCGGCATCGGCACGGTGATGTCGATCGTGAAGGTCAGGCGATCGCCGTCGACCTTGCCGTCCTTGACTTCGGTATTGCCCATCGCGCCCGAAAAGGTGCCGGTGAAGGTATCGCCCGCGCTCTGCACGGTCAGCGTCGACTTCTGGTCACCCATCGGGGTCTTGGCTACCGTATCCCAGCTGCCATCCACATTCGCCATGTTCGTCTCTCCTGATTATTTCGCCGCGGAAGCAGCCGGAGTCGCAACCGCCGCTGCCGGGACCACCTCGACAGGCAGGCCGATGCTGTCAAGCTGCGGCTTGACCTTCGCGGCGTCGCCGACGACCACCCAGACGAACTTGTCCGGGTCCAAAGCGGCGCGTGCCGCAGCGTCAAGCTGGGCCGCGGTCATCGCCCGATATTTTTGCGCGACGCTATCGTAGAAATCGTCCGGCCGGTGGCGGATGTCGTTCTGCTGCATAGCCGAGAGCACTGCCCCCGAGGTTTCGTAGCGCCCCGCCAGCTCGCGAGTCGTGCCGTTGATCTCGCGCGTCAGCTCGGCCGCGGTCACGCCCTTGGTCCCCAGGAAATCGCGGACCTGCGCCTGGATCGCCCGAATCGAATCGCCGGTGCGATCAGACTGCACCGGCGCGCTGATCGTGTAGGGCACCGCCTGCTCCAGCCAGTTGAACCCGCCGCCCGCGCCGTAGGACCAATGCTTGTTCTCGCGCAGTTCCATGTTGATCCGCGACAGGAAGCCCGAGCCGAGTACCTGGTTGGCGGTCAAGTGGGTGAGCAGCTCGTCGGTCGGCTTGAGCGGTGTCATCTGCGCCGCCAGGATCAGCGATTGCGGCGAATCGGGCCGATCGATCAGCACGATCCTGGGCGCGACCTGTTGCGGGGCGACCGCAAACGCCTTGACCCCGGCGGGCCCCTGCCCACGCCAGCTGCCGAAGCGCGCCTCCAGCGCTGATTGCACTTCGGTCAGCGGACGATCGCTGACGACGAAGATCTTCGCCTTATCGGGGCGGATCCAGGCGCGGTAGAAGGCGACCAGATCGTCGCGGGTCAGCGCCTTCACCACGGCGGGATCGCCCGAGCCAGCGGCCAGCTTCGCATAAGGGTTGCGCGCGCCATAGACCAAAGGCGGCAGCGCGCGATTGGCGAGCCCCGCCGGGGTGGTCAGCTCGGCGGCGATGCTGGTGAGCAGGCTGGCGCGCAGGCGCTCGACTTCGCCGGGCGCGAAGGCCGGATTGCGGACGACGTCGGCGAACAGATCGAGCGAGCCGGCGAGATTGGGGCTCGGCATCGCTACCGACAGATAGGTGCGATCGGCCGAGCTGCCCGCGCCGATCGTCGCGCCCAGCCGCTCGCGCGCCTCGGCGATCGCGCTCGAATCCCTGGTCGTCGTGCCTTCGTCGATCAGCGACAGCGCCAGGCTCTGGGTGCCGAGCTTGCCGTCCGGGTCGGCGGTGACGCCCGCATCGAAGCTGATCACAACCTGCGTGGTCGGCACCGCATCGCGATGGGCGTAGATCAGCTCGATGCCGTTGGAGAGCTTGGCGCGGCGGACGTCGGGGAAATCGAGATCGCCGATCGCCGCCACGCCGGGCAGGGCGCCGCGCGTGCCCTGCACCGCCGGCTGGGCCGGCGCCGCGGGCTTCGGCGCGGCGGCAACAGGCGCCTGCGCTTCCTCATAGGCATCGCGCTGGCCGGGCTCGACCATCAGCGTGAGCGCGGGGCGAGTCAGCCATTTGCGGCCCGCGGCGCGGACCTGCTCCGGCGTCACCCGCGCCATCGCCTCGAGCTGCTTTTTGTAGAAAGCGGGATCGCCCGAATAGAGCTCGCCCGAAGCCAGAGCGACCGCCTTGCCGCCGAAGCCGCCGACCGATTCGAGGCCGAAGATGCGGCCAGAGACGTTGGTGGTCGCGACGCGCTGGACTTCGTCGGCGGTCGGGCCGTTCTGGATCAGATCGGCGATGATCGCGTCGAGCCGCTTGTTCACCGTCGCGGGATCGACGCCCGGCCTGACGATCGCCTGCACCTGAAACATGCTCAGCTGCGACATCGACTGGACCCCGGCGGACACTTGCACCGCCAGTTTCTCGCCGCGCACCAGCGCATTGTCGAGCCGCGAGCTGGCGAGCCCTCCCAGCACTTCGCCAAACACTTCGAGCGGCACCGCATCGGCGTCATTCATTCCCGGCACCGCCCAGCTGCGCAGGATCAGCGTCGCCGCGACGCGGTCCTTCATCACCACGGTCTTGGCCTGCGGCAGCGTCGGGATTTCGACTTTGGGAGCCACCGTCTTCGGACCCGGCTTGATCGCCGCGAAATATTTCTCGACTAGCGGACGCGCTTCCCTCGCGTCGATATCGCCGGCCAGCACCAGCACCGCATTGTTGGGCCCATAATGCGAGCGGAACCAGTTCTTCACATCCTCCAGGCTCGCCGCATCGAGATCGGCCATCGAGCCGATGACATTATGGCCATAAGGCGTGCCCGCGAGCAGCTCGTCGAGCAGCTTGTAATAAAGCAGGCCATAAGGCTGGGTATCGCCCTGGCGCTTCTCGTTCTGGACGACGCCGCGCTGCTCGTCGAGCACCTCCTGGCCGATCGCGCCGAGCAGATAGCCCATCCGATCGCTTTCTAGGAACAAGGCGCGATCGAGCGCGGGGCGCGGCACGGTCTCGAAATAATTGGTCCGGTCGAAGCTGGTCGTGCCGTTGAAATCGGTGGCGCCCGCCTGCTTGAGCGGCTCGAAGAAATCGCCCGGCGCATTTTCCGATCCGTTGAACATCAGATGCTCGAACAGGTGCGCGAAGCCGGTCTTGCCCTTGGGCTCATGCTTCGAGCCGACATCGTACCAGGTCGAGACCGCGACGATCGGCGCCTTGCGATCGGTATGGACGATCACGCGCAGGCCGTTGGCGAGCGTGAAGCTCTCATAGGGGATATCGACGCGCTTCACGAGCTCGGCGACCGGCGCCGGTTTGGCCGCGGGCGCGACGGTCTGTTGCGCGGCGGCGGGCAGAGAAGCGGTGGCGAGCGCCAGGGTAGCGGCGCTGCAAAGCATCTGGAAGGATTTCATGGGGTTCAAACCGTTTCGGAAAAGCGAGGATGGCGGATCATAACGTGCCCCCTATGCGCTGCAACCGAATCCGGCGCGCGTCCTGGCCCTTTGCGCCCCACCTCATTTGCACTAGCCTTGAACCTGGAGCGTCCCCCCGAAAGACCTGGCTATGCGCATCGCTTTGTTTTCCATCGCATTTTCGCTGGCCTTCGCCGCGGCGCCGACGCTCGCCCAGCCTGCCCCCGCCGAACCCATATTCCGAGCCGATGCGATCCACGCGGACATAACCTTCCTCGCCGACGACCAGCTCGAGGGCCGCGACGCCGGCGCGCGCGGGCATAACATTGCCGCGCTGTTCGTCGCCAATCGCTTCCAGGCTCTGGGACTCAAGCCCGGCGGCAACGACGGCGGCTGGTATCAGCAGGTGCCGCTCGCCGAACATGCGCTCGACGACGCCAAGCCCGCCACGCTGACCATCGGCACGACCAAATTCACCAACGGCGGCGACGTGCTGATCTCGGCCAGCCCGCGCTACGGCAACGACACCCAGACGCTGTCGGGCGAGGCGGTGTTCGTCGGCTACGGGCTCGAGTCCGATTATGCCGGGCTCGACGTGAAGGGCAAGTTCGTCGTCACCCTGATCGGCCTGCCCAAGGGCGTGACGCAGGAGGCGGCGCGCGCCGCCGGGGGCAGCGATCGGCCGGTGATCGCGGGGCGCCACGGCGCGCTGGGTGTGCTCTATCTGATCAGTCCGGACAATCTGCGCGGCGCCTTCCCCTGGCTCCAGGCGACCGGCTATTTCCGTGAGCCGCAGACCAACTGGCTGAGCCCGAGCGGCTTTCCGGGCGGCGAGGATCCGGGCGTGCAGATCGGCGCCTATATCAACCCGACCGCCGCCAAGGCGCTGTTCGCGGGCGCGCCGATGTCTGCCGAGCAGGTCTTCGCCGCGGCTCTGGCCGGGCCGGTCAAGGGCTTCGCGCTCGCGCCGCGCCTCACCACCGCACGGACGAGCAAGGTCCGCATCGTCCGGAGCCCGAACGTGATCGGTATCCTGCCCGGATCCGATCCCGCGCTTGCCGCCGAATATGTCATGCTCTCGGCGCATCTCGATCATGTCGGGGTCGATCGGGCGCGCGAAGGCGACCAGATCTTCAACGGCGCGATGGACAATGCCGCCGGGGTCGCGACGATGCTCGAGGCGGCGCGCGCCTTCACGGCGAGCGGGGTCCGGCCCAAACGCTCGGTCGTCTTCGTGGCGCTCATCGCGGAGGAAGACGGGCTGCTCGGCTCTTCCTATCTTGCCCGCTATCCGGTGACCGGCGCGGGCAAGCTCGTCGCCGACGTCAACCTCGACATGCCGATCCTGCTCTACGATTTCCAGGACGTGGTCGCCTATGGCGCCGAACATTCGACGATGGGCGAGATCGTCGAGCGCGCCGGCGCGCGGATGGGCGTCACCGTCTCGCCCGATCCGATGCCCGAGGAGAACTTCTTCCTGCGCTCGGACCATTACAGCTTCGTCAAGGCGGGGGTGCCCTCGGTCTTCCTGATGACCGGATTCAAGAATGGCGGCGAGAAAGCGTTTCGCGACTTCCTGGCGACGCATTATCACAAGGTATCGGACCAGCCCGGCCTGCCGTTCGATTGCGCGGCGGGGGCGAAGTTCGCGCGGCTGAACTATCTGATCGCGCGCGAGATCGCCGACGCGGCCGAGGCACCGCGCTGGTATGAGGGCAACAGCTTCGGCGACCGCTTCGCGAAGGGTGCGCCGCGGGCAGTCCGGCCGGCAAAGTGAAAATCTCTCCCTGCGTCCCGCCATCCTTGTGTTGCTATTTGGTCACACCATATCTGAGGCGATACGACATCAGGGGATGACATGAACCTCGAAAAATTCACCGATCGCGCCAAGGGATTCCTCCAGTCGGCGCAGACCGTGGCGATCCGCATGAGCCACCAGCGGATTTCGCCCGAGCATCTGCTCAAGGCGTTGCTCGAGGACGAGCAGGGCATGGCGAGCGGCCTGATCGGCGGTGCCGGTGGCGATCCCAAGCGCGCGCTGGCCGAAACCGATGCGGCGCTGGCGAAGGTGCCCGCGGTCTCCGGCGGCGGTGCGCAGCAGACCCCGGGGCTCGACAATGACGCCGTCCGCATCCTCGATTCGGCCGAGCAACTCGCCGCCAAGTCGGGCGATGCCTTCGTCACGGTCGAGCGGCTGTTGCTCGCGCTGTCGCTGGCCTCGACGACGGCAGCGGGCAAGGCGCTTGCCGCCGCCGGCCTGACCCCGCGGGCGCTGAGCGCGACGATCGAGAAGATCCGCGCCGGCCGCACCGCCGACAGCGCCGGCGCCGAGGATCGCTTCGACGCGCTCAAGAAGTTCGCGCGCGACCTCACCGAAGCGGCGCGGGACGGCAAGCTCGATCCGGTCATCGGCCGCGACGAGGAAATCCGCCGGACGATCCAGATCCTCGCGCGCCGCACCAAGAACAACCCCGTCCTGATCGGCGAACCCGGCGTGGGCAAGACCGCGATCGCCGAGGGCCTCGCGCTGCGCATCGTCAACGGCGACGTCCCCGACGGGATCAAGGACCGCAAGCTGATGGCGCTCGATATGGGCAGCCTGATCGCAGGCTCGAAATATCGCGGCGAATTCGAGGAACGGCTGAAGGGCGTGCTCGACGAAGTGAAGGCCGCCGCGGGCGACATCATCCTCTTCATCGACGAGATGCACACGCTGATCGGGGCGGGCAAGACCGATGGCGCGATGGACGCATCGAACCTGCTCAAGCCGGCATTGGCGCGCGGCGAGCTGCACTGCATCGGCGCGACGACGCTCGACGAGTATCGCAAATATGTCGAGAAGGACCCCGCGCTGCAGCGGCGCTTCCAGCCGGTGTTCGTCGGCGAGCCGACGGTCGAGGATACGATCTCGATCCTGCGCGGGCTCAAGGAAAAGTACGAGCTGCACCACGGCGTGCGGATCACCGACAGCGCGCTCGTCGCGGCCTCTACCCTCTCCAATCGCTACATCACCGATCGCTTCCTGCCCGACAAGGCGATCGATCTGATGGACGAGGCCGCGAGCCGGATCCGCATGGAAGTCGAGTCCAAGCCCGAGGAGATCGAGAATCTCGATCGCCGCATCATCCAGCTCAAGATCGAGCGCGAGGCCCTCAAGAAGGAGAGCGATGCGGCGTCGAAGGACCGGCTGGCGAAGATCGAAAGCGAACTCGCCAATCTCGAGCAGCAATCGAGCGAGCTGACGTCGCGCTGGCTTGCCGAAAAGGACAAGATCAACGCCGAATCCCGGATCAAGGAGCAGATCGAGGCGGCACGGATCGAGCTCGAGCAGGCGCAGCGTTCGGGCGATCTCGCCAAGATGGCCGAGCTCAACTACGGCACCCTTCCTGCGCTGAACAAGCAATTGGAAGAGGCGCAGGCGACCACCAAGGGCGCGATGCTGCGCGAGGAGGTGACCGCCGACGACATCGCCGCGGTGGTCGCGCGCTGGACCGGAATCCCGATGGAGCGGATGCTGGAGGGCGAGCGCTCGAAGCTGCTCAACATGGAAGGCGAGCTCGGCAAACGGGTGATCGGCCAGGCCGATGCGGTGAAGGCGATCGCTACCGCGGTGCGCCGCAGCCGCGCGGGACTGCAGGATCCCAATCGGCCGCTCGGCTCCTTCCTGTTTCTTGGGCCCACCGGCGTGGGCAAGACCGAACTGACCAAGGCGCTCGCCGAATTCCTGTTCGACGACAGCTCGGCGATGGTCCGCATCGACATGAGCGAGTTTATGGAAAAGCATGCCGTCGCCCGGCTGATCGGCGCCCCCCCGGGCTATGTCGGTTATGAGGAGGGCGGCGTGCTAACCGAAGCGGTTCGCCGTCGGCCCTATCAGGTGGTGCTGTTCGACGAGGTGGAGAAGGCGCATTCGGACGTGTTCAACGTCCTGCTCCAGGTGCTCGACGACGGGCGGCTGACCGACGGCCAGGGCCGCACGGTCGATTTCTCGAACACGATCATCATCCTGACGTCGAACCTGGGCAGCCAATATCTGTCCAGCCTTGGCGACGGGCAGAAGGTCGAGGATGTCGAGCCGCAGGTGATGGACGTGGTGCGCGCGCATTTCCGCCCCGAATTCCTCAACCGGCTCGACGAGATCATCCTGTTCCACCGGCTCGCGCCCGAACATATGGCGCCGATCGTCGACATCCAGCTGGGCCGGGTGGCGAAGCTGCTGGCCGATCGCAAGATCCGCATCGAGCTGAGCGATGCGGCGCGGGCGTGGCTGGGCCGGGTCGGCTACGACCCCGTCTATGGCGCCCGCCCGCTCAAGCGCGCGGTCCAGCGCTATGTGCAGGACCCGCTCGCGGACCTGATCCTGAGCGGCGACGTAAAGGATGGTTCGGTGGTGCGGATCGACGAGGGAGATGGGGCGCTGCTGCTCAGCGTCGGCTAGTTCGCGCAGGGCGGCCGTCGCCGCCCGGCTCAGCCGGCAACGCGCCCAAAGCTGCCGGGCGGCGCGTCGCTGCGCAGCCAGCCGGTGATCGAATAGCGCAAGCCGTAACAGAAGGACGACACCATCCCGACGCTATGATCCTGGGGGACACCGAAAATGTTGAGCGCATTGAAAATGGGGCGATAGGCCTGCTCGATATCGTGCTGTTCGTCGAAGAACTGCAGATAGCCGCCCCAGTCGCGCTCCCACAATTTGGTGAAGTTGAGCACATAGGCCGCCACGCGGTGCCCCCCCTCGTCCAGATCGCTATGCGATTTCAGGAAGTTGCCGGAACGATACAGCGTGGCCTGGGCATCCGCCCATTTGATATCGGGCCGCCCGGTCAGCGTCCGGAAGAAATCCAGCGAAGCCGGTGAATTGAGAAACTCGTAGGCCGCCAGGATGGGCGCCGGCTTTGCCGTCGGCGTGAAGTAGGTCGAGACCATCGGATAGAATTGATACAGGAACTGATATTGCGTCCGGGCGCGCTCCTGAATGCCATGCAGCATCTGGTTCAACTGCGCCTGGCTCAGCGTCGCGAGATATTCCGGCGGTAGCTGCTCCACCTTGCTGCCGACATTGTAGACGAGCCACCAGGGGGTGGCCGTGCTCAGCACGTCGTGGATGCGCTCCGCGTCCGCGGGAACGAAGAAGTCCCGGACCTGCATCCGGCGGCTCGCCTTGAAGGCGTCGGCGAGTACCGCCGGATCATGGGCGGGATTGATCCTGATCACGCGCAACCTTGCTCCACATTACCCGACGATTCTTCCGAATCGAGAACGTCTCTATTCACGCCTTGGGCGGACAAAAAAAGGGCGGCTTCTTGCGAAGCCGCCCCAATTTTTCACACGAGGCTCAGCTCAGAAGCTGACCCGCGCGCCGACGCGGAAGTAGCGGCCCATGATGTTCGGACCACCCCACGAAGGGTTGAACTGGAAGATGTGATATGCGGCGCTCGGATCGTAGACGGGATCGATCCCGAGAACGTTCAGCACGTTCGCATAGATGGTGAAGTTGTCGCTCACGCGCTGGCTCAGCGACAGATCGACGTTCCACTGGGCCTTCGCTTCGCAGAGCACCGGGGTGGTGCCGTCCTGATAGGTCGAGATCGAGTTACCCAGGCTGCCCAGGCAGTCGCCCTTGACGCCGCCGTAATCGACCGAGGCCAGATCATAGCCGTCCGTGTAGTAAGCCGTGACCGAGCCGGTGAAGCCGCCGACTTCGACGGTGTTCTGCCAGCTGCCACGCCACTTCGGCGCACCCGAGCACGACGTAACGTCGCAGGGGCTGAGCGTGCCGTCATACCGCTGCACGTTACCACCGATCGTCTTTTCGAACTTCATCAGATAGGATGCTTCGAACGAGCTGTTGAACGTCGCGCCCAGGAAGGGGAACCGAACGTTCGCGCCCAGATCGATGCCCGACACGCGCTGCGAGTCGTTGTTCTGGAACGAATATTCGATGAAGCCGAGATGCGGCAGAGCGTTCGGGAAGTTGATGTCGGGCACGCCCGGCAACACGTTGAGGCCCGGGATGTTCACTACGCCGTTGTTGGCATAGTAAGCGGCCTGCACACCCGAATAGTCCGCGCCGCCGATGATGTCCCGGACTTCGATGTTCCAGTAATCGACGGTGAAGCTGACGTTACGGATCGGCTCGAAGATGCCGCCAACAGTCCAGCTGGTCGACTTCTCCGGATCCAGCGAAGGATTGCCGGTCGAGGTCAGACCGACCGGGAAGCCGGCCGTGGCATAAGCGTTGCCGCCATGCGCAGCGATGAACGCTGCCTGTGCCGGATCGTTACGATTAAGCGTGAACGTAACATATCCGGTTGTCGGCAGGCCGAACGCTTCGTTGAACGAAGGAATACGGAAGCCCTTCGACCAGGTACCACGAACCGCGAGCTGCGGGATCGGGGTGAACTTGGCACCGAACTTCGGCGAGAAGTTCGACTGGCCCGACGAATAATCGTCGTAACGGCCGCTTGCGCTCACCTCGAGCTGATCGAAGATCGGCGCCGAGATTTCGTAGAAGGCCGACTTCACTTCGCGGCTGCCGACTGCACCGACCGCGTTGATCACGAAATAGCGATCGTACGGGGTCTGAAGGTTCTCCGGGTTTGCCGACGGGTTGTCGATCGACTCGTGACGATAGGCAACGCCGGCTGCAACGCCGAGAGCACCACCAGGAAGCTGGAACAGTTCCTTCTGGAGCGTGGCCGAAACCTGCCACAGATCGGACACCGAACGATTCTTACTGAGCGGCGCGACGTAGTCACGAACCGCCTGCGTGTTCGCGGCCGGATTGGAGAAATTGTACTGGCCACGTGCCGCTGCATTCCACAGACGCTGCGGAATGACGACATTCTCGTTGATCACGTCGAGCTGGACCTGCGACGCGCTGGCTTCGACTTCGAAGCCCCATCCGTCGCCGAACGTGCCGCTGACACCCATGGCCGCACGAAGGCTGCGTCCCTCGGTGTTGAGCCTGCGCTCACGGTCATAGGTCTGAAGAACCTGCGCGCGCTGGCCGGCAGCGGCGAAGGGGTTCTGCGGGTTGAGCGTACCGTTGGCGGCCGTGCAACCCGTGTTCAGGTTCGTCAGGCTGCCCTGGCCAGCGGCGCAGACATAGACCGGCAGAAACAGGTTCGACGGCTGGGCGAAACCTTGCGGATTCGGCGTCGGAAGGCTGCCGGTGAAGCCGCTGGGGGCGGCGGTGGTGGCAGTCTTCACCTGGTAGTAGTTGCCCGCGGCGTAGAACTCGATGTCGTCGCCGAGCTTCGCCGTGAACCGACCCGCGAAGCCAAGACGCTCCTGCTCGGGCTGGAGCTGGGAGTAGGTAGCGCGCGCGTCGAGGCTGCACTGAAGCGTGCCGCCTGCGGTTGCGGTGCCACCCTGGCCGTTCAACGGAACCTGGATCGGAGTCAGATCCCGGCAGCCGGCCGCGGTGTTGAGCAGGCGGAACAGCTGGCCAGGGACCGCGGCGCCGGCGGCGTCGACCGGACGGACGCTTGCAACCGGGGTTGCAGACGTACCGTTATAGGTGAACGGATACAGCGTCGGGCTGATCGCAGCACCGGTGTTCGGCGTGAGCGCGTTACGAACGCCGTTCGCCTGGCAGACCTTCGAGCCCGACGGGAACAGTGGGTTCTGGCCGTTTGCCGTGCCGCAAACCCGGCTGAGGTCAGAGGTGTTGAACGGATAGCCGCGATCGCGCGCGTACAGGGCTTCCTGGCGCTGATATTCGCCGTTGACGTAGAAGTTGAAGCCCTGTTCGTCGAGATTGCCGTAGCCGTAGGTGGCGTCGAAACGCTGCTCGGCCGCGTCACCCTGCTGCGAGATGCCAGCAGACGCGTTCAGGTGGAGACCCTGGATTTCCTTCTTCGTGATCACGTTGACCACGCCGGCCACGGCGTCTGCGCCGTAGGTCGACGATGCACCGTCACGAAGGATTTCGATCCGGTCGATGATCGCGTTCGGGATCGTGTTCAGATCGACGAAGTTACGCGAGCCGTCATCCGCGAGCGGATACGGCGCCATGCGCAGGCCGTCGAAGATGGTCAGGGTCGACTGCACGGTCAGGCCGCGCAGCGAAACCGCGTTCGCGCCGGTCGCGAAGTTCGAACCGGTGTTCCAGCCCTGCGTGATGTTGCCGGCGCCGTTGGCCGATACGCGCTGCACTGCTTCGGCAACGGTATTGATGCCGCGCTGCTGCAGCGACTCTGCGCTCATCACCGTGACCGGCGAAGGCGTTTCGGCATTGGTGCGACGGAACAGCGAGCCGGTAACGACGATGTCGCCGCCGGTGTTGTCCTGGTTCGACTGGGTGGTCTGCTCGTCCTGCGCCGTGGTCTCGGCGGGCGAGTTCTGCGTGCCCGGCTGGCCGGCGGCGTCCTGCGCCACCGCGGGCGCAGCGAACAGCGTGCCGGCGAGAACGAGCGCCGAAAGCGCCGTGCCACCGCGCAGACCGCGTGTGATTTGCGTCTTGGTCATGAAATTCCCTCGCTTTTCCGAATCATGTCGCCTTGCGACAGACCCGGGGTGTCTCCCCGCTCTCCCCTCGCATGCGCAGCACGCAGGTCGGGCAAAGCTTGCGATGCTGGATGAAGGCGGGCCTGCTCGCTGTAAAGCGGGCATTCAGGTTGGGCGTCCGCCTTTTGGAGGGACTGTAGCTAAAAAGACACAAGGTGGGTTGTATTGTTGCGCAGCAGGGCGGCGCATTGTTAAATTATGTTGCAGCGCGAAATTGCTGCATCATTCTGCGACTGGCATCGGCCCTGCGACAAGCAACGGATCGATCCGCGCATCGCGCCACTTCATGCTCCAGTGCAGATGCGGACCCGTCGCGCGACCGCTATTCCCCACCGCGCCGATCGGCTGGCCGCGACGGACGTGCGCGCCCAGCTTCACGTCGATCCGCGACAGATGCACGAACGCGCTGTTCAGCCCCATGCCATGATCGATGAGGATCAGATTGCCTTCCAGCGTGAAGGGCGCGGCGGTGGCTAGCACGACCACGCCGTCCGCGGGGGCCAGCACCGTCGTGCCGGTGGGGCGGGCGATGTCGACCCCCGAATGGAAGGCGCCGGGTTCGCCCGCATAGATACGCTGCGAGCCGAACATCGTCGAGATGCGGCCCGTGACCGGCCAGAGGAAGTCCTGGCGCCACCCCGCCGATTCGCCTTGCATCGCTCGGGCGGCGCTGATCTGCGCCAGCTCGGCGGGCCGGCGGCGCTGGAATTCGGGCTGGGGCACCGGATATTTGGGAAGCCGGTCGAGCCGCGAGATCGCCCAGGCGCGGGGCGCGATGGTGAGCTGCTGGCGGATTTCGCGGCCGTCGCTCAAGCGGGCAACCAGAGTGGCGCTCGGCCCGGCATCGCGATCGAAGGCAATCAGGAAGCGACGATCGGGCGCGATCCGGACCGGGACTCCGTCCAGCGTGAGCAGGGTGGCACCTTGCGGCGCGGTGCCGAGGACGGCGCCGCCCTGCATCAGCGCGCCGTCGATCGCGAAGCGATTGGCGCTGGCGGTCTGGGCCGTGGAAGCGGCGGGCGCACCCGAGGCGGCGCCGACAAGCCCCAAGGCGACCGCCAGGAAAGAAGCGCGGACCAGGCTCACACGCCGTGCAGCGCTTCGGCGGCCAGCCGGGCGCTGGCATAGGCTTCCTGGCGGGATACGCTCCAATAGCGCAGCTCCTCGAGCGGGATGCGCTCGCCGCTGACCGCGCAGGCGACATGATCGCCGGGGGCGAGCACGCGGAAGCTGTTGGCCATATAATGGAGCCGCGCGGCGCGGGCGGAGTTGGACATCAGCATCGTCAGGCCTTTCTGGTTCAGGTTGGAGTCTAGAGCAAGCTTGGCTGCTGGGGCTTGACTGGAGGGGCGGGCTTGCCGGGCGCGCGCTCCACCTTGGCATCGACCGAGCCATCGATGAAGTGGAGCGTGACCGCCTGCGCGGCGCGGGCTCCCTCGGCGGTGGCGACGACCTTGTGCGTGCCGCGGGCCTCGACCCAGGCATAGCCCTTTTCAAGGGGGCGATTGGGGTGGACCAGATCGAGGTGGCGGCCGACGCCTTCGAGCCGCTGGCGCGCGGCGGCGAGGCGCTGGTCGAGGATGGCGGGGCGCAGCGCGCCGGCGCCGCGATCGAGCTGCGAGCGGGCGACGCCGACCCGGCGCTCGAGCGCGCGACCGAGCCGCCCGGCCAGATCGTCCATCTTCTGCCGTTGCGGGCCGAGCAAAGCGTCCCGGCGCGGGAGGATGCGGACGAGCGCGCCCAGACGCTCGCTTGCCCGCTCCTGATAGCGGCGAGCACAGCGCTCGGTACGCAGCGCCAGCGTGGCGACGGTGTGGCGGACGTCGGCGAGCACCGGCACGGCGATCTCGGCGGCGGCGGTGGGGGTCGGCGCGCGCAGATCGGCGGCGAAGTCGGCGAGGCTGGTGTCGGTCTCATGCCCCACGGCCGAGATCACCGGGATCGTGCAGGCGGCGATGGCGCGGACCACCACTTCCTCGTTGAACGCCCACAGATCCTCGATCGAGCCGCCGCCGCGCGCGACGATGAGCAGGTCCGGCCGCGCGATCTTGCCGCCGGGCTGGATCGAATCGAAGCCGCGGATCGCCGCGGCGATCTCCGCCGCCGATCCCTCGCCCTGGACCTTCACCGGCCAGACGAGGACATGGCTGGGGAAACGATCCGCCAGCCGGTGGAGGATGTCGCGGATCACCGCGCCGGTGGGGGAGGTCACCACCCCGATCGTGCGCGGCATATAGGGCAGCGACTTCTTGGCAGAAGCTTCGAACAACCCCTCCCCGGCCAGCTTGGCCTTCAATTTCTCGAACAGCGCCATCAGTGCGCCTTCGCCGGCGAGCTCCATCCGCTCGATCACGATCTGGTAGCGCGAGCGGCTGGGATAAGTGGTGAGCTTGCCGGTGACGATCACTTCGACGCCGTCCTGGGGCGCGAAGGCCAACGCCGCCGCCGCGCCGCGCCAGATCACCCCGTCGATGATCGCATCGGCATCCTTGAGGCACAGATAGGCATGGCCCGAGGCGGCGCGCTTCCAGCCCGAAATCTCGCCGCGCAGCCGGACATGGCCGAACTCGCCCTCGACCATCCGCTTGAGCTTCGACGAAAGTTCGCTGACGCTCATCGCGGCCGCGTTGTCCCCCGGCATCTGCTCGGCTACGAGCCGCCCCGTCGGGGAATCGAAGAAGGGATCGGGCATGAACGTCCTGCTACTGGGATCGGGGGGCCGCGAACATGCGCTCGCCTGGAAGCTCGCGCAATCGCCGCTGCTGGGCACGCTCTACGCCGCGCCGGGCAATCCGGGAATAGCCGAGCATGCCCAACTCGCCGAAATCGCGATCGACGACCATCGCGCGGTGATCGATTTCTGTCGGCGCAATTCGATCGGCTTCGTGGTGATCGGGCCCGAGGCTCCCCTGGTGTCCGGCCTCGGCGACAATCTGCGGATGATGGGGATCGGCGTGTTCGGGCCCGACAAGGGCGCGGCGCGGCTGGAGGGTTCGAAGGGCTTTACCAAGGATCTGTGCCTGCGCGAGGGGATACCCACCGCGGGCTATGTCCATGTCCGCTCCTGCGCGGGCGGAGTCGCGGCGCTGGTCGATTTCAGCCTGCCGGTGGTGATCAAGGCCGACGGGCTCGCCGCGGGCAAGGGCGTGACGATCGCTTTCTCGCACGCGGAAGCGGTGGCGGCGCTGGAGGCGATTTTCGCCGATGCAGGCGGCAGCGCGGTGATCGAGGAGTTCCTGGAGGGCGAGGAGGCCAGCCTGTTCGTACTGACCGACGGGACGACGATCGTGCCGTTCGGATCGGCGCAGGATCACAAGCGCGTCGGCGAAGGGGATAGCGGGCCGAACACCGGCGGGATGGGCGCCTATAGCCCCGCCCCCGTGCTGACACCCGCGCTGGAGCGGATCGCGATCGACACGATCGTGCGCCCCACGGTGGAGGCGATGGCGCGGATGGGATCGCCTTATTCGGGGGTGCTCTATGCCGGGCTGATGCTCACGCGCGTCGGCCCGAAGCTGATCGAATATAATGCGCGGTTCGGCGACCCCGAATGCCAGGTGCTGATGCTGCGCTATCAGGGCGACCTGCTCGAGCTGATGCTGGCGACCGCGAAAGGCGAGCTGGCCGGACGCCCCGATCCGGTCTTTTCGGACGAGACCGCGCTCACGGTGGTGATGGCGGCGAAAGGCTATCCGGGCACGCCCGAGACCGGCGGCGCGATCCGCGGGATCGACGCGGCGCAGGCGACCGGCGCGCTTGTGTTCCAGGCCGGCACGCGGCTGGACGGCGAGACGCTGGTGGCCAGCGGCGGGCGCGTGCTGAACGTCACCGCCACCGGCCGAAGCGTAAGCGCGGCGCAGGCGGCGGCCTATCGCGCGGTGGACGCGCTGGATTTCCCGAGCGGCTTCTGCCGGCGGGATATCGGCTGGCGCGAGGTTGCGCGCGAGGGATAGCCTCGCGCTAGGGCGTCGCCGTCGTCCCCAGCCACCCGTGCATCCGCATCCAGCTGGCGAAGGCGCCGAACCAGCCCGTGCTGGTGGTCGTCTTCGGATACATGCCGAATCCGTGTCCGCCTTGTTCGTAGAGGTGGAACTCGACCGGACGCTTCGCGGTCCGCCAGGCGTCGATCAGGCCATATTCGGGAGCGCCGAACAGCGGATCGTCGGCCGCGAGCGCCACGAACATCGGCGGCGCGTCCGTGGGCGCGGTCATCGCCGACAGCGGACCATAGATGTTGCCGATGAAGGCGGGCTTCGCATCCTGCCCGGCGAGCGTCGTCGCCATCGTCAGCATCGCCCCGGCCGAGAAGCCGACCATGCCGATGCGATCGGGCTGGACGCGCCATTCCTTCGCGCGACGGCGGATCAGCGCGAAGGCGGCGCGCGCATCGGCGATCTGCGGCGCAAGTCCCGCAATCGCCGCCTCGGGCGCCGGCCGCGGCGGGCGCGGGCCGCCTGAGAACATCGCGCGCATCGAGGCTTCGAAGCCCGGCATGTCCGCCGGCGTCTGGTTGAGCCGATATTTGAGCACGAAGGCCGCCACGCCCTGCGCGGCGAGTGCACGCGCGACGTCCCAGCCCTCATTCTCCATCGAGAGCGTCCGGAACCCGCCCCCCGGCGCCACGACGACGGCGGTGCCGGTCGCCTTGGCGGGATCGGGCAGGAACGGGGTCAGCGTCGCGACGGTGACGTTGCGGGTGAAGGTGCTGCCATATTGGCGATGCCAGGATTCGGAAGCAGTCGCGCCGGGCAGCGCGCCGGTGCCGAGCTCGATCGCGGTCGGCTGCGCGGGAGTGGCGATCGGCGTCATCCGATCGTCCTGCGCCTGCGCGGCCGGCGCGAGGGTCCAGGCGGTTGCGACCGCGGCGGCCGTCAGCGCGGCGCGCACGCGCTTCGCCCATGGCAGTTCCTGCCGCCTGCTGCTTTCGTTGCGCATCGCGATTCTCCTTTCGGGGTGGGAAATTATTGGATTAGCGAGACGGCGGAACCGACACGCCGGCATCGGTCTGGACCACCGGCTTCATCAGGCCCTCGGGCGTGTATATGAGATGCTCGACGGTGACGGCGCGGCGGCCGATGGCACCGTTGAGATCGCCGATCGTCAGCGCGGCATTGTGCAGGAACAGATAGGATTTGCCTTTGAACGCGGCGATGCCGGGATGGATCGTGAAGCTGTATCTGCCCGATCCGGTCAGCTCGCCGCGCGGGGTCCAGGGCCCGCGGATCGAGGGCGCGGTGGCATAGGAAATCTTCTCGTCGCGATGCGTGGATCGATCGAGCGAGGCATAAGTCAGATAGTAAAGCGCGCCGCGCTTGTGGAGCCAGGGGCCTTCCTCGAAATGCGGCGGGGTGATCTCGGTGATCGGGCCATCAATCTCGATCATGTTGGGCTTGAGCCGGGCGATATAGCATTGGCGATTGCCCCATGCGATCCAGCTCGTCCCGTCATCGTCGGTGAAGATGGTGGGATCGATATCCTCCCAGCTGTGCGTGCCCTTGGGGGTCATCTGGTTGGTGATGAGCGCCGAGCCTTTTGCATCGATGGACGGGCCGGTGGGCGAATCCGACACCGCGACGGCGATCGCCTTGCCGGGATGGGTATCGTCATGCTCGACCGCGGCGTAGAACCAATATTTGCCATTCTTGAACGTCGCCTGCGCGGCCCAGGCGTCCTTTTTGGCCCACTTGAAGTCGGCGACCTTCAGGATCGGGCCGTGGTCGGTCCAATGCTGCATGTCCGTCGTCGAATAGACCAGCCATTCGCGCATGTTGAACATCTCGTCGCGCTGCGCTTCGTCATGGCCGACATAGAGATAGAGCCGATCGCCGACGACGAGCGGTGCCGGATCGGCCGTGAACTTGTCCCGGATGATTGGGTTCGAACCTGCCGGCGCACCCGGCGCCGTCTGTCCTGCGGCGGGCCACGAACATGTTAGCGCTAACATCATCAGGCAAATAGCCAAGCGGCCCGTCATCATCCCCCCGTGCATTCTCTATGATTATGCGACGGATGATAGCCCCGGCGGCGACGTCGTCAACAGGCCTGCGGCAGACCCCAGTCGTGATTGATACATGATAACATCACCATTCATCCGGGAGTCATATCCGTCGCGCAACAACTGGACCATGCCGCCGGCAAGGCGGGGTGCCATAGGGGAGAGACTCATGTCGCGTTCCGCCTTGTTGATCGGTTGCTCCGCGCTCCTGCTGACCTCCGCCGCGCCGCCGCCTGCGCCGCAATCCCGACCGACCGCACGCCAGCAGGATCGCCATTCGCCGGTGCGCTGCGTGGCGGGCGCGGGCGCTTATGGGCGGACTGGGGCCTATCCCGCGCAGCCGGGATATGCGCCGCCCCCGCCCCCTGCGCCTCCGCAATCGGCGCGGCGCGACAGCGTGACGGCGCACGACATGGCGGCGCTGCCGAGCGCAGAGGTGCGGGTCACCGGTGCGAAGATCGGTGGCGCGTACGCACCGCCCGTCTATGGCGCGCCCGGCAATCGCGAGCGCTATGACGGCAAGGAAGTCGCATCGATCCGGTCCGTGCTCGCAGCCCCCGTCTCCACTTTCTCGGTCGATGTCGACACCGGCGCCTATGCCAATGTCCGCCGCATGCTGACCCAAGGCGCCGAGGTGCCGCCCGAAGCGGTGCGGACCGAGGAGATGATCAACTATTTCCGCTACGATTATCCCCGCCCGACCAGCCGCGACGTGCCGTTCAGCATCACCACCGATGTTTCGCGCACCCCCTGGAACCCGGACACGCGGCTGATGCGGATCGGCCTTCGCGGCTACGATGTCGATGCGCGCGGACGGCCGCCGGCGAACCTGGTGTTCCTGGTCGACGTATCGGGATCGATGTCGAGCGCCGACAAATTGCCGCTGGTCAAGCGCGCGCTGACGATGGTGGCGGATCGGCTGACCCCGCGCGATCGCGTATCGATCGTCGTCTATGCCGGCGCGGCCGGAGTGGTGCTCGAGCCGACGTCGAGCAAGGACTATGTGAAGGCGGCGCTTTCCTGCCTGGAAGCGGGTGGATCGACCGCGGGCGGCCAGGGCATCCAGCTGGCTTATTCGGTGGCGCGCGCCAATTATGTGCGCGGCGGGATCAATCGGATCCTGCTGGCCACGGACGGCGATTTCAATGTCGGCATCAGCGACAACAAGGTGCTGGAGGAGCTGGTCAAGAAGAACCGCGACGACGGCATCACGCTGACCACGCTCGGCTTCGGCACGGGCAATTACAACGAGGCGATGATGGAGCGCATCGCCGACGTCGGCAACGGCAACTATGCCTATATCGACAGCGCGATGGAGGCGCAGAAGGTGCTCGACGACGAGCTCTCGGCCACGCTCTTCACCATCGCCAAGGACGTGAAGGTCCAGGTCGAGTTCAATCCGGCGCAGGTGAAGGAATATCGGCTGATCGGCTATGAGAATCGCGCGCTGGCCGAGGAGGATTTCGCCAATGACGCGGTGGATGCGGGCGATATCGGCGCGGGGCATCAGGTGACGGCCCTATATGAGCTGGTGCCCGTGGGCGCGCCGGGCTGGACCGCCGAGCGGCGCTACGAGGGCAATCGCGCCGGGGCGCCCGCCGGGCGCGGCGGCGAGCTCGCCTTCGTCAAACTCCGCTACAAGGCGCCGGGCCAGACGGCGTCCAAGCTGATCGAGCGCGCGGTGCCGGCCGGGCTGATGCGGACCGCGACCATGCCGCACGGCGATATGGCCTTCGTCACTTCGGTCGCCGCCTTCGGGCAGCGGCTGCGCGGCGACAAATATCTGAACGGCTATGGTTATGCCCAGATCGGGGCATTGGCGGGCAGCTCGGGCGATTATTGGCGCAGCGAGTTCGGGCGGCTGGTGCGGCTGGCGGAAAGCGGGCGGCCGGCCCCGCGATCGACCGACTGAGGGAATCGAGTCGCTGGACGCGCCTTCATCCGGCGCTATGGCAGTTGTGGAAGTTCCCCAATAGCTTAGCGCCGGGAGGGCGTGCATGAATCAACAACTGCCTGCGCCGACCCCCGCGGCGATCCTGAACGGCGCGCCCGTCTGGTTGACCGTGCCCTTCGTGCTGATCGGCATTGCAGTGATTTGCGGGCTGCTGATCCTGTGGTGGGGCACGCACCTCGCCAATCGCCGCCGGCGGATGCGCGCGGAGCTCGAGGATCGCGGCGAAGCCCATTATGACGGCGATCCGCCCGACCCCGCGACGATGGCCCCGCCGTCCCCGGCCGAAGCTGCGCCGGCTGTCGCGGAGCAAATCCCTCTCGCAGACGAGCCGATTGCGGCCGCGGCGGCATTCGACGCCTCGCCCGCGGCGCTTGCGGCGTCGGAGCCCGCGCCCGCCCTTGCCGCGGACGACCTCACGCGGCTGAAGGGCGTCGGCCCGCGGCTGGCCGAGAAGCTCCAGAGTGTCGGCATCACCAGCTTTGCGCAACTCGCCGCGCTGAGCCCGGCCGAAGCCGACGCGCTCGACGCGCAGCTCGGCAGCTTTCAGGGGCGCATCCACCGCGATCGCTGGATCGAGCAAGCGGGCTATCTCGCGAGCGGCGACACTGCCGGCTACGAAGCGGTGTTCGGGAAGCTTTAGGCTTCGCGGACCAGCAATTTGTCGATCTTGCGGCCGTCCATGTCGACGACCTCGAACAGCCAGCCCTGCTCGGTGAAGGTCTCGCCCTCGTTGGGAAGGCGCTTGAGCACCGCGAGCGCGAGCCCGGCGACCGTCGCATAGTCGCGGTCTTCGGGCAGATCGATGCCGATCCGCTCGGCGAGCGCGTCGGCGGGCATCTGGCCCGAGACGAGCAGCGAACCGTCTTCGCGGACGATCAGCGCGCGATCGTCGTCGGGATCAGCGTCCGATGCGAAATCGCCCGCGATCGCCGCGAGAAGGTTCGCGGGCGTGACGATGCCTTCGAAATGGCCATATTCGTCGTGGACTAGCCCCATCGGCACTTCGGCGCGGCGCAGCGCCCCCAGCGCGTCCATCGCATCCACCTGATCGGGCAGGATCGGCGCACTGCGCATCAGCCGCCGCAGATCGAGCGTCTCCCCGCGGAACAAGGCCGAGACGATGTCGCGGGCCTGGACGACGCCGATCACCGAGTCGACCGACCCCTCGGTCACGGGCAGGCGGGTGTGCGGGGTGGCGAGCAAGGCGTCGCGAATGCCGGCGGCGTCGAGATTGACGTCGAGCCAGTCGACTTCGGTGCGCGGCGTCATCACTTCGCGCACCGGGCGATCGGCCAGGCGGACCACGCCGGAGATGATCGAGCGCTCATGCTCCTCGATCACGCCCGACTTGCTCGCCTCGGCGACAATCAGGTGCAGCTCCTCGACCGTGACGCGATTTTCCGATTCGCGCTTGAGGCCGATCAGCCTGAAGATGCCCGCGCTGGTCGAATCGAGCAGCCAGACGATCGGCGCGGTGACCCGGCTGAGCCACAGCATCGGCAGCGCGACGATCGCGGCGATCGGCTCGGGCGAGCGCAAGGCGAACTGCTTGGGCACCAGCTCGCCGATGATCAGCGAGGCATAGGTGGTCAGCCCGATCACCACGGCCAGTGCGACCGTATAGGCATGTTCGGGGCTCACGCCGAGCATCTCGATCCGCTGCGCCACCGGCTCGCCCAGGCTCGATCCCGAATAGGCGCCGGCGACGATGCCGATCAGCGTGATGCCGATCTGGACGGTGGAGAGAAATTTGCCCGGATCCGAAGCGAGCAGGATCGCAGTCGCGGCGCCCTTATGCGTGCGCGCCAACCCCTCCATCCGCGCCGGTCGTGCCGAGACGATAGCGAGCTCCGACATCGCGAAGACGCCGTTGATCGCAACCAGCACGAGGATGATCGCGACGTCGATCCAGGGAAAGGGGTCGGCCATGTGAGGCGCACTCCATATCCGCAGCGGGGCCCGCTCTACAACCGTTCAACGCACAAACATGTCGGTTCGCAGGCGGAACAAGCGCGCCGAAAACCGGTTCCTCCCACATGGTTCGAACAAGGAGGAGAGATTCCATGGGCATTTCCATGAAGGCGCTGGTCGCCGCGGCGCTTGCCGCCACCACGCTGACCACGGCCTGCGTCACCGATCCGGTCACCGGCGAGCGGCGCATTTCCAAGGCGGCGATCGGCGGGGTCGGCGGTGCGCTGGGCGGCTATCTGCTCGGCGATATCGTCGGCGGCCGCAACGATCGCACCGAGAAATTGGTGGGCGCGGGCATTGGCGGCCTCGCCGGCGCCGGCGTCGGCCTGTACATGGACCGCCAGGAGCAGGAGCTCCGCCGCCGCACCGCGGGCACCGACGTACGGGTGATCCGCCAGGGCGACGATCTGGTGCTCAGCATGCCCGCCGGCATCACCTTCGCCACCGACCAGTCGAACGTCCAGCCGCAGTTCCGCCCAACGCTCGACCAGGTCGCGGACGTGCTGAAGCAATATAACCAGACCTATGTCGACGTATATGGCCACACCGATTCGACCGGGGCCGATTCGTACAACCAGGATCTGTCCGAGCGGCGCGCGGCGTCGGTTGCGGACTATCTGTCGATGCGCGGCGTGCAGAGCGCCCGCATTGCCACGCGCGGCTTCGGCGAATCGCAGCCGGTCGAGACCAACGAGACCGAATCGGGCAAGGCGGCGAACCGCCGGGTCGAGATCAAGCTGGTGCCGGTGACGCAGAACGACATGGGCTGAGGCAGCAACCAGCAGGATCGAACCTACCCCCACCCCGGCCTTCGCCGGGGTGGGCAATATCCGTCGGACCCAACGCTGTCACAGCCGACGCGCCTTGAAAAAGCCGCGCAGCAACTCGCCCGCTTCGGCTTCGCCGATGCCGGGGTAGATTTCGGGGCGGTGGTGGCAGGTAGACTGGGCGAAGAAGCGCGGGCCATGCTCCACCGCCCCGCCCTTGGGATCGCTCGCGCCATAATAGAGCCGGGCGATTCGGGCATGGGCGATCGCGCCGGCGCACATCGCGCAGGGCTCGAGCGTCACCCACAGATCGCAATCCTCGAGCCGATCGCGGCCAAGCAGGCGGGCGGCCTCGCGGATCGCGAGCATCTCGGCATGCGCGGTCGGATCGTGGAGGGTGCGCGGCGCATTGGCTGCCGTGGCGACGATCCGCCCTTCGTGCACCACTACCGCGCCGACCGGAACCTCTTCCGCAGCGGCGGCACGCGTCGCAGCGTCGAGCGCGACGCGCATCGGTTCGGGGAGCGGAAACATGGCGGAGGGCTTAGCCGCCCCGCCACGGTTCGTCACGCCGGCGCAGCGGCAGACTGTTCGGGCCGCAGCACGGTCCAAAGCGCGAAGGCGGCGCCCGGCAGATAGCCCAGCACGGTCAATCCACACGCGATGAGGAATTCCCGACCGGGACCGCGGGCAAGATAGGTGCCCAGCGGCGGCAGCAGGACTGCCGCCGCAAGGCGTCCCGGGCTAGCCTCGCTCATCGTGCCGCGGGCGTCGGGCTGGCGCCCGGAGCCTGGCGCACTTCGATCGTCGGCAGAGTGACGGTCGCGTTCTTCATTTCCACGGTGGGCACTTCGACCGAGGTGTTGGTCGATCCGATCCCGACCGAGCCGGTCTCCGCGCTGAACTTGGGCAATTGGCCGCCCTTCGCGTCGAAGGTGACATCGGGCAGGCTTGCGCCCTGTTGCTGCTGGATGTTGAGCATGCCGAGGCTCATGAGTATGACGACTGCAATGGCGATGAGGCCAATCAGCACTAGAATTCCACGCATGTCTTCATCTCCCCGAATTGAATCGCTTGCGTAATATACGCGCGACCAACCACGCGGGTTGCGTGGGCACAAGGGGATTTCGTGGGCGAATCGGTTGACGCACCGGCTCATAGGCGGTATCGGCGCGACCTTTCCGGCACCAGGGATGTCTTGGGCCAAACTCAGGATTAACAGCGATGTCGCGCATTTGCGAGCTGACCGGCAAGGGCCGGCAGGTTGGGAACAACGTCTCCCACGCCAACAACAAGACCAAGCGGACCTTTCTGCCCAACCTGCAGAATGTGACGCTGATCTCCGACGCGCTGAACCGCAGCGTCAAGTTGCGCGTCTCGACGCACGGCCTGCGTTCGGTCGAGCATGTCGGCGGCCTGGACAATTGGCTGCTCAAGACGAGCGACGACGATCTCTCGCTGCGCGCCCGCCGCCTGAAGCGCGACGTGCGCAAGGCCGGCACCGCGACTGCTGCCGAAGCCGCTTAAGGCGTCTTCGCCGGCTCGGGCAGATCGAGCCGGAACTTCAGCAGGAGCGATTGCTCCCATACCTCGCCATTGTCGTCCGAGGCGATCCACAGGATCGTCTCGGCGCCTTCGCGTGTGAGCGCCAGCGCCTCGAAATTATCGTGCAACAGCGGTCGTTCCAGCGTCGCCAGCTCGACCCCCGTCACCACCGCACCGGGTGCTGCCTCGCGTAGATCGACCAGCGTCAGCTTCGCGGTGAATAGTCCCGGCACGCTGAAGCGGCGATTGAGCACCAGCAGGCGCCCGTCGGGCAGCTCGGCGACGTCGGTCGGATCGTAATCCGCCGGCGGCACATAGCCGAAGCGCTTCGGCGGCAGGCGGGTTTCGGTGGGATCGCCCGCGAAGACCAGGAGGAAGCGCGCATCGGGCCGTCCCCGCGGATCGCTGCTCTCGGAAATCACCACGAAGCGTCCGCTGCGCAGGCGGACCATCGATTCGGGCCCCCCGCCCCGATCCCACCGCGCCATCGCCGCGGGGCGCGCCTGCCGCTCCGCCGCCACGAAATCGCGATCGTAGCGCCAGATCGCGTTGCGGTTCTCGAAGCCGACCCAGACCTTGCCCGTGGCAGGATCCCAGGCGAGCGATTCGGAATCGCGGTGCCGCTTCTTCCAGCCGGTGCCGGGTCCTGCGGGCAGATCGCCGAAGACGATGTCGAACGGCTTGAAGTCGGTGCCCATGCGGAAGCGAACGATGTTGCCGCCGTCGCTGAGCAGGGTGAAGGCGTCGCCCTCGACTCGCATCGCGGAGAAACCGCCAAAGGCCGGGTCGGGGCTCGTCAGCCGCACGCCGCCCAGATAGGTCAGCGCGCCGACATGTCGCCGCTGGGGGTCGCCCGGCTGGATCGCCACCGGCACGGCACGCATGCGCGGTTCGCTACCAAGTACGGGCCGCGATTGTTGGTCCGAGGCGGCGACGGTGAGCGACGCGATCACGGACAAGGCAAGCGATATGGGGAGCCGCATCGCCGCCGTCATAGCGGCTCGCCGCGGATCGACCAGCCCGCGAAGATGAACCTCAGATAACAAGCTGTTCAGCAAAGCCTCAATGGAACCCGGCTAGCTCGCGGATGTTCTTCGCGCATCGATTCCCTCGCGTAGCGTATCGAGGGTTGGGGGCTGGTCCTAGCGGATCGGCCCCCTTCGTATTCGTGGCTTGGCTGGGTTTGGCGCATCGGCGCGGGCGTGGCCGCCCGTTCGCCGGTCAGTACATATGCTGCCCGCCATTGATGCTAAGCGTCGATCCGGTGACGAACCCGCCCTCTTCCGAGCACAGGAACGCCACGCCGCGTGCAATCTCGCTCGCCTGGCCCAATCGGCCGACGGGGATCTTGGCAACGATCTTCTCGAGAACCTCGGGCGGCACCGCAGCGACCATGTCGGTATCGATATAGCCAGGCGCGATCGCATTGACCGTAACGCCGGCGCGCGCGCCTTCCTGCGCCAATGCCTTGGTGAAGCCGTGGATGCCCGATTTGGCCGCGGCATAATTGACCTGGCCGTATTGGCCCGCCTGGCCGTTGATCGAGCCGATATTGACGATCCGGCCCCATTTGCGATTGCGCATGCCGGGGAACACCGCGTGCGCCATGTGGAAGCAGCCGCCGAGATTCACCCGGATCACATCCTCCCACATGTCCTTGGTCATCTTCAGGATCGTGCCGTCGCGGGTGATGCCGGCGTTGTTGACCAGCACGTCGACCGGGCCGAGCTCGGCCTCGACCTTCGCGACGCCCGCGGCGCATTCGTCGAAATCGCCCACATCCCATTTGAAGCTGGCGATGCCGGTGCGCTCGGTGAAGGCGTTCGCTTTCTCCGCATTGCCGGCATAGTTGGCGGCCACGGTCATCCCGGCTTCCTGCAGCGCCAGGCTGATCGCCTCGCCGATCCCGCGCGTGCCTCCAGTGACGATCGCTACGCGTGCCATACTCATCCTCTCATTCGTTGTTCTAGGCGTTGACGCTACGCAGCGTCCGCCCAGCCCGCAAGTTCCCGGCGCAATATTGTTTGCAGCATCGCGATGCCGACGTCGCTGGCGTTGAGGCAGGGCAGATAGGCGAAATGGGTGCCGCCCGCCTCGACGAAGGATTCGCGACCGCGGATCGAAAGCTCTTCGAGCGTCTCCAGGCAGTCCGCGGAGAAACCGGGCGCGAAGATCGCGACGCGTTTGATCCCCTTTGCCGCCAGTTCTTCGAGCGTCAGGTCGGTCGCCGGCTCGAGCCATTTGGCGGGGCCGAAGCGCGACTGGAAGGTGACCAGCAATTCCCGGCCCATCGCTTCGCTGAGCAGCCGCGCGGTCTTCTGGCAATGGCAGTGATAGGGGTCGCCGAGCTCCAGCGTCCGCTTGGGCATGCCGTGAAAGCTGGCGATGACCGCCTCCGGCTCGAAATCGAGCGCGGCCAGCGACGCCTCGACCGAGGCCTTGAGCGCGCCGATATAGGCCGGATCGTCATGATAAGGCGGCAGCGTGCGCAGCGCCGGCTGCCAGCGCATAGCGGTCAGCGTGGCGAAGGCGACGTCGTTCGCGGTCGCCGTCGTCGCCGCGCAATATTGCGGATAGAGCGGGGCGATCAGGATTCGCTCGCAGCCCTGCGCCTTGAGCGCCTTCAGCCGATCGCCCAGCGCCGGATTGCCATAGCGCATCGCATAATCGACAACGACATCGGGCCCGAACGCGCCCTGCAGCGCCTGCGACTGTTCGCGGGTGATCGCGGCGAGCGGCGAACCGTCGTCGCGCCACACCAGGCCATATGCGTGGGCGGACTTGGCGGGGCGGGTGTTGAGGATGATGCCGCGAAGGATCGGCTGCCACAGCAAGGCCGGAATCTCCACCACGCGCCGATCGGACAGGAACTCGCCCAGATAGCGTCGCACCGAGCGCGTATCGGGCGCATCGGGCGTGCCGAGGTTGACCAGCAGCACGCCGATCCGCGGGCGCAGGATGAGAGGATGATCGGGGGGCGGGGTCATTCGATGTCCGACAAGAGAGGAAGACGGCGGAACCGTACACCGGTTGCGGCCTGAAGGGCATTGGCGATCGCCGGCGCGACCGGCGGCACCGCCAGCTCGCTCACCCCGCCCGGTTCGGCAACGCTGGGAATGATCTCGACGGTGATGTCGGGGGTGGTGCCCAGCGTGGGAAGCAGCAGCTGCGACAATTCGCGGATGTCGGACACATTCTCGCTGAACCCGGTCGAACAGCCGAGCGCGGCGGCCATCCCGAAGATCAGCCCGCCCTCGATCTGCTGCGTTACCAGATCGGGGTTCACCACCCGGCCGCAATCGACCGCGGCGACCAGCCGCTCGACCTTCACCCGGCGGTCGCTCGTGATCTGCGCCTCGGCCATCACCGCGATGTGCGATCCGCGGACGCTGTGGCAGGCGATGCCCTGACCGCTGCCCGATTGCCCGCCCTGCCAGCCGCCAAGCTGGGCCGCGACTTGGAGGCAGCGCGCGAGGCGCGGCTTGCCGCCCAGCATCGCCATCCGGAACGAGACCGCCTCCTGCCCCGCGACATGCGCGAGCTCGTCAACGAAGCTCTCGTTGAAGAAGCAGGTGTAGCTATGCGCGCCCGAGCGCCAATAGCCGGTCGGCACGCCGATCGCGGCGGGGTGGTGGTCGATCGCATAATCGGCGATGCCATAGGCCGGTTCGGCGCCCGCGACCGCGGACGGATCGCCGCTACCCCCGAGCCGCAGCCCCGTCGCAGCAATCGCATCGCCGGCCAGCAGCCGCTCGGCCAGCTCGCGCCCGGTCTCGGGCGCGGCTATCTTGGCGAGCCAGCCGCTCACCCGGCCGCGTGGATCAAGCCGCGCGGTCATTCGCCCGGCGGCGGCGGGGCGGAAGCGATCGTGGCGGAAATCCTCGCCGCGCGGCCAGGTGAGCTGCACCGGCCGGCCGATCTGCTTGGCAAGGATCGCGGCCTGCGCGGCCACTTCATGTTCGAGCTTCGCGCCGAACCCACCGCCGGCCATCGTCGGGTGGATGGTGACGCTCGCCTCGCTCACTCCCGCCGCCCGCGCCGCCGCGGCGCGCGCGAGCCCGGGCGCCTGCGTCGGCAGCCAGAGCGACAGGCGGCCGTCGGCAAAGGCGGCGGTGCAGCTCATCGGCTCGAGCGTGGCGTGCAGCGCGAGGCCGACGCGATACTCGGCTGCGACGACGCGCGCGCCGCGGAACTGCGCGGAAAGGTCTCCCTCGCGGGCGATCCTGGCGCCGGGACCCTCGAACGCCGCGCTGAGCGCCGCCTCGATCGTATCGTCGTTGACCACCTCGACGGGCGTCCGGAAGCGCGGGCGCATCGCGTCGAGCGCGCGATCCGCCGCCCACCAATTGTCCGCGACCGACGCGACCCAGTCCTTCGCGGTCACCACGGCGAGCATGCCGGGGATGCGATCGGCGGCGGGGCGATCGATGCGGACGAGTTCGGTGTCCCCGGTGGGCCCCATCCGGATCGAGGCGTGGACCATGTTGGGCAGGCGGATATCGGCCGCGAAATTGGCGCTGCCATCGACCTTCGACGGCGCATCGAGCCGAGGCAGCGACTGGCCGTAGAGGCGATTCTGGTCGCCGCTGCGCAAGGGGGGATCGTCGGGCGCCTGCTCGTCTGCGGCCTCCGCCGCGAGCGCGCCGAAGCCGAGCCGTTGCCTCCCCTGGGTGACGAAGCCGTTGACGGTCTCGCAACTTTCCCACGCCACCCCCCATCGCCGCGCCGCCGCCTTGCACAATAAGACGCGCGCGGCCGCGCCGGCATGTCGCAACTGACCCTCGAAATTGCGGATCGACGTGGAGGCGGCAGTCAGCGTCAGGCCGTTGCGCGTCGCCCAGTTGCGACGGATGCGCTCGGGGATCGGGCCCAGCGCCATTTCGAACAAGGCATCGGCAGCAAGCGGATTGGCGTAAAGCGGGTTGAGCGGCGCGGGCTCGACCCCGACGCTGGTCCAGACCGCGCCGAGCTCGTCGGCGACGATCTGGGGCAGCGCGGTATAGACCCCCTGCCCCTCCTCGCATTGCGGCACCGCGACCGAGACGTGGCCGTCTGTGCCGATCTTGATCCAGGCACCGAACAGAGTCTCGCCCGGCGCGGCGGTGAGGTTGGGCAGATAGGTGCGCGGCCACACGCCCCACGCCACCACCAGCCCCACGCCGACGCCGCCGCCGATCAGCAGCGTGCGGCGGTTCAGCTTCGGGGTCGGGCGGGGATTTACCATCGCCGCCGCTCTATCGCGCGCGGGAGCCCTGCGCCAGACGCCGGTTCGCCCTTGGGTTTGCAGCTAAGCTGTTCTATCGCGGCATCACGCTCACCGACGGGGAACGACGACACGTGCTGACCACCTTCCTCGCCGCTGCCGCCGGCGGACATATCCAGTTTCAGGATCTGGGGCTCAGCCCGGTCGCGCTCGATCTCGGCTTCTTCCAGATCAAATGGTATTCGCTGGCCTATATCGCCGGCATCCTGATCGGCTGGTGGTACATGCTCAAGATGCTCGACCAGCCGGGCGCACCGATGGCGCGGCGCCATGCCGACGATCTGGTCTTCTATGCGACGCTGGGCATCATCCTGGGCGGGCGGCTGGGCTATGTGATCTTCTACATGCCCGAGATGATCGTCGAGAGCCCGTGGCAGATCGTGCGGCTTTGGGATGGCGGCATGTCGTTCCATGGCGGGGTGATCGGCACGACGATCGCGATCATCCTGCTGGCGCGGAAGAACGGGCTCAACTGGCTGCGTATCCACGATTATGTCGCCTGCGTCGCGCCGATCGGCCTGTTCTTCGGGCGCCTCGCCAATTTCGTGAACGGCGAATTGTGGGGCAAGCCCAGCGACCTGCCCTGGGCAATCGTGTTCCGCAACACCGTCCAGAGCGGCGTCGCCGAGCCGTCGCGCCACCCGAGCCAGCTCTACGAAGCGGGGCTCGAGGGGCTGCTCCTGGGGGCGATCCTGTGGTTCTGCTTCTGGCGCACCGATGCCCGCTACCAGCCGGGCAAGCTCGTCGGCATCTTCATTCTCGGCTACGGCCTGTGCCGCTTCTTCGTCGAATTCTTCCGCGAGCCCGACGCGCAACTGGTCTGGCTGGTCGATGCGACCGGGCTCCACATGGGGCAGTGGCTGTGCATCCCGATGATCGTCGGCGGCGTCTATCTGATCGCCACCGCCAAGGGCCGCCGCCAGCGCGTCGAGCCGATCGCGGGTTCGGAAAGCGTCGCTTAACAACATATCGTCATCCCGGCGAAAGCCGGGATCCAGAGCCAAGAGCGACGCGGCCTGTGACCCTGGATCCCGGCCTTCGCCGGGATGACGAAGAGAAAGAAATGACGAGCAGCGACCCCCTCCTCCCCGAACGCCTCGCCCGCGCGATCACGCTCGGCGGGCCGATTCCGCTCTCGCAATATATGGGCGCGGCCAACGCGCATTATTATGCCACGCGCGATCCGCTCGGCGCGCGCGGCGACTTCACCACCGCGCCCGAAGTCAGCCAGATGTTCGGCGAGCTGATCGGCTTGTGGCTGGCCGATCTGTGGGACCGCGCCGGGCGCCCGCCCGCCCGCTATGTCGAGCTGGGGCCGGGCCGTGGCACGCTTGCCGCCGATGCTTTGCGGGCGATGGCGAAGGCCGGGTTCGAGCCGCCGGTCGATTTCGTCGAGAACAGCCCGACGCTGCGCGCCGCGCAGGCCGAGCGCGTGCCGCATGCCGAATGGTCGGTCGATCTGGTCGGGCTTCCCGACGATGCGCCGCTGCTGGTCGTCGCCAACGAATTTTTCGACGCGCTGCCGATCCGCCAGCTGATCGCCACCCAGGAAGGCTGGCGCGAGCGGCTCGTCGCCTGCCAGGACACGCTGTTCCTGCCGATCGCGGGCGATCGCAGCTTCGACATGATCATCCCCCCGGACCTGAAGCACGCCCCGCCGGGATCGATCCTCGAGACCTCCCCCGCCACCGTCGCGATCGTCCGCGGGCTGGCAGCGCGGCTGCTGGCGCAGGGCGGCGCGGCGCTGATCGTCGACTATGGTTATGAAGGCCCGGCGGTGGGCGACACGCTTCAGGCGGTGCGGGGCCATGCTTATGCCAATCCGTTCGAGGCGCCAGGCGAGGCGGACCTTACCGCGCATGTCGATTTCGGAACGCTGCGGGAAGCCGCCGAGGTCGAAGGGCTGGTCGTCCACGGCCCGGTGACGCAGGGGGCGTTCCTGACGGCGCTCGGCATCGCGGCGCGAACCGAAGCGCTCGCCGCCGCCGCGCCCGAACGCGCGGACGACCTCGCCGCCGACCGCGACCGGCTGATCGGCGAGGAGGCGATGGGCGAGCTGTTCAAGGTCATCGCGCTGACCGCGCCAGGCTGGCCGGTGCCGGCGGGGTTTGCATGATCTATCGCGACGCCCTCCCCGCCGACGGCCCGCCGCTCTCCGCAATGGCGCAGCGCTGCTTCAGCGACACGTTCGGCAGCCTCTATCGCGCCGAGGACCTCGCCGCCTTCCTCGATCGCAGCTTCGGCGCGGACGGGCTCCCCTCGCAGCTCGACGATCCGGCCTACGCCGTTCGTCTGGCGCTGGAAGGCGATGCCATCGCCGGCTTCGCCAAGATCGGCCCGGTCGTCTTCCCAGGCGATTGGGGCAGCGACGCGATCGAGCTGCACCAGCTCTATGTGCTCGGTCCCTGGCAGGGCGCGGGCGTCGCGCCGATACTGGTGGAGTGGGCCATCGCAACGGCCCGCGCCCGCAATGCCACGAGGATGCTGCTCAGCGTGTTCGTCGACAATGTCCGCGCGCAGCGTTTCTATGCCCGCTACGGCTTCGTCGAAGTCGGCAAATATGAATTCCGCGTCGGCGATCATGTCGACGACGATCGCATCTGGGCGCTCGACCTGTGAGCGACGTCGAAGTCGTCCGCGCCCGCGCGCTCGACGGCGTGGCGCATGGCTTTCTCGGCCGCAGTGGCGGGGTTTCGACCGGCATCCTCGCTGGCCTCAACGTCGGCACCGGCTCCGCCGACGATCCCGAGGCGATCGCCGAGAATCGCCGCCGCGCGACCGAGGCAGTGCTGCCGGGCGCCCGTCTGGTCACCGTCTTCCAGGTCCATTCGCCCGACGCAGTGACGGTGATCGAGCCCTATTCAGATCGCCTGCGCCCGCGCGCCGATGCGCTGGTGACCGACTGCCCCGGCTTGGCGCTCGGTATCCTCACCGCCGATTGCGCGCCGGTCCTCTTCGCCGACAGCGAGGCGGGGGTGGTCGGCGCAGCGCATGCCGGCTGGAAGGGCGCGATCGGCGGGGTGACCGATTCGACCATTTCCGCGATGGAAACGCTTGGTGCGCGGCGCGAGCGGATCGTCGCCGCGATCGGCCCGTGCATCGCCCGCGCCAGCTATGAAGTGGACGAAGGCTTCTTCCGCCGCTTCGCCGAAGCGGATCCCGCCAACGAGCGATTTTTCGCCGATGGCACGCCGGGCCACCACCAGTTCGACCTGGAGGCCTATGTCGCACACCGGCTCGCCGCAGCGGGGATCCGCACCGGCGAGATGCTCGGCGAGGATACTTATGCCCAGCCCGCGCGCTTCTACAGCTTCCGCCGCGCGACGCATGCGCAGGAGCCCGATTATGGCCGGCAGATCGCGATAATTGGTATCAGTTGAGACGTTCGGTTAGGGCGTCTCCAACGATAGATGGAGAGCCGCATGACCGACGAGACCGAAGCCGACCTGACCGGCGCCACCGCGCGCCGCCGCCCCAAGGCATCGGCCGAGCGGATCGGCGACCGCAAGCTCAAGCCCAGCACGATGATGATGGGCTATGGCTATGATCCCACGCTCTCCGAAGGATCGCTCAAGCCGCCGATCTTCCTGACCTCGACCTTCGTCTTCCCCAACGCGGCGGCAGGCAAGCGCCATTTCGAGGGCGTCACCGGCAAGCGCCCGGGCGGGGCCGAGGGGCTGGTCTATTCGCGCTTCAACGGGCCGAACCAGGAAATCCTCGAAGACCGCCTCGCGATCTGGGAAGAGGCCGAAGACGCGCTTGCGTTCTCCAGCGGCATGTCAGCGATCGCCACCCTGTTCCTGGCGATGACCAAGCCCGGCGACACGATCGTCCATTCGGGCCCGCTCTACGCCGCGACCGAGACGCTGATCGCACGCATCCTGGGGCGCTTCGGCGTCAAGTGGCTCGACTTCCCCGCCGGCGCGAGCCGCGAGGAAATCGACGCGGTGATGATCGAGGCGCGCAAGACCGGCGACGTCGCGCTCATCTATCTCGAAAGCCCGGCCAACCCGACCAATGCCTTGGTCGACGTCGAAGCGGTTGCCGCCGCGCGTGACGCGATCTTCGCCGATCTCACCGACAAGCCGCCGATCGCGATCGACAATACCTTCCTCGGCCCCGTCTGGGCCCAGCCGCTGCGTCAGGGCGCCGACATCGTCGTCTACAGCCTCACCAAATATGCCGGCGGCCATTCGGACCTCGTCGCGGGCGGCGTGCTGGGCAACAAGGCGCACATCAACACGATCCGGGCGATGCGCAACACGATCGGCACGATCTGCGATCCGCACACCGCCTGGATGCTGCTCCGCTCGCTCGAGACGCTGGAGCTGCGCATGACCCGCGCGGGCGAGAATGCGGCGAAGGTCTGCGCCTTCCTAAACGGCCATCCCAAGGTCGAGAAGGTCGGCTATCTCGGCTTCCTCGAGCAGCAGGACGACGCGCGCCAGGCCGACATCTATCGCCGCCATTGCATCGGCGCGGGCTCGACCTTCTCGCTCTACCTGAAGGGCGGCGAGACCGAGGCCTTTGCCTTCCTCGACGCGCTCAAGATCGCCAAGCTGGCGGTCAGCCTGGGCGGCACCGAGACGCTTGCCTCGGCCCCCGCGGCGATGACGCATCTGTCGGTGCCGGAAGCCCGCAAGCAGGCGCTTGGCATCACCGACAATCTGGTGCGTATCTCGATCGGAGTGGAGGATGCCGACGATCTGATCGCAGACTTCGAGGAAGCACTGAAGGCGGTTTGACGGGCAGCTAATGCAAAACCCACCCCGGCGAAGGCCGGGGCCCCGTTACCAGTCGATCTCGACGGCAGGTCGCCGTTTCGAATCCGCCGATACTGGGCCCCGGCCTTCCCCGGGGCGGCATTGTTATCAGGCCCTCAATCAGCCCCAGAGGTGGTTTCGGTAGGCAGCGAAGCAGCGCTCGCCGCAGCGCAGGCGGATCAGCGCGCCTTCGGCCATCGCGGTCGCCCTTGCCGGGTCTTCCTCGACCGCGGGGCGGATCGCTTCGCGGTTCCATTCGATGCTGTGCTTGACGTCGAGCACGGCGTGGACCGAGAAATAGCGCCGCTCCTTGCCCGAGAATCCGAGTCGCTTGAGACCGTCGGCCGTCGCCTGCGAGCGGGCCGGCGCGGTCAGTTCGATCGCGCCGAGCGCGCCGACCGAATGCCAGGCATAGCGGCGGTTTGCGGCCATCGCGGTCATCGCGTTGGCGAGCGACAGGCTTTCCCAGACCGTATTCTCGATGACCGGGTTGACCTGGAGCGTCTCGACCAGCGCGTCGAGCATCGGGCCGTGCATGCCCTTGAAGGTGCCATGGCCCATCTCGTCCCAATAGTTGCGGGCGAGCTCGAGCTTGGGACGGACCGGCAGCTTGACCTGGGTCATCGCGACGAGATCGTCGAAGCCTGCCTCGCCGGCCGCCTCCTGCTCGAAAAACCAGCGGAACTGATCGATATCGGCCTCTTCGGCGAGCCACGGAAAGAGCGGATCGTTCTGGCCCGGGCCGCTCGCCTTGAGCGCCTCGAACCAGGCGATGAAACCTTCGACATCGGTCGGCGCCGCGGCCGCCTCTTCGATCACCTCGGCGCGCAATTCCTCGAGGAAGCCGCCTTCGAGGCGCTGCATCTTGAGGTCGCGATCGAGCGTACGGCTCCAGTCGCTGGTGGGAAAGCCAGGCTCGAGTCGTTCGCGGTTCCAATGCGCGAGTCCGCGCTGGAAGCTGTCGGACAGAAATTGCGAGCCCGCATCATTTGCGAAGCCGCTTGGACGGGTAGCCATGTTGTTATTGTCTCCTGCAGGTCATTCAAACCGGCAGGAAGCCCCGATAGTTCCGCTTTTACGCATGCCACCAATGCTTCAAAAGCCATATTTAACCTATATCAATCCGTATCTTAGCCTGGGTTTATCTTGGGCCGAAGATGGGCTTCACACCCGCCCTGCGAGTATGTTAGCGCTAACGCGAGTGCAGGATAACCTGCCGGATGGAGAGCGATGTGACGGGCAAGAAGATCGATATCCTGTTGGCTGCCGGCTTGCTGGCGAGCGTGGCGGCATCGCCCGCCGCTTTGGCGCAAAGCCGGATCGAGTTGAACGACGCGGGCTATTTCGAGACGCGCGGCGTCAACGTCCTCGTCTTTTCAAACTGGTATGATGGGCTGTTCGCCGATTCGAAGATCAGCGGTGTGGAGATCATCCAGCAAGGCGAGCGCACCGCGACCAACGGCGACGTCCGTCTCTCCGCGACGCCGGGCCAATGGGACCCGATCGGGCGGATGGTGAAGCGCACCGTCGATGCGAAGACCGGGACGATCGAGGCGCTGCTCGAATATCCCGAGCACAAGTTCCAGTATCGCATCCGCGCCGAGCGCAAGCCGGACGGGGTGCATATCGCGGTGATCCTCGACCAGCCGCTCCCCGCCGCGCTGGTCGGCAAGGCGGGCTTCAACCTCGAATTCCTGCCCTCGGCCTATTTCCGCGAGAGCTACCTGGCCGATGGCAAAGGCGGCAGCTTCCCGCTCTATCCGGCGGGCGACATGGTGGCGGGCGGCGAACGCAACGCGGCGAGCGGGCGCGACATCGGCCCGGGCGCCGAGCCTTTGCCGATGGCATCGGGCCAGACGATCGTGTTCGCGCCCGAAGATCCCGCGCGGCGCGTCACGGTGCGCTCGGCGGCGGGCAAGCTCGAACTGTTCGACGGGCGCAACCAGGCGCAGAATGGCTGGTTCGTGCTGCGCAGCCTGATTCCCGAGGGCAAGACCGGCCGCGTGGTCGAATGGACGGTCAGCCCGAACAGCGTGCCCGGCTGGCTGCGCGATCCGGTGATCGGCCATTCGCAGCTCGGCTATGCGCCGCAGCAGGCGAAGGTCGCGGTGATCGAGCTCGACGCCAATGCCAAGCCCGCAGGCGTCGCCCGGCTCCTGCGGCTCGATGCGACCGGCAAGACCGTGGTCGCGCACTCGGCTACCCCCAAGCCGGCCGGCAAATATCTGCGCTACAATTACCTGAACTATGATTTCAGCCAGGTCCGCGAGCCCGGACTCTATCAGCTCGATTATGCCGGCAAGCGCACCGCCACCTTCCGCATCGCCCCCGACATTTACGACACTGCCTGGCATCCCAGCCTCGACGTCTACATGCCCGTCCAGATGGACCATATGCTGGTCAACGAGGCCTATCGCGTCTGGCACGGCGACAGCCACCGCGACGACGCCCGCCAGGCGCCGGTGAACCATGAGCATGTCGACCTCTATCGCCAGGGCCCGACCACCGACACCAAATATAAGCCCGGCGAGCATGTCCCCGGCCTCGATGTCGGCGGCTGGCTCGATGCAGGCGACTTCGACATCCGCACCCAGACCCAATATGCCGTCGTCCGCACGCTCGCTCGGATCTGGGACGATCATCAGCCGATGCGCGACCAGACGCTGGTCGATCACAATCTGCGCCATGTCGAAATGCACGTCCCCGACGGCAAGCCCGACCTGCTCCAGCAGATCGAGCATGGCGCGCTCTATCTCGCCTCGATGTACGATGCGGTCGGCTATGCGGTGCACGGCGTCGTCGAGCCCAACGTCGCCCAATATACCCATCTCGGCGACGCCGCGACGAAGACCGACGGGCTGATCTATGATCCGAAGCTGGCTTATGGCGAGCGCAAGGGCGAGCGCAGCGGCACGCCCGACGATCGCTGGGTCTTCACCAGCAAGTCGAGCGCGCTCAATTATGGATCGGCGGCGGGCCTGGCCGCGGCCGCGCGCGCCCTGCGCAGCTCGAACCCGGCGCTGTCGGAGAAAGCGCTCGGGATCGCCAAGCGCGTCTGGGACGAGGAGCATAGTCACGCTCCCCATACGTTCAGTCACGGCAACACCACCGGCGGCAAGCTCGAGCATGAGGAATTCGGCGCTGCGATCGAGCTGCTGCTGACAACGCGCGACGCCAAATATGCGGAGCGGATCGAGGCTTTATGGCCCGCGGTCTCGGGCGCGTTCGGCTATCTTGCGCCGTCGCTGCTGCCAGCGCTGCCACTGACCAGCCCGGCCTTCACCGCCAGGGTCCGCGAAGCCGCCCGCGCCTGGAAGGCCGCGCCCGCTCCCGCCAACCCGTACGGCGTGCCGATCACCGAAGGCGGCTGGGCGGGCAACGGCGCGGTGATGCAATATGGCCTGACCGACCATGCGATCGCAAAGGCCTTCCCCGAGCTCAGCGACGGCAGCCGCGTGTTCCGCGCGCTCGATTATCTCCACGGCACGCATCCGGGATCGAACCTGTCGTTCGTCTCCGGAGTCGGCACGCAATCGAAGGAAGTGGCCTATGGCAGCAACCGCGCCGACTTCTCGTTCATTGCCGGCGGGGTGGTGCCCGGCGTGCTGATCCTGAAGCCCGATTTCCCCGAGAATAGCGAGAATTGGCCCTTCTTCTGGGGCGAGAACGAATATGTCGTGAACATGAGCCCGACCTATATCGAGCTGGTCCACGCGGCGCGGGAGTTGCTTGCGAAGCAATAGGAACGGGTCAGCGCATGCCCGACGTCGCAGCATGGAGCGCCCGGGCTCGCACCACCGCCTCGTCGAGCTTCGCCGCGGTCAACGCCGCACGCAGCTTCGATCCGTCGGTGGGGCGGGCACCGGACAAGATGTCGGGAATGACTCCGCGAACCTCGTTCGAGCCGTCGGCGCGGAAGCGGACGCAATCCGGGAGTTGCAGCACCGCGCCCGAATGGCGCAGCGTCGTCGGGCTGCCGCCCCAGCTATAGCCGCAGCCGGCGCCACCGGTCCGGCCACCCAGCACCACCGCTGCCTTATTGTCCTGGAGCAACGCGGCGAACTGTTCGGCGGCCGACCAGGTCTCGCCGTCGGTCAGCACCACCAGCGGCCCGTCCCACGCGCCCTGAACATAGGGGATTTGCGCTGGATTGAAGACGTGGACGCCCCAGGGCTTACCGGCAAAGGCGCCCTGCCGCGCGTCCCCGACCAGCCCGGTGGCATAGGCCGCCTTGACGATCCGAGAGCAGCCGGTTGACCGTTCGCACGGCGTTTGCGCCTCGCGCTGCGCCGATTCGGCCTGCGCCGCCCAAGCGAGCAGCCGGGCCTTGTCCGCGCCGCGCTCGTTCGCCGCGAAGCCGAGCAGGCGGGCGCCGAGGTCGCCCCAGATCCTAGCCCAGTGCGGCCCCCGCACGAACGCCGTCGAGGCCGAGGTCAGCGTGCGGGCGCTGAGCATCCGCGCCGCAGTCTCGGTCCATTCCGATCCGCCGCCATTGTCGGCAATATCGACGAGCAGCGTCTCGGCGCCTTCGGCTTTCAACCGCGCCAGCGTCGTCGCGAGACCGCGCGTCATGGCCGCATAGGCATGCGTGACGATCCGATCGGCGCAGACCTCGTCGCACGGCGCGTCGGGCGCGAGCGCTTCCGCCGCCGCAGCCGCCTCGCACAGCACGGGATAGCCGTGCGGGTCGAACACGCCAATGCGCACCACGCCGATCCGGGTGCCGCCGCTCGCGACCAGACCCGCCGCAAACGGGCCGCTGTCGATGGCGCGATATCCCGGCAGGGTCGCCGCCGTGCCCGCCCGAACCTGGCGGCCATTATAGCCAAGCCGGGCGCACAGGCCTCCGCTTGCCGCCGGCGCCGTCGAAGCCGGGGCTTTCCACCGCAACCGGACGTGGCCGTCGCCGATACGCTCGACGAGCCGGTCGAACGCCGCCCGCGCCGCGGCGTCGCTCCCCGCGCGCTTCACTGCCGCCTCAATCTGCGCGAAGCCCTTGTCGAGCGGGACCTCGCGTTCCTGCGTCAGCCATTCAAGATTGGCGTATTTCTGATCGATTGCTTCGCGGACCTGCGCCAGGTCCTCGATCCAGGGAGTCGGGTCCCAGGCGGCCGGCGTCTCTTGCGCCCCCGCGATAGGTATATTCGCCAGCGACAAAGCCAGCCCCAATCCGGTCAGCCGATGTCCCATTCCCCACCTCGATGTGTATTAGGCATATAATGCACATGAGGGGGAAACCTGCAAGCGTACCGCCGGGCGTCAGCCGTCGCCGGCGCGCTCGATGTCGGCGCCGACGCCCTGGAGCTTCTCCTCGAGCCGCTCATAGCCGCGATCGAGGTGATAGACCCGGTTCACCTGGGTCTCGCCCTCGGCGGCGAGGCCGGCGAGGATCAGGCTCATCGATGCGCGCAGATCGGTCGCCATCACCTGCGCGCCGGTCATGCGATCGACGCCGTGGACCACCGCGGTACGTCCATGCACTTCGATGTTGGCGCCCATCCGGGTGAGCTCGGGGACGTGCATGTAGCGGTTTTCGAAGATCGTCTCGGTAAGCACGCTCGCGCCGCTGCTCATGCAGAGCATCGCCATGAACTGCGCCTGCATGTCGGTGGCGAAGCCCGGATAGGGCGCGGTCGACAGCGTCAGCGGCTTGATCCGATCGGGGGCGGCGATGCGGATCGCGCCCTTCTTCTCTTCCACGGTGACGCCGGCCTCGACCAGCGCGTCGAGCGTCGCGCGCATGTCGTTCGCGTTCGCGCCGACCAGGTCCACATCTCCGCCGGTGATCGCCGCGGCGCAGGCATAGCTGCCCGCCTCGATCCGATCGGGCATCACCTTGTAGGTCGCGCCATGCAGCCGGTCGCGCCCCTCGATCTCCAGCGTCTCGGTGCCGATGCCGTGGATCGACGCGCCCATCGCCACCAGGAGATTGCACAAATCGACGATCTCGGGCTCGCGCGCGGCATTTTCGAGCACGCTGCCGCCCTTGGCTGTCACCGCCGCCATCAGCACATTCTCGGTCGCGCCGACCGATACGACGGGGAAGCGGAAACGCCCGCCCGAAAGCCGCCCGCCCGGGGCCGTCGCCTTCACATAGCCCGCGGCCAGTTCGATCTCGGCGCCGATCGCCTCGAGCGCCTTCAGATGCAGGTCGATCGGGCGATTGCCGATCGCGCAGCCGCCGGGCAACGACACGGTCGCCACGCCGGCGCGGCCGACGAGCGGGCCGAGCACCAGAATCGACGCTCGCATCTTGCGCACGATATCATAAGGCGCGACCGTCGAACTGAGCTGGCCGGTGCGCATCGTCATCACCCGGCCGAAATCGGTGGGCCTGGTCCCCTCGATCGCGGTCGATGCGCCGAGCTCGTTAAGTAAATGACCGAAGCTGTCGACATCTGCGAGTCGGGGCAGATTGCGCAGGGTCAGCGGTTCATCGGTCAGCAACGCGCAGGGCATCAAGGTGAGCGCTGCGTTCTTCGCGCCGGAGATGGCAATCTTGCCGGAAAGGCGGTTTCCGCCGCGGATAAGGATACGGTCCATGGCCAGCTTCTAGCCCGTCGCGGCGCGCACGCAAGCGCAGCGCAATTGCGGCGAGTTGATCGACTTTAATGCATTGATTCCACTGCACTGCTTTGCATGGGACCGGGGGGAAGCGAATAGCGTGTCGGGTAGTTGTTTCGCGGATGTTCTGGGCGAGCTCGTCGATCTGACCAAGGTCGAACGGGGCGCCCTCGAAAGATTGGAGGAACGCCAGCGGCATGTGCGTCGCGGGGCGGTGCTCCAGCGCGAGAATGAGGAATGCAGCGAGCTGTTCATCCTCCGCAAGGGGCTGATGATGAGCTATGTGCTGCTCGACGACGGCAGCCGACAGATCCTGCGCTTCCTGTTTCCCGGCGATATATTGGGGGTCTCCAGCGCGATCTATGTCGAGGCGCCCGAGACGCTGGCGGCGCTATCCGACTGCGTCGTCTCACCCTTCGATCGCAACACGCTGTCCGACATGATGGTCGAGCATCCGCGGCTTGCGGCGATGATCCTGGTCTACAGCCAGATCGAGCGGGTCTCGCTCACCGATCGGCTCGCGGCGCTGGGGCGGACGAGCGCGAAGGCGCGCGTGGCGGCGTTGCTGCTCGAGCTGCGCAACCGGCTTCGCCACACCGACAAGTCGATCGTCGATGCCTTCACGTTGGGGCTGACGCAGGAAGAGATTGGCGACGCCACCGGGCTCACCGCGGTCCACGTCAACCGGATGCTCCGCCAGCTGGAAGAAGAAGGGCTGATCGGGCGCGAGGCCGGGCGGGTCACGCTGATCGACGAGCGCGGCCTGATCCGCGCGGCCAACTATGTGAATCGCTATGTGGGACTCAATCTCGCCTGGCTGCCCAAGCCGACGCGTTAGACTTGAATCCGGCTCAATGGGATTACCCCACCCCAGCGAAGGCCGGGGCCCGGTTGCAAGCGCTTTGAGAAAGCGGGATGCCGCCGTGATTCCCCCGATACTGGGCCCCGGCCCTCGCCGGGGTTGAAGATTCACTTGAGGCAAATTTTACGATAACCCCTTCGTCATAGCGAAAGCGCCACCGCGTGCTGCTACGCCTTCTCCAGCGTGCATTGCAGCGGATGGCTGTTCTGCCGGGCGAAGTCGATCACCTGGCTGACCTTGGTCTCGGCCACTTCATAGCTGAACACGCCGCACACGCCGACACCGCGCTGATGGACGTGGAGCATCACCTGCGTCGCCTCCTCCATGTTCATCCGGAAGAAACGCTGCAGCACGAGCACGACGAATTCCATCGGCGTATAATCGTCGTTGAGCATCAGCACGCGATAGGGAGTCGGCTTCTTGGTGCGGGTACGGGTCCGGGTGGCGATGCCGACCGACGGATCGTTGCCGCCGCGGCCACCATCCTGGTCGCCGTCATTGTCGCCGTCTCCGGCCATTTCGATAAGGATGTGGGGTTGGGCCATATGCGTCTGAAAATATGGGCTCGCCGCCGGTGAGGCAAGGCCGCGCGACATGCCCCCGCTACGAAAGCCGCCGCAAGACGCGAAAGGGCGGCCACCCAGATAGGTAGCCGCCCTTCTTACGCGGTACTGGAAGCCTGAAATCAGGCTACGGTCTTCACCTTCTCGGCGGCAAGCGCCAGGCGGTTGGACAGCGGCTGCGCGGCGTCGCCGGCGAGCTTGAGCATCGCTTCGGTGTTCTTCGACGCTTCGGCGACATAGGAGTCGAACGAGGTGCGGACGAAGTCGCTCTGCAGCTTGAAGAAATCGGTCGGCGACTTGACGGTCGCGAGCGTCTTCATGACGGCAGTGGCGTTCTCGAACGACTTGCGGCCATATTCGGCGGCTTCCTGGCCCATCGTCTCGAAGCCCTTGGCTGCGATGCGGCTCGATTCGACGACGGCTTCAAGGTTGCCCTTGGCAAAGTCGTTGGCTTCTTCGACCATCTTGGTCGATTTCTCGACGGCCAGCTTGGTGCGGTCGTTGAAATCGGTGAAGACGGCCTGGGCCTTGGCGGTGCTGTTTTCGATCGTGGCTTGCATGGTGATGGTTTCCTTGATGAGGGTTTCCCGCGCCGCTTCCCCCGCGGCTGCGGTTGCATCGACGGTTTCCGCGACGGCGGCCTGGGCCTGCTCTGCCACGGGTTCGAGGATCTTGGTTTCGACCGCCTCGACGGCTTTTTCTGCTTCCTGCGAAACCGCCGCGACCGGGACCGGCTCGGGCTTCGCGACCGGAGCGACGGGCTCGGGAGCGATCACCGGCGCGGGCTTCTCAGCCTTGGCGGGAGCAGCCTTCACCGCGGGCGCAGCCGGCGTCTTGGCGCGCACCACGGGCTTCGGAGCGGCGGGCTTAGCCGTCGTCTTCGGTCCCTTGCTGGCCATATCCATCGTCCCTTGGCTGATTGCTGCACTGCAGTATCTACGGGACCGTTGCACGCATTGCAAGAGGAAAATGTTGCACTGCACCAAAATGGGTTTACGCTAGGGAAACCTGGCCTTCAGCGGGTCCGAACATAGCTTCCGGGGGCGTCCTCGAGCGGCTTGAGCTTGCCCTTTCCGGGAACACGTGCAGCTTTTGCACGCACCTTCCCGGGATCCACCGCCTCGATCCACTTCGCCCAATCGGGCCACCAGCTGCCCTTGGTTTCAGTGGCGCCGGCGACGAAATCGTCGAGCGTTTCCACCTGCGCATCGTTGGTCCAATATTGATATTTGCCGGCAGCCGGCGGGTTCACCACCCCGGCGATGTGCCCCGATCCGGCGAGCACGAATTTGAGCGGGCCCTGGAAATAGTGGGTGAGCTTCCACACGCTGGGCGCCGGTGCGATGTGATCCTCACGCCCGGCCTGGACGTAGACGGGGGTCTTCACGGTGGTCAGGTCGATCGGGGTCTCGCCGATCTTCAGCGTGCCGGCGACGAGCTTGTTGTCGCGATAGAGATCGGTCAGGTAGCTCAGATGCCAGGCCGACGGCAGATTGGTGACGTCCGAATTCCAGTGGAGCAGGTCGAACGGCGCATAATCCTGCCCCATCAGATAATTGTTGGTGACATAGTTCCAGATCAGGTCGCGCCCGCGCAGCAGGTTGAAGGTCGTCGCCATATAGCGCCCGTCGAGGAATCCCTCGGTCCCCAGGCTCTTGATCATCGCGAGCTGGTCGTCGTTGACGAACACCGAAAGCTCGCCGGCTTCCGAGAAATCGACCTGCGCGGTGAAGAAGGTCGCGCTCCTGACCTTCTCCGCCTCGCCGCGCGCAGCAAGCACCGCCAGCGTCGCCGCCAGCGTCGTGCCCGCCACGCAATAGCCGATCGTGTGGACTCCCTCGACGCCGAGCAGATCGCGCACCGTGTCGATCGCGTCGATCTGCCCGCGCTCGACATAATCGTCCCACATCACGTCCTTCATCGACGCGTCGGCGGACTTCCACGAGACGACGAACACGGTCAGCCCCTGCGCCACCGCCCAGGCGATGAAGCTTTTCTCGGGGGTGAGATCGAGGATGTAGAAGCGATTGATCCAGGGCGGGAAGATCAGCAGCGGGGTCGCGTAGACGTCTTCGGTCGCCGGCGAATATTGGATCAGCTCGTAGAGCGGGGTGCGCTTGACGACCTTGCCCGGAGTCATCGCCAGATTGCGGCCGAGCTCGAACGCGCCCTCGGCGGTCTGCGTCATCTGCCCCTTCTGGAGGTCGCTCATCATATGCTGGAGCCCCTTGAGCAGGCTCTCGCCTTTGGTCTCCACCATCCGCTCGATCACCTGGGGGTTGGTCGCGGGGAAATTGCTGGGGCTCAGCGCGTCGATGAAGCCCTTGGTCGCGAAGCGAATCTGCTCCTTCTGCTTCTCGTCGACGCCTTCGATCGCGTCGACGCCCTTCAACATATTGTCCGCGATGACGAAATAGCTCTGGCGCAGGAAATCGAACAGCGGCTCCTCGCGCCATTGCGGCGCCTTGAAGCGCTTGTCGCGCGCCTGCTCGGGCGTCTCCTCGAAGGGCTGGGCGTGCACCGGATCGAGGAAGCGCTGCCACAATTGCATCGTATCGGCCCAGAAGCCCGCGGTCGCGCGCACCGCCACGGTGGGATCGAGCAAGGCGCTGAACGCAGGCGTGGCCGGGGTCGCCTTCACGGCGTCGAGCCCGTTCTCCAGCATCATCTGCTGCGCGCGTCCCAGCACCCAGGTCCAGTGCTGCAGCTCCTCCAGGCTGGGAAGCGATTGATTGCTCTCTTTGGTTTCGGCCATCGCCGTCTCTCCAGTTAATGCGCTTTCTGCGCGCTTCTGCAGTCCCTGGGTTTCGCGCGCGGGACGACAAGGCTAGGACAACGCCTGGAGGTCCGACCATGTCCGAAGAGTTCTACCGCATCAAGCGCCTGCCCCCTTATGTCATCGCCGAAGTGAACGCGATGCGGGCCGCGGCGCGCGCGGGCGGCGAGGACATCATCGACCTGGGGATGGGCAACCCCGATCTGCCGCCCCCGGCGCATGTGATCGACAAGCTGTGCGAAGTCGCGCGCAAGCCCGACGCCCACGGCTATTCGCAGTCGAAGGGCATTCCCGGGCTCCGCAAGGCACAGGCAAATTATTACGGCCGCCGCTTCGGGGTGGACATCGATCCCGAGACCGAAGTCGTCGTGACGATGGGATCGAAGGAGGGGCTGGCCAGCCTCGCCACCGCGATCACCGCGCCCGGCGACGTCGTGCTCGCGCCGAACCCGAGCTACCCGATCCACACCTTCGGCTTCATCATCGCAGGCGCGACGATCCGGGCGGTGCCGACGACCCCCGACGAGGCCTATTTCGAGAGCCTCGAGCGGGCGATGAACTTCACCGTGCCGCGGCCTTCGATCCTGGTGGTCAATTATCCGTCGAATCCGACCGCGGAGGCGGTGGACCTCGCTTTCTACGAGCGGCTGGTTGCCTGGGCGAAGGAGAATCAGGTCTGGATCATCTCCGACCTGGCTTATTCGGAGCTTTACTTTGATGGGAAGCCGACGCCCTCGATCCTGCAGGTGAAGGGCGCCAAGGACGTAGCGGTCGAGTTTACGTCGCTATCGAAAACCTATTCGATGGCGGGCTGGCGGATCGGCTTCGCAGTAGGCAACCGTAAGCTGATCGGCGCGATGACGCGGGTGAAATCCTATCTCGACTATGGCGCCTTCACGCCCGTCCAGGCCGCCGCCTGCGCCGCGCTCAACGGGCCGCAGGACATCGTCGAGAAGAACCGCATGCTCTATCACAAGCGCCGCGACGTGATGGTCGAGAGCTTCGCCCGCGCCGGCTGGGACATTCCCAGCCCTGCCGCGAGCATGTTTGCCTGGGCGCCCCTGCCGCCGGCGCTGGCGCATCTGGGTTCGCTCGAGTTCTCGAAGCAACTGCTCAGCCACGCCAAGGTCGCGGTGGCGCCGGGCGTCGGGTACGGCGAGAATGGCGAGGGTTTCGTCCGGATCGCGATGGTCGAAAACGAGCAGCGCCTGCGCCAGGCGGCGCGCAACGTGCGGAAATATCTGCAGTCGATGGGGGTCAATACGCCGAGCGTGAAGGCGGGCTGAGACGCGACCCTATGGACCGTCAATCCACCTAGAATCGCCATCCCGCCTTTTACCCGTCATCCCCGCGAAGGCGGGGATCCAGGGTGACTCTGCCCGTCCAGTCCTGCTTGGCTCTGGATCCCCGCCTTCGCGGGGATGACGACAGTGGGTGCGGCCCCCGCGGGGGCTTGGGCCGGCGCTTCAGGCCAGTTCGCGGTCCAGCAATTCGCGCACGTCGAGCCCGAGCAGCGCGATATGTTCGCGCACCCGCGGCCAATGTCCGGTCAGGAAGCGTTCGCGCTCGGCCACACGTAGCCGCTCGACCGCGCCCGGAAGCACGAACATGCCGACGCCGCGGCGGACCTCGACATAATCGTCGTCCTGGAAGCTCTGATAGGCCTTCGCCACGGTCAGCGGATTGGCGCCATGCTCCGCCGCAAGCGCGCGCACCGACGGAAGCTGGTCCCCTGCCTTATACTCCCCGCGCAGGATCGCCGCGGAGATCGTGGCGCGAAGCTTGAGGTATACGGGTGAGTCGTCATGCTCTAAAGCTGTCATGCTGCCTTAATACACCAATTATGCGCGGGGTCCAGTGGCGGGGTCCCAAATCCTTGCGATCTCGGACAATTGCCCACGCGGCCGTTCCTCCAGATCGCGCCCCGGCGTGCCGATGAAGACGAAGCCGGCGATCCGCTGCGGCGCCGCGCCGAACAGATCGCGCACCTTGTCCGAATAGGCCGCCCAGCCGGTCAGCCACGAGCCGACGAAGCGCATCGCATGCGCGGCGTGGAGCAAATTCATGCACGCCGCGCCCGCCGAAAGCTCCTGTTCCCACAGCGGGATCTTGTGCCCGACGATCGGCGCCGAGAGCACCACGACCAGCGCAGGCGCCTGCAGCACGAACTGCTCGACCGACTCCAGGTCGCGCGATGTCGCGTCGGGCCGCTCCTCGGCGAAGATCTGCTGCATGCGCTCCGACAGCGCCACACGCGCCGCCTCGGGCACGGTCACGAAGCGCCACGGGGCCAGCTTACCATGATCGGGCGTCCGCGCGGCGATCGCCACCATCGCGCGCAGTTGCTCGGGGCTCGGACCCGGTGCGATCATGTCGCGCGGCTTGCCCGAGCGGCGGGTCTGGAGCAGCGAGAGCGGAGTCGAGCGGTCGTTGAAGGCCATGCCCGACCGCCTAGCAACTGGGTGCCGCGGCAACAACCGGGCTTCACAGCCGCCGTTTCGCCGCTAGTCTGTGCCGCCATATCCCCTTTTGGGGAAAGGCAAATTTCAAAGGGACCTGAGCACGCATGGCGACAGCTGCGGCCAGCGGGGGCGTACCCGCGACGGCAAAGACTTTTCTGGGGCACCCGCGCGGGCTCTACATGCTGTTTTTCGCCGAGATGTGGGAGCGTTTCTCTTATTACGGCATGCGCGCCATCCTGATCTTCTACCTGACCAAGCACTTCCTGTTCGACACTGATCCGGCCTACGCAGTCTACGGCGCCTACACCTCGATGGTGTATATCACCCCGGTGATCGGCGGCTATCTCGCCGATCGCTACCTGGGTGCCAGGAAGGCGGTGCTGGCGGGCGGCGTCTTCATCGCGATCGGCCATCTGCTGATCGCTTTGGTCGAAGGGCCGCAGGGGCAACAGGGCTTCTATCTCAACGGCTTCTATCTGGGCCTCGCCTTCATCATCGTCGGCACCGGATTCCTCAAGGCCAATATCTCGGTGCTGGTGGGCCAGCTTTACCCGCGCGAGGATGTCCGCCGCGACGGCGCCTTCTCGATCTTCTACATGGGCATTAATCTCGGCGCCTTCACCGGGCCGATCCTGGTCGGCTATCTCGGCGAGCGCGTCGGCTGGGGCTATGGCTTCGGCGCGGCGGGGATCGGCATGCTGCTCGGGCTCGTCGTCTTCGTGCTGTTCCGCAAGGAGCTCTACCATGCCGGCGCGCCGACCGATCCCGCCTTGCTGGCAACGCGCACCCCGATCGGCGTCTCGCGTGAATGGCTGATCTATCTGGGCGCCGTCGCCGCGGTCGGCGTGTCTTTCCTGTTGCTGCGCGATCGCGACATCGTCGGCGGCTTGCTCAGCATCTTCTGGCTGCTTGTTGTCGGCTTCATCCTCTATCGCGCGGTGTTCACCCTGCCGAAGCGCGAACGCGACCGGATCTTCGCGGCACTCTATCTGATCGCGCTCTGCCCGCTCTTCTGGGCCTTGTTCGAGCAGGCCGGTTCGTCGCTCAACGTCTTCACCGACGAGCGAGTCGATCGCCATCTGTTCGGCTGGGAAATGCCGGCCTCCTGGTTCCAGTCGGTCAACAGCTTCTGGATCATCACCCTCGCCCCGGTGTTCGCGGTGCTATGGACCTGGCTCGGCAAGCGCGGGCTTGAGCCGAGCGCCCCGCTCAAATTCGCGTTCGGCTTCATCCAGATCGGGCTGGGCTTCCTGATCCTCGTCGCCGGCGCGGGCACCGACGGCGCGATGACCCCGATGATCTTCGTGATCCTGCTCTATCTGCTCCACTCGATGGCCGAGCTCTGCTTCTCGCCGGTCGGCCTCTCCAGCATGACCCGGCTGTCGGTCGGCTCGATGGTCGGGCTGATGATGGGCACCTGGTTCCTGTCGACCGCGGCGGGCAATTTCCTCGCTGCCAAGATCGCCCAGGCGACCGGCGGCGAAGGCGCAGGTCCCGATCGCGTGCTCGAAGTCTATTGGTCGATCGGCTGGTACATCATCATCATCGGCGTGATCGCGATTCCGGTCAGCTGGCTGATCAAGAAGCTCATGCATCTCGATACGCTGGGCGAGGACGGCGCTGGCCACGGCCTGGCGGGCGAATCGCAACTTGCCGAGCCGGCCGCGGCGGGGACCCGTCCCGACGGCGAGGCGCGCTGAAGATGTCGTCAGTACGATCGTAGAATTTCGCTCCGATCCCACAGGCTGGAGGCTGGCACCGCGAGAATAGCTGCGTTAGCATCAGTGCGGGGGGAAGAGGATGATGGACTGGGGCTCGGTTCCGGACTGGATAGTTGCAATCACCGCGGTCGTCGGCGTGGTTGCCGGATTGTGGCAATTGAATCTGATCCGCCGCGAAGAACATCGCAGCGCCCAGTTCGAGCGCGGCAAGCTGTTGCTTGAAATAGATCGTGAATTTGAATCTTCCGAGGTCTCCCAGTCGCGTCAGAAGATGGGCGCTTTACGCAACCGGTTTGAAAGCGAAGTGGAGAAACGGGAGCCGCCGGTGACCAAGGAGGAGAAAGACCGTATCGTCGCGGAGAAAATCTCCAAATATGCCGACGAAGTGTGGACAAGATCCCGGACCTATGACGGCGATCCGTCGGCAGACAAGGATTCTGCATCTGACGAATACAAGCTGCTGATGCGGGTAGCGTTGTGGTGTGAGACTGTCGGTCACCTGTGCGAGCGCAATCTGCTGCCCGAGGATGACGTACTCGATCTTTACGACCAACTCGTGATCAATGTCATCGGCAATTTGCAAGCTCATATCGCGCTGCGTGCGGAACGCGGAGCCAATAGCCGCTATTTGGAAAACGCGCTTGCGCTTTGCTCAAAGGCTACCGGCTACAAGGCCATGCGCGAAGAGAAGCTGCCACGTCGACCGGCCCGTTCGCTGGTCGATTGGAAGCGCTAATCGATTTCCTTGTTACGCAACGCGTCCTCCATGCCCCCCCGGCGGTCGGTCGCCAGAGGTAAGTATGCATTTAACGGTCGTCAACCCGGGACCGGTCCCCCCTTTACAGCATCCCGGTTAACAGGGACCAAAGCCACGCCGCCTTTGCATTCCCGATCGGCGCGTGCACCGGCGCACCGCTTGGGCGGGGGCGTAACACGGTGATCGATGACGGAAAGCGATCGAGGCCTGCTGCGATGCAGCAATCTCCGCCATGTCCAGGCGAAATCCAGGAAGGTGAGGCTCAAACGATCCGGTTCGCCACCAGATCGTCTACCACCGCCGGATCCGCGAGCGTGCTCGTATCTCCGAGCGAAGAGACATCCCCTTCGGCGATCTTGCGCAAAATGCGGCGCATGATCTTGCCCGAGCGCGTCTTGGGCAGGCCGGGTGCGAACTGGATCGCGTCGGGCGCGGCGATCGGGCCGATTTCCTTGCGTACCCAGTCGCGCAGTTCGGAGCGCAATTCCTCGCTCGGCTCGCAGCCCGAATTCAGCGTGACATAGGCATAGATGCCCTGCCCCTTGATCTCGTGCGGCATGCCGACGACCGCGGCCTCCGCCACCCGACGATGCAGCACCAGCGCGCTCTCGACCTCGGCGGTGCCCATCCGGTGGCCCGACACGTTGATGACGTCGTCCACCCGCCCGGTGATCCAGTAATAGCCGTCCTCGTCGCGGCGGCAGCCGTCGCCCGTGAAATATTTGCCCGGATAGGTGGTGAAATAGGTCTGGAAGAAGCGCGCATGATCGCCCCACACGGTGCGCATCTGCCCCGGCCAGCTGCGCGCGATCACCAGATTGCCCTCGGTCGCGCCGTGCAGCACCTGCCCCTCCGCATCGACCAGCTGGGGATCGACGCCCGGCAGCGCCAGCGTCGCCGATCCGGGCTTGAGCGCCGTCGCGCCCGGCAGCGGCGAGATCATCTGCCCGCCGGTCTCGGTCTGCCACCAGGTATCGACGATCGGGCAGCGCCCCTCGCCGACCACGTCATGATACCAGCGCCATGCCTCGGGATTGATCGGTTCCCCGACGGTGCCGAGCAGCTTGAGCGAGGCGCGCGACGTTGCCTGGACGAAGCCGTCCCCCTCGCGCATCAACGCGCGCAGCGCGGTGGGGGCGGTGTAGAGAATCTCGACCTTGTGGCGGTCCACCACCTGCCAGATGCGCGACGCGTCGGGCCAGTTGGGCACGCCTTCGAACATCAGGGTCGTGCCGCCGTTCGCCAGCGGGCCATAGACGATATAGCTGTGCCCGGTGACCCAGCCGATATCGGCGGCGCACCAATAGATTTGGCCAGGGCGATAATCGAACACCAGCTCGTGGGTGTAGCTCGCCCAGAGCAGATAGCCCGCCGAGCTGTGCAGCACCCCCTTGGGCTTGCCGGTCGATCCCGACGTGTAGAGGATGAAGAGCGGATCTTCGGCGTCCATCGGCTCGGACGGGCAGTCGACTGACACCAGGGCCGCCGCCTCATGATACCAGACGTCGCGGCCCGGCTGCATGCTAACCTCACCGCCGGTCGCGCGGACGACGATGACCTTTTCCAGCGCGCTTGCATGCGCCGCCGCGGCATCGACATTGGCCTTGAGCGGGATCTTCTTGCCGCCGCGCCGGCCCTCGTCGGCGGTGATCACCACCGCGCTGTCGCAATCGGTGATCCGCCCGGCCAATGCTTCGGGGGAGAAGCCGCCGAACACCACCGAATGCACCGCGCCGATCCGCGCGCAGGCGAGCAGGGCGAACGCCGCCTCGGGGATCATCGGCATATAGAGGGTCACGCGGTCACCCTTGCGGACGCCCTGCGCCTTCAGCACGTTGGCGAAGCGGCAGACTTCCTGGTGCAGCTCGCGATAGGTGTAGCGCCGCGGCGCCTCGGATGGCTCGTCGGGCTCCCAGAGAATCGCGACCGCGTCGCCGCGCTTTGCCAGATGCCGGTCGACACAATTTGCCGCGACGTTCAGCTTGCCGTCGGCGAACCAGCGGATGTGGAAATCATCCTCGTCGAACGACCAGTCGCCCGCAAGTTCGGGCCGCTTGATCCAGTCGAGCCGCCTCGCCGTCTCGAGCCAGAAGCTGCCCGGATCGGCGATGCTGCGGCCATGGAGCTTCTCATATCCGGCGGCGTCGACGCGTGCACGACGCGCCCAGTCTTCGGGGACGGGATACAGGCTGTCGCTCATTACGGGGTCCGCTCCACGATCTGCATTTGGTCCTCCTTGTGGCGAAGCGGCATCGCTGCGCAAGTCGCAGATCTTGTTGCGGCAGCGCTCCAAAGCGCGGTTTTCCGCCACTTGCGACAAACTGCGACAATATTTCGGTAGAATATCGCAGGCCCGCCAGCCATCTAGCGGCGATGGTTCAACGCCGCCTTGCCTTGACGATCGCCTTTGCGCTGCCGCTCGCGGCCTGCGCGACCGGCCCCGATTATCGCCCCCGCACCGCCCCCGAACTCGGCGTTCCCGATGCCTATTCGGTGCCGGTCGACCAGCAGTCGCGCGAGGATCTGCAGCGCTGGTGGGGCAAGTTCGACGATCCGACGCTGGGCTCGCTGGTCGAGCGCGCCCGCACTTCGAATCTCGACATCGCGCTGGCCGTGACGCGGCTGCGCCAGGCGCGCGAATCGCTGGTACAGCAGCGCGCCTCCTTGTTCCCGACGCTTGGCGCATCGGGCGGGGCTTCGCGCAGCGAATCGCTTCGCGGCGGCACGACCACGACGACCCTTCCCGACGGCACCGTCACATCCTTCTCGCAGGGCGGCGGCACGAGCTTCTCGCTCGGGGCCGACGCCAGCTATCAGGTCGACCTGTTCGGCGGCGTGCGCCGCGGGGTCGAATCGGCGCGCGCAAGCTATGAGGCGGCGGGATTCGACTATGCGACCGTGCTGATCTCGATCCAGGCCGAGACCGCGCGCAACTATGTCCTCGCCCGCGCCGCGCAGGCGCAGCTCGCCAACGCCCGCAACTCGCTCGCGCTGCAGGAGGACAATCTCCAGATCGCGCAGTGGCGGGTCCAGGCGGGGCTGGTCTCGACGATCGACCAGGAGCAGGCACGTGCGCAGCGCGCCCAGACCGCGGCGACGATCCCCAGCCTGGAGGCGAACTATAACAGTTTCGTCTCGCGGATCGGCGTGCTTACCGGCCAGGCGCCCGGCGCGCTCAAGGCGGAGCTGGAGGCGGCGCGCCCCATTCCCCGCGGCCCGGCCGAGGTCGCCGCCGGCATTCCCGCCGAGGCGCTGCGCCAACGTCCCGACATCCGCGCCGCCGAGCGCAATCTCGCCGCCGCCACCGCGCAGATCGGCGTCGCCCAGGCGCAGCTCTATCCCTCCCTCGCGATCGGCGGCAGCATCGACGGCGGGAGCAGCGCGATCACCTCGATCTTCGACGTGATCACCGGGCGCCTGTTCGCCAATATCGCCCAGACGATCTTCGACGCCGGCCGCGGGCGAAGCCAGGTACGCGCGACCCAGGCCGCGGCCGACGGCGCCTTTCTTTCGTACAAGCAGACCGTGCTGACCTCGCTCGAGGATATCGAGAATGCCGCGGTCGCACTCCAGTCGGCGCAGCGCCGCGAAGTCGAGTTCCGCATCGCCGAGGAGGCCGCGAGCAACCAGGCGCTGCTGGCGCGGCTCCAATATCGCTCGGGGTTGAGCGACTTCACCACACTCAACCAGGCCGAAAGCCAACTGCTTTCGGCACGCAACGGGCTGGTCACCGCCCAATCCGATCAGGCGACGGCTCTCATCGCACTCTATCTCGCACTGGGCGGCGGATGGGACAGCACCACCACCCCCCAGGCACCCGAACAGGCACGCACCGATGGCAACTGACACCAAGCAGCTCGACGAATTCCTCGGCACGCCGGCGGTGCCCTGGTGGCGGCGCTATCTCAAATGGATCGCGATCGCGGTCGGCATGCTGCTGCTCCTCTTGCTCGTCTGGCGGATCTTCGGCGGCTCGGACGAAGTCAATTATGCGACCGCCCCGGTCGAGCGCGGCAACCTCACGGTCACCGTGTCGGCGACCGGTAAGCTCGCGCCGAACAATCAGGTCACGGTCGGCTCCGAATTGTCGGGCCTGGTCACCAGCGTGACCGCCGACGTCAACGATCGCGTCACCAAGGGCCAGGCGATCGCATTGATCGACACCGAACGGCTCGACGACGCGATCGCCCAGAGCGTCGCCACGCTCAACGCCAACATCGCCCAGGTTTCGCAGGCGGCGGCGACCGTGAGCGAATCGCAGGCGCAACTCCAACGGCTGGAGGAAGTCAGCCGGCTCTCGGGCGGGCGGGTTCCCGCCAAGGTCGAGCTTGACCAGGCCCGCGCCGCGGTCCAGCGCGCCGTCGCCACCCGCCGCGCCGCCGAGGCGAATGTCGCCGCAGCCCGCGCCTCGCTGTCATCGAACCAGACCCAGCGCTCGCGCGCCGTCATCCGCTCGCCGGTCAACGGCGTCGTCCTCGCCCGCCAGATCGAGCCGGGGCAGACGGTCGCCGCGTCCTTCACGGCGCCCGTCCTGTTCGTCATCGCCGAGGACCTCTCGACGATGGAGCTGCAGGTCTCGATCGACGAGGCCGATGTCGGTTCGGTCCAGCAGGGCCAGACCGCGAGCTTCACGGTAGACGCCTTCCCGGGCAAGACCTTCCCGGCGACGATCACGCGAGTCGATCTCGGTTCCAATCTGACCGCAAGCGAGGCGGCGTCGACCACCAGCACCACCACCGCCGCGCAGGTCGTCTCCTATGCCGCGACGCTCAGCGTCTCGAACCCCGATCTCCAGCTGCGACCCGGCATGACCGCGACGGCGGAGATCGTCACCAAGGCGCGTCCCAACGTGTTGCTCGCGCCGAATGCGGCGCTGCGCTTCACGCCCACCGCCGCGCCCGCTGCCGGCGGTTCGGGGGGCGGGATCACCGGTGCGCTGGTGCCAAGCCGTCCGCGGCGCGGCAACGCCGCCGAGAAGACCGCTACCGTCACGCGCGGCGCGACCCAGACCGTCTATATCCAGGGCGCCGACGGCAAGCCCCAGGCGGTCCAGGTCACCACCGGCGACACCAACGGCACCGTCACCGAAATCACCAGCGGCGGTCTCAAGCCCGGCGATGTGGTCATCACCGGCCAGCTCTCCTCGAGCGGCGCGCAGCGCAAGGGCTCGGGCCAGCGGCGCCAGGGCGGCGGATCGGGCGGCGGCGCGCAGGGCGGAGGCCAGCGTGCCCAGTGACGCCCCGCTCATCCAGCTGCGCGGCGTCACCAAAGTCTATGGCGAAGGCGCGACCCAGTTCCAGGCGCTGAAGGGCATCGACCTCGACATCGAAGCCGGCGATTTCGTCGCGGTGATGGGCCCGTCGGGCTCGGGCAAGTCGACGACGATGAACATCCTCGGCTGCCTCGACGTGCCGAGTGCGGGCCAGTTCCTGTTCGAGGGCTTCCATGTCGAGCAACTGGGCCGCGATCAGCGCGCGCTGATGCGCCGCAAATATCTCGGCTTCGTCTTCCAGGGCTTTAACCTGCTCGCGCGCACCTCGGCGCTCGAGAATGTGGAGTTGCCCCTGGTCTATCGCGGCGACGAGAAGAAGGTCCGGCGCGAGACGGCGATGGCCGCTCTCGAAAAGGTCGGTCTCGACCGATGGTGGGACCATACCCCCGCCGAGCTGTCCGGCGGCCAGCAGCAGCGCGTCGCCATCGCCCGCGCGATCGTCACCAGCCCCGCCGTCCTGCTTGCCGACGAGCCGACCGGCAATCTCGATTCCGAGCGTTCGGTCGAGATTATGGAGCTGCTGACCGATCTCAATCAGAATAGCGGCATCACGGTGCTGATGGTGACGCACGAGCCCGACATGGCCGCCTTCGCGCGGACCTTGGTGCATTTCAAGGACGGGCTGATCGAGCGCATCGAGAAGAATGCGAAGGTCCACGCCTGATGTTCGGCACCACCCTTACCCTCGCGATCCGATCGATCCTGCGCCACAAGCTCCGCTCGATCCTCACCGCGCTCGGCATCATCATCGGCGTCGCCGCGGTCGTGACGATGGTCACGCTCGGCAAGGCGACCACCGCCGCGGTCCAGCAGCAGATCTCGTCGCTCGGCACCAACATCCTCCAGATCCGCCCCGGCCAGGGCTTCGGCCGCGGCGGCGGCGGGCCGCGTCCACCCGATTTCGAGGAAGAGGACGTCCAGGCGATCCGCAGCCAGGTCGCCGGCATCCTCGCCGTCGCGCCCCAGGCGAGCACCACTGCGACCGCAGTCTATGAAGGCTCGAACTGGTCGACCACGATTAACGGCACCACCGCCGATTTCTTCAAGGTCCAGCCCTGGCCGCTGGTCGAGGGCCGCATCTGGAACAATGCCGAGGAGCAGGCCGGCAAGGGCGTCTGCATCATCGGCAACACGATCCGCACCAACCTGTTCCGCGGCGGCAGCGCCGTCGGCGAGCGGCTGCGGCTCAACGGCGTCTCGTGCGACATCATCGGCGTGCTCTCGGCGCGCGGCCAGGCCGGGTTCGGCGGCGATCAGGACGATGTCGTGATCATGCCGATCAAGCAGGTCCAGCGCCGCTTCACCGGCAACCGCGACATCAGGCTGATGCTGGTCGGCACCGATCCCGATTACGAGACCGCGCAGGTCCAGGCCGGGATCAGCGATCTTTTGCGCGAGCGCCGCGCGATCACCGGGGGCAAGCAGGACGATTTCAACATCTTCGACACGGCGCAAATCAGCGCGACGCTGACCGGCACGACGACCCTGCTAACCCAGATCGTCGCGGCGGTGGCGGGAATCAGCCTGATCGTCGGCGGGATCGGCATCATGAACATCATGCTGGTATCGGTCACCGAACGAACGCGCGAGATCGGCATCCGGCTGGCGATCGGCGCGGTTGCCAGCGAAGTGCTGATGCAGTTCCTGGTCGAAGCGGTGGTATTGTCGATGCTCGGCGGGGTGATCGGGCTGGTGCTGGCGCAGCTGGCGGTGGGGCTGATGTCCTATCTCGGCAGCCTTCCCTTCCTGTTCGACGTGCAGATCAACGTCATCGCCTTTGCGATTTCGGCGATCATCGGCGTCGTCTTCGGCTATTTCCCGGCCAGGCGCGCGGCAAGCCTCAACCCGATCGACGCGCTCCGGCACGAGTGATTCACTTCCCGTCGGTCGGCAGTCCATAGAGCGCGCGCAGTTCCTCGAGATCCTCGCGCGTGTCGATATCCACCAGCTCGGCGGGGGTCGTCACGACATGGTGGCCGCGCTTGATCAGTTCGCGGCCGCCCTCGTCGCCGCGCAGCGCAAGCAACGCATCGAACTGGTCGCGACCAAACAAGGCGGGCGGCAGCGGCCGCACACCGTCGCTCGAGGCGACGATCGTGGCGGGGCCATCGGCGGCATCGAGCAGGCGATGGATATGCGTCGCGGTCACCCGCGGCATATCGGCCAGCGCGACCAGCACCGCCTCTGCCCCCGCCTCGCGTGCAGCCAATATTCCTTGCGACAGCGAACGAGCCTGGCCGAGCGCTGGATCGGGGTTCATCGCCACCCGATAGCCGCGCGCGGCAAAATCGAGGCTGGTGCCCGAGACGACCGCAATCCGGGTCATGAACGGCACATTCTCGAGCGCCGTCACGACATGATAAGCGAGCGGCTTGTCGAGAAAGGGTTCGGCCAGCTTGTCGGCGTCGGTGAAACGATGCGACCGGCCCGCGGCCAGCAAAATCAGGGCAACCTGCTCAGGCTTCAACATGAAAACTCCGTACCATCGCCGCAGCGATCGAAAGTGCGATTTCGGAGGGCCCGATCGCGCGGATGTCGATTCCCGCAGGCCCCTCGATCCGCGCCAGATCGTGCGGCGAAACGCCCGCCGCCGCCAACCGCGCGAGCCGCGCGGCCTGGCTCTTGCGAGAGCCCAGCGCCGCGACGTAGCGCGTCGGATGCGCGAGCGCCGCGATCAGCGCGTCGTCGTCGATCTTGGGATCGTGGCTCAGCGTTACCACCGCCGTGGCGCGATCGGGCTTGAGAGCGGTGACCGCCTCGTCGGGCCAGCGATCGTCGAGCATCACGCCGGGGAAGCGTTCCTCGGTGAGGAAGCGCCCGCGCGGATCGATCACGAAGGTGCGGATGCCGAGTTCGCGCGCGAGCCCGGCCAGCGACTGCGCGATCTGCACCGCGCCGACGATCAGCAGCCGGCGCGGCGGATCGTAGCGATTGACGAAATCCCCCACGGAACCGGGCGCGCTACGTCCGCTGGCGAGGTCGGTCGCCACGTCGAAGCCCGTGCCGTCAACCTGCGCCGCGCCGATCGCATCGAACAATCCGGGGTCAAAGCCATCGGGGGAGACCGGCTGGACCAGCACCGCAATCTCGCCCCCGCACGGCAGTCCGACTTCCCACGCCGCAGCGTCCGCCACGCCATAGGACTTCACCACCGGCGGTGCCCCCGCGATCACTTCCGCCGCAGTCGCCAAGATGTCGGTTTCGACGCAGCCGCCCGAGACCGACCCCTCGAAGCGCCCGTCGGCATGGACCAGCATATGGCTGCCGCGGGGCCGCGGCGCCGAGCCCCAGGTCGAGACCACCGTGGCGAGCGCCATCGGGCTACCCCTCCACGCCCGCGCCGCCGCCATCACCGAATCGTTTTCCGCCACGCTTCGCCTCGTTACCGTCACATCCGCTGCCTAACGCGTAGCCAATGGAAAGTTTCGTGGCGAGATCGATACTGTTGGCCGCACTACTGCTGGCGCAGGGGTGCGCGGCGGTGCAGGATCGCGGGGTGACCGCCCAGCCGATCCTCATCGCCCATCGCGGCGCCAGCGGCGAGCGCCCCGAACATACGTTGCTCGCCTATGAGCTTGCGATCGAACAGGGCGCGGACTTTATCGAGCCCGATCTGGTTCCGACCAAAGACGGTGCGCTGGTCGCGCGGCACGAGAATGAGATTTCCGGCACGACCGACGTCGCCGCGCATCCCGAATTTGCGGATCGCAAGACGAGCAAGACGATCGACGGCATCGCCACGACCGGCTGGTTCACCGAGGATTTCACCCTAGCCGAGCTGAAGACCCTGCGCGCCAAGGAGCGGCTGCCGCAGTTCCGCCCGGGCAACATGCGCTATGACGGCCAGGCAGAGATTCCGACGTTGGAGGAGATCATCGCGCTCGCCAAGCGCGCGTCGCAGGAAACCGGCCGCACGATCGGCATCTATCCCGAGACCAAGCATCCCACCTATTTCGCCACGATCGGCCTGCCGCTTGAAGCGCGCCTCGTCGCCGCGCTCAAGACTGCGGGCTGGGACCGCGCCGACGCGCCGGTCTTTATCCAGTCGTTCGAAGTCGCCAATCTGAAGCAGCTCCACTCCATGACGCGCGTACCGCTCATCCAATTGCTCAGCGCGAGCGGCGGCCCGGCCGACGGCGCGACGCCGACCTATGCCGCCATGGCAACGCCCGAAGGACTGAAGGCGATCGCCACCTACGCAGCGGGCATCGGCCCCGAACGGGCGATGATCCTGCCCGCATCGGGCAGTGCAACCCCGCTCGTGGCCGATGCGCATGCCGCCGGGCTGAAGGTCCACCCCTGGACCTTCCGCGCCGAGAATTTCTTTCTGACCCCCGCCTTTCGCAGCGCCGGCAGCCTCGCCGATCATGGCCGGATCGCCGACGAGATCGGCTTCTTCCTCGCCCTCGGCGTCGACGGATTTTTCACCGATTTCCCCCATATCGGGGCGACCGCGCGCGCTTCGACTTCGGCCCGGCCCGCACCATGAAGAGGTTTCCCATGCGTAGATTGTTGATCCTCGCCGCCGCAGGGCTGCCTCTGCTCTCGGGCGGCTGCATCGCCAAGACGATCGTCGATGTCGCCACCTTGCCGGTGCGGGCGACGGGGCAGGTCGTCGACTGGTCGACCACCAGCCAGGAAGAATCGGACCGCAATTACGGCCGCAAGATGCGCGAGCGGGAAGCGCGCGAGGGCAAGGAGCGCAAGAAGCGCGACAAGGAATGCCGCAAGAACCCCCATAAATGCGAAGCCTATGACGGCTATCGCGCCGGCCCCGACGGCGACTGACCCGCCAGGACGCACGCTACCGCCCGCAGCACTTCGGGCTTCATCTGCACGAACAGATGGCTGCTGCTGACTTCAATCGCGCGCGCCTGCGGGCCGTCTTCCTCGCGGCAGATGAGGCCGTTGACCAGCCCGTCGCTTCGGCTCCAGATCGCCGTGGCCGGCACCGGCAACGGTCGGGCCGCTTCCTCCAGCCGCGCGACCACCGCCGGATCGCCTATCTTCTCGCCGGTCAGCCATTCGAACTGCCGCCAGACGTTGGTCGCGGTCGGCGGCCCGGCAAAGGGCGCGCTGACGGTAATGACTTCGCGCACCATCTCGGGATGCCGGTGCGCCGCCAGCCGCGCCATGATCCCGCCGAGGGAAACGCCGATCAGCGTCACCTTTTCGCCCGTCTCGGCATGAATCGCCGCCACGCGCGCGAACAGCCGCTCGGCCTCGACGCCGACCGTGCGTGCGCCGAAATTGCGCCCCAGCTCCCATCCGAACGCGCGATAGCCGAGCCGGATCAGCAATGCCCGCATCGCCAGGTTCGATCGGTCGCTGTTGAACAGCCCGGGCAGCAGCAGCACCGGTCGCCCGTCGCCGCGCGGCAACTTCTGGAGATCGCTCCAGCCCAGACCCAGCCGCGCCAGCGTCCAGAAGGCCCGTGGCCACTCGCGCGCCACTGCCAGCCTGGGCGGCGGCTCCGCGCGTCCCCGCGGGACTAATGCCATTGCAGCGCTCCAAACCGTGAGCGGATAAGTAGCCAGACTATCCGACGCCGAACAATCGGTCTCATTTGTTACGGGCCTGCGGCATGCTATGCTCTCGGACATGGCAGAAGATACGCATGTGCTGGATCGCCCGCCCGAGGGCGCGTCGGCCGACTGGACGATACCGCAGAATTGGGACGCCTACACGCCCGAGGAGCATGCCACCTGGGACCGGCTGTTCGCGCGGCAGGCGAAGCTCCTGCCCGGGCGCGCGTCGGAGGCCTATCTCAAGGGGCTCGACGCGCTGCGCCTGTCCGACGGCGGCATCCCCCATTTCGAGGAATTGTCCGAGCGGCTGATGAAGCTGACCGGCTGGCAGGTGATCGCGGTCCCCGGGCTCGTCCCCGACGACGTCTTCTTCGATCATATGGCCAATCGCCGCTTCGTCGCGGGCAATTTCATCCGTCGCCCCGATCAGCTCGATTACATCCAGGAGCCCGACGTCTTCCACGACGTGTTCGGCCATGTGCCGATGCTCGCCGATCCGGTCTTCGCCGACTATCTCGAAGCCTATGGCCGCGGCGGCAATCGCGCGCTCGAACTGGGCGCTCTCAAGCAGTTCGGGCGGCTTTACTGGTACACCGTCGAATTCGGGCTGGTCGAGGAAGCGGGCAATCTGCGCATCTATGGCTCGGGCATCGTCTCCAGCTTCGCCGAAACGCGCTTCGCGCTGGAGGATCCGAGTCCGAACCGGATCCGCTTCGATCTCGAGCGGGTGATGCGCACCGAGTATCGGATCGACGATTTCCAGCAGAATTATTTCGTGATCCCCAGCTTCGACGAGTTGTTGCGGCTGACGCTGGAGACGGATTTCGCGCCGCTCTACGGCACGCTCCTCGCGCAGCCGGACGTGCCGGTTGGGACGATCTTGCCCGAGGATGTGATGATCACGCGCGGCACGCAGGAATATGCCGAGGCGAAGGTTTGACGGACCGTTAGATATCCAGCGCCCAACCGTCGCGGCCCTTGGGATCGGGCGGCGACGCGGGCACGAAGCGCTCGGCGCCTGCAGCGAGCCGCAGGATCGTCCAGTCGCCGCGCCGGTCCATCGTCTCCAGCGTGCAGCCGCATGCCGCAAAGGCCGTGACGACCTGTTCGCGCTGGGTCTCGAGCAAGCCGGCGAGCAGGATGGTGGCTTCGCGATCCGCGATCGCCGCGATCTCCGGCGCCATCGATACCAGCGGCCCGGCCAGGATATTGGCGATCAGCAGGTCATAGGGCGCGCGGGCGGTAATCCCGGCCTCGAGCGCACCGTCCGCGACGATCAGCGCGATGCCCTCGACCCCGTTCAGCGCGGCATTTTCGCGCGTGACTTCCACCGCCATCGCGTCGATGTCGGTCGCCATCACCGCTGCGTCCGGCCACAGATGGGCCGCGGCGAAGGCCAGCACGCCGGTGCCCGTGCCGATATCGATGATATTCGCAAAATCGCGCACGGCCATCCCGTCCAGCATCGCCAGGCAGCCCGAGGTCGTGGCATGATGCCCGGTGCCGAAGGCGCGGCCCGCGTCGATCAGGAAGGCGCGCTTCCCCGCCTCGGCCGCCACCGGATGCGCGCTGGTGTGCACCACGAAGCGCCCCTCCCGGATCGGCTCGAGCCCCTGCTGGCTCATCGTAACCCAATCCTCAGGGCTCAGCGGCTCGATCAGCGGCTCGATCGCGGCAGCGCTCGGCACCAGGGTTCGCAGCACCGCGATCATCGCCGCGTCGGGCTCGTCCTCGCTATAGGCGTCGAGCCGCCAATGCTCGACATCGTCCTCGACTTCCTCTGTCGTCATCAGCACCGCGTCGATCGCCAACTCGCTTGCGTCGATCGCCTCGGCCTCGGCGCGCGTGCAGGGGAAACTCGTCTTCCAGCTGTCGACCGCTTTCTCGTTGGTCGCGCCGCCGGACGCTGGCGCTGGCGGACGCTCAGCGGACATAGCTCGCCCCGTTGATGTCGAGCACTGCGCCCGTCATCGACGCCGGCGCCTCGAGCGCGCAGAAGCGCGCGAGCACCGCGACTTCCTCCGGATCGGCGACGCGCCCCAGCGGAATATCCGCGAGCAACTTGTCGCCGCCACGGCTCGCCAGATAATCCTCGGCCATGCCCGTCATCGTGAAACCGGGGCAGATCGCGAAGGCGAGGATGCCCTGGCTGGCATAGGCACGCGCGATCGTCTTGGTCATGGCCACCATCCCCGCCTTGGACGCGGCATAATGCCAGTGCGCGGGAGAATCGCCGCGATAGGCGGCGCGGCTCGCGACGTTGACGATCCGGCCCGGCCGTCCCTCGGCCTGCCAGTGGCGCACCGCCAGCCGGCACAACTCGGCCGAGGCGGTGAGGTTGATCCGCATGGTCCGCTCCCAGCCCGCGACCCAATCGTCATGATCGAGATCGAGGGGCGTCGCTTCGAACACCCCGGCATTGTTGACCAGCACGTCGATGCGCCCGTCGAGCGCGTCCAGCGCCTGCGTCCACAACGCTTGCGGTGCGGCCGGATCGGCGAAGTCGGAGGCGATCCCGCTGCGCGTGCCTTGCCCCACGAGCCGTAGGCCTTCGCCGGTTAGACTGGTCGCGATCGCGGCGCCGATGCCCCGGCTGCTGCCGGTGAGAAGAATGTTGGTCATCCCTCGCCCCTAGCCCGAACCCCGGAGAGGCGGAAGCGTCAGGCGGCGGCGGAGTGGGAGAAAGTCTCTGCGGCGTCGCGCAACTGGTGGAGCCGATCGTCGACTTCGGCGACATCGCGCTGGAGCGTGTCGATCTCGCTCGTCACGGTCTTGGTATCCTCGCGGATCGCACCGATCGTCGCCGACATCGAATCGGCCGCAAGCGCGGTCTCGTCCACCGCGGCGGTGATCGCGGTCACCGTCTGCGCCTGGATCTCCATTGCGCTGCGGATGCGCTGCGCCGATTCCTGAACCTCGTCCACCGTCGAGCGGATCGAGGCGTTGGTGTCGACCGTACTGCGCGTCGCCGACTGGATCGCGGCGATCTTGGCGGCGATATCGTCGGTCGCCCGCGCGGTCTGGTTGGCGAGGCTCTTCACTTCCTGCGCGACGACGGCGAAGCCACGCCCCGCGTCGCCGGCGCGCGCCGCCTCGATCGTCGCGTTGAGCGCGAGCAGGTTCGTCTGCCCGGCAATGTCGCGGATCAGCCCCAGGATCGATTCGATCGACTTGGCATGGTCGGACAGCGTCTCGGACATGCCGACCGCCGCGCCCGCCTGCCCCGAAGCACGCGTGGCGATGTCAGCGGCAGCCTCGACTTCGGTGCGGGCATCCTCGATCGCCCGGATCAGCCCCGCCGCGGTCTGCGCCGCCTCGCGCATCGCCACTGCGGACTGTTCGGCCGCCGCCGCGACTTCGCTGGCCTTGCCCAACATCCCCCGCGCCGAGCTCGATGCCCCCTGCGCCTGGACTCGGATGCGGTTCCCTGCCTCGGTCGCGCTGGTAATCGATTGCGAGATCGTCTCGCGGAACGCGTCCGACCGTTCCTTGCGCTTGGTCATGCCACGCTCGGCGCTCTTCGAGCCGATATGCCGGGCCATCAGGTCGGTCTCGACCAGCCCGATACGGTTGACCACGTCGCACAGGCACCGCAGCCGATCGGTGTCGCCAGGCATTTTCTCGGCCAATATTTCCATCACGACGCTCTGCGTCGCGGCAAAGCCCGAGATCAGAGCAGTCCCCGGCACGCGCATCCGGAACGCATAGTCGGCGTGGAAAACCGCCATCTGGATCCACTCGTCGCTGAACGGCTTTTCGTAGCGGATCTGGCTATAGCGCGCACTCATCCCCTGGACGGCGGCGATACGCTCCTCGTCGAAATTGGGGCGCAGCTTCTCCATCGCCGGCAGGCCCAGGAAGTGCGTCCAGAACGCGCCCGAAATGCGGGGATGCTCGGCGGCGAGCAGTTCGGCGATCTCAGAACAGTGGCGCGCAATCGCGCCGTCCCAGTCATAATGGGAAAGATCCCCGACGAGTGCGCGCGGATCGGCGGCGATGCGTGTCATTTCCTCCAAGGCATCTCTCCTACGCCGCGACTTTCGCAATGAAGTCGCTGGCACTGCCCTTCAAGTTATCAAGCTGGCTTTCCAGCGCGGTGAAGCCCTGGCCCACCCGATCGATTTCCGATGCCACCGCCTCGGTATCCTCGCGGATCGTGCCGATCGTCGCCGACATCGAATCGGCAGCGAGCGCGGTCTCGTCCACCGCGGCGGTGATCGCCGTCACCGTCTGCGCCTGGATCTCCATTGCGCTGCGGATGCGGTTCGCGCTTTCCTGGACCTCGCTGACGGTCGAGCGGATCGAGGCATTGGTCTCGACCGTGGATTTGGTCGCCGACTGGATCGCGGCGATCTTGGCGGCGATATCGTCGGTCGCCCGCGCGGTCTGGTTGGCAAGGCTCTTCACTTCCTGCGCGACGACGGCGAAGCCACGCCCCGCGTCGCCGGCGCGCGCCGCCTCGATCGTCGCGTTGAGCGCGAGGAGGTTCGTCTGCCCGGCAATGTCGCGGATCAGCCCCAGGATCGATTCGATCGACTTGGCGTGGTCGGACAGCGTCTCGGACATGCCGACCGCCGCGCCCGCCTGCCCCGAAGCACGCGTGGCGATGTCCGCCGCGGCCTCGACTTCGGTGCGGGCATCCTCGATCGCCCGGATCAGCCCCGCCGCGGTCTGCGCCGCCTCGCGCATCGCCACTGCGGACTGTTCGGCCGCCGCCGCGACTTCGCTCGCCTTGCCCAACATCCCCCGCGCCGAAGCTGAGGTGCGGACTGCCTGGACGCGCAGCTGGTCGCCTTCGCGCGACGCCCGCTCGACGGTGGCCCCGATCGAATCGCGGAAATCGGTCGCGAGCCGGTCGCGCGCAGTCTGCGAGCTATGCTCGCGATACATGTTGTAGATTTCGACCGTGATGTCGCTCTCGAGCGCCGACAGCCGCATCAGCGTGTCGATCTGGCCGGGAAGGCGCGAACCGTCGGCGCCCATGCGCCGCATCAGCACTTCGAGCGCAACCCGATCGCTCGCGCTGATCATCGACAGGAGCGCCATCGGCGGCACGTCGCGCGCATAAGCGGCGGCGACCGAGCGCTCGATCGATTCGATCCAGGCACTGCCTGCAGTGTCGAGAAAGCGATTGCGCAGGAAGACCACGCCCAGCGCGATCATCTTGCCGGTATCCTCCGGTTCGCCCCGCTCTTCGGCGAAACAGCGCTGCCATTGCTGCCAATAGGCTTCGGAGACCGCATCGATCTCGGGCTCGAGCGCTTCCCACACTTCGCGTCCAGAGCGGATCAGCGATCCTTCGAAATCGAAGATGCGCAGCCGCGCGCGCACGTCGATCCGCGCGCTCATCTGGCCGGTAGGCTGATCGTTGCTCGATACCACAGTCACGCTTGTCCCCTTGAGCGGCAGGATAGGGAGCAGGCCGCTCGTGCCGGCAGCTATGCGCGCAACTGGTTAAGGCGGGGTTAGCCAAGGGTCGCGCGGGTGTTCCGGCTTGCATCCACCGGACGCCGGACTAAGGAGACGGCTCGACCCGAAAGGAACGTCCTTGGCCAACCCCCGCAACGAAGCGCGACCCTTGTCGCCCCATCTGTCGATCTGGAAATGGGGGCCGCATATGCTTGTCTCGATCGTCCATCGCGCGACGGGCAGCGGGATGGCCACGGTCGGCATGTTCCTGTTCGTCTGGTGGCTCGCGGCACTGGCTGCCGGCCCCTCGGCTTATGCCGGCTTCGTCGACCTGTTCACGCTGGAATCGGGCGCGCTCAACATCGCCGGCTACATCCTCGGCATCGGCCTGAGCCTGTCCTTCTTCCAGCATATGGCATCGGGCGTGCGCCACTTCTTCATGGACGCCGGCGCCAATTTCGAGCTGGGCGCCAACAAGCGCAGCGCGCTGGCGACCTTCGTCTTTTCGGTCCTCGCCACCGCGGCCTTCTGGGTCGTCCTGCTGGAGAAGAGCAATGGGTAATGGCACCGAAATCGGCCGAGTACGCGGGCTGGGCTCCGCCAAGGAAGGCGCCGAAGGCTGGTGGCACCACAAGCTCAGCGCCGGATCGAACCTGATCCTGGTCCTGTGGCTGATCCTCTCGATCGCTTTGCTTCCGGCCTATGACCATGAGACGGTGACGCTGTGGCTTGCCCAGCCCTGGGCGGCGGTGCCGATGATCCTGCTGGTGGTCAGCGTCTGCTATCATTTCCATCACGGCCTGACCGTGGTGATCGAGGATTATCAGCATGATCACACGCGCTTCGTGCTGCTGATCCTGCTCAAATATTTCACCATCTCGGTCGCCACACTCGCGATCTTCTCGATCCTCAAGGTCGCCTTCACCACGGGAACCATCGCCTGATGCCCGCCGCCTACAAGATCATCGATCACACCTATGACGCCGTGGTCGTCGGCGCCGGCGGCGCCGGCCTGCGCGCGACGATGGGTATCGCCGAGAGCGGCCTCAAGACCGCCTGCATCACCAAGGTGTTCCCGACCCGCAGCCACACCGTCGCGGCGCAGGGCGGCATCGCCGCGAGTCTCGGCAATATGGGCGCGGACCATTGGACCTGGCACATGTACGACACCGTCAAGGGGTCGGACTGGTTGGGCGATCAGGACGCGATCGAATATCTGACGCGCGAGGCCCCCGCCGCGGTCTATGAGCTCGAACATGCCGGCATGCCGTTCAGCCGCACCGAAGAGGGCAAGATCTACCAGCGCCCGTTCGGCGGCATGATGCAGAATATGGGCGAAGGCCCGCCCGCGCAGCGCACCTGCGCCGCCGCCGACCGCACCGGCCATGCGATGCTCCACACGCTCTATCAGCAGAGCCTGAAATATGACGCGGACTTCTTCGTCGAATATTTCGCGCTCGATCTGATCATGGAAGACGGCCCCAACGGGCCCGAATGCCGCGGCGTCATCGCCTTGTGCATGGACGATGGCAGCATCCACCGCTTCCGCAGCCACACCACCGTGCTGGCGACCGGCGGCTATGGCCGCGTCTACCAGTCCGCCACCTCGGCGCACACCTGCACCGGTGACGGTAACGCGATGGTGCTGCGCGCCGGCCTCCCGCTGCAGGACATGGAGTTCGTCCAGTTCCACCCGACCGGCATCTACGGCGCCGGCGTGCTGATCACCGAGGGCGCGCGCGGCGAAGGCGGCTACCTGACCAACTCCGAGGGCGAGCGCTTCATGGAGCGCTATGCGCCCAGCGCGAAGGACCTCGCCAGCCGCGACGTGGTGTCACGCTCGATGGCGATGGAAATCCGCGAGGGCCGCGGCGTCGGCAAGGAGAAGGATCATATCTTCCTCCACCTCAACCATATCGATCCCAAGATCCTCCACGAGCGCCTGCCCGGCATCACCGAGACCGGCAAGGTCTTCGCGGGCGTCGACCTGACCCGCCAGCCGCTGCCGGTGGTGCCGACCGTCCATTATAATATGGGCGGCATCCCGACCAATTATCATGGCGAAGTCGTCACCCTCGGCGCCGACGGCCCCGACACGGTCGTCCCCGGCCTGTTCGCGGTCGGCGAGGCGGCCTGCGTCTCGGTCCATGGCGCGAACCGCCTGGGCTCGAACTCGCTGATCGACCTGGTCGTGTTCGGCCGCGCCACCGGCCTGCGCATCAAGGAAATCCTGAAGCCCGGCACCCCGCACAAGCCGCTGCCCGCCAATTCCGAAGCGATGGCGCTCGGCCGGCTCGACCATTTCCGCAACGCCGCCGGCAGCACCGGCACCGCGACGATCCGCCGCGAGATGCAGAAGACCATGCAGCGCCACTGCGCGGTGTTCCGCACCGACGAGCTGATGCGCGAAGGCATCGCGCTGATGGACGGCGTCTATGCCTCGATGCAGGACGTATCGGTCAGCGATCGCTCGCTGATCTGGAACACCGATCTGATCGAGACGCTCGAGCTCGACAATCTGCTGAGCCAGGCGCAGGTGACGATCCGCTCGGCGGTGAACCGCAAGGAAAGCCGCGGCGCGCACATGCACGAGGATTTCCCCGATCGCCACGACGACGAGTGGATGAAGCATACCGTCACCTGGTTCGACGGCTGGGGCGGCAAGGATGGCGCGAGCCGCATCGATTACCGCCCGGTCCACGACTACACGCTCACCGACGACATCGACTATATCAAGCCGAAGAAGCGGGTATATTGATCCGCATCGCCGGGGCTTCGGCCCCGGCAACGTCCGGCTGGCTCAGCCCGCGGCTTCCAGCCGGTCCGCCAGCCACATCTTGATCAGCGCCTGGCGCGTGACGCCGCGCTTCTTGGCATGCTCGTCCAGGTTGCGGATCATCCAGTCCGGAAAATCGACGTTCACGCGACGGACCTCCAGACCAGGGCGGCGAGCCGAGCTCAGATCGAAATATTGCAAGACCTCCTCGCCGTCATCGAAGCGGCGGTCCAGTTCCTCGGAGCTGATCTTCTCAATTTCCATAAAGCGCCATCTCTTCCTTGCGTGCCCGCCGCACCGAGATGATGGGCACTCTGTCGCCTCGATGCGTCACGATTGCCGTCCAGCCAACATCCTGGATCATTCCGATCACCAGCCAACGCGTTTCCTCGCCCGGTCGCTCGGACTTCGGCGTCTGCCGCCGATCGTCGAGCCAAAGCGCGCGGGCAGCCTCGAAGTCGATCCCATGCTTGGCCAGATTGGCCGCGCTCTTCGCCGGATCGAATTCGAACATGCGCGCAATATAGGGTAGTTTAGATATAAAATATACGCTTCACGCTTATGCATGTGTGGCCCATCATCCGAGACGCTTGACTCCCACTCGGGCGAAGCGAGACTGCCCCAACCAGAGGCCGGGGTTTCGTATTCGATGCGTATCGCTTTTTTCGCTGCCCTCGCCGCGGCGATGCTCGCCGCTCCCAGTGCCACCGCCCAGATCCGCCATACCAAGGAATGGCCGCAGATCCTCTCCGGCGCGAACCCGTCCGACATCGCCGAATCGCTCGCCACGGGCCCGCAGCTCGAACGCGGGCGCTCGGCCAAATGGCTACTCGCCGATCGCCGCAAGCTGCTCCGCATGCTCGAGGCGCTCCAGCCGCAGCGCAAGAATCTGGTCGACGCCTATGTCGTGTCGATCGCGCTCGACAGCGATCCGGTGTTCGGCCGCGAGGCGCGCGAGGCAGGCAAGGTCCTGTCGCGCCGCTACGACGCCGCGGGTCGGACCCTGGTGCTGGCCAGCACCACCGGCAACGCCCCCGGCGACCTGGCCAGCGGCAGCATCGAATCGCTGACCCTCGCGCTCGCCCGCGTCGCCGAGCTGATGGACAAGGAGCGCGACGTGCTCATCCTGTTCAGCACCAGCCACGGCGCCAAGGTCGGGCTCGCTTATCACGACGGCGACGAAGGCTATGGCCTCCTCGGCCCGGTGCGGCTCGCCGCGATCCTCGACGAGCTTGGCATCAAGAACCGGATGTTGCTGCTCTCCGCCTGCTATTCGGGCATCTTCGTGCCGCTGCTCGCCAACGAGACGACCGCGCTCATCACCGCCGCTTCGTCCGAGCGGACCTCGTTCGGCTGCCAGGCGGAGAATGACTGGACCTTCTTCGGCGACGCGCTGGTCAACCATGCGCTGCGCAAGCCCCAGCCGCTCGATACCGCGATCGTCGAGGCGCGCGACACGATCGGCCGGTGGGAATCGACCCACAACCTGCAGCCTTCCGATCCGCAGGTGGCGATCGGCGACGGCGTGGCGGCGTGGCTCGCGCCGCTCGAAGCGCGCATGCCGAAGGGCGCCACTGCGCCCGTCGGCGCGCCGGCGACGGATGCCCTCAAGCCCTGACCCCGGCGACGGCAGTGGAACCACAGTCCGGAAAGGAAGTTGGCAGGCCATGACCGAACCAACCCAGACCGCCACACCGCAGGACGATAGCGCCGAAAGCCGCGCCCAGCGCTACCCGTTGCTCAGCGAGCCCCATGTCGTGCTCCACGGCACCGTCGATCACAGCATGTACGCCAATTTCCGCACCCAGCTCGCCGCCGCGCCCGAAACCGGCCCGATCGTCGTCGCCATCTCCACGCTGGGCGGCGATCCCGAAGTCGCGCGGCTGATGGGCGAAGAGCTCCGCCTGCTGCGGGAATATACCAGCCGCGAAACGCTCTTCCTCGGCAAGGTGGCGGTCTATTCGGCAGGCGCCACCTTCATGGCGAGCTTCCCGGTCGACAAGCGCTTCCTGACCCGCGGCACTCGGATCATGGTGCATGAGCGGATCCTCACTAAGACGATCAACCTCTCGGGCCCGCTCAAGTCGGTGATCGCCGGGCTCCAGGCCAATCTCCATGAGATCGAGCATTCGATACGGATCGAGGAAGAGGGCTTCCGCGCCTTGGTCAGGGGCTCGAAAATCCCCTTCGAAGACGTCCAGCAGCGCGCGCCCGCAAACTGGTATATCGAGGCGGACGAAGCCCGCGACCTCGGCCTCGTCCTCGACGTGATCTGAGCGGGCGGCGACAAAGGCCGCGCTTTGGCGTGCCTGCGGGGTTGCGCTGCGATTGCGAAAGGCATAGCTCGCCCCTCACTATCTGTGCCGCGCAAGGACTCTACCCGAATGGCCGACTTTCTCCTGCCCAAGAACAGCAAGATCAGCAAAGGCAAGGAGCACAAGGCTGATCCGAGCGCGGTCCGGGTCAAGAAGTTCAAAATCTATCGCTACGATCCCGATAGCGGCGAGAATCCGCGCTACGACCAGTTCGAGGTCGATCTCGACGAATGCGGTCCGATGGTTCTCGACGCGCTCATCAAGATCAAGGCCGAGGACGATTCCTCGCTCACCTTCCGCCGCTCGTGCCGCGAGGGCATCTGCGGCTCCTGCTCGATGAACATGGACGGTCGCAACGGCCTGGCCTGCACCACCGCGATCGAGGATATCAAGGGCGAGATTCGCATCACGCCGCTGCCGCACATGGATGTGATCAAGGACCTCGTCCCCGATTTCACCCATTTCTATGCGCAGTACAGCTCGATCAAGCCCTGGCTGCAGACGGTGACTCCGCCCCCCTCGGGCAAGGAAAGGCTGCAGACTCCGGAGGATCGCGAGAAGCTCGACGGCCTCTACGAGTGCATCCTGTGCGCCTGCTGCTCGACCGCCTGCCCGAGCTATTGGTGGAACAGCGACAAGTTCCTGGGCCCCGCGATCCTGCTTCAGGCCTATCGGTGGCTGGCGGACAGCCGCGACGAAAATACCGGCGAGCGGCTCGACGAGCTCGAGGATCCGTTCCGCCTCTATCGCTGCCACACGATCATGAACTGCGCGAACGTCTGCCCCAAGGGGCTGAACCCCGCCAAGGCGATCGCCGAGGTCAAGAAGATGGAAGCCGAGCGCACGCTTTGAGCGCATTCGCCGACGCGCATTTCCGCTACGACGACGATCCGGACCTGCCGGGCTGGAAGCGCTGGGAGATGCTCGAGGAAGGGCGGTTCAACGCCTTCATCGGCGCGCTGTCGGTCAGGCAAGAGGGCAAGGTCGCGCGCGTCCGCACGACCTTCGGCCGTCAGCACTCCAATCTGCGCGATCATATCCACGGCGGCGCGCTGACCGGCTTCATCGATATGGCGCTGTTCGCCGCCGGGCGCGGCTTCGGCGTGCTCAGCGGCCCGGCCTCGACGCTCGACCTGTCGGTCCAGTTCATCAGCGGCGGCGCGATCGATGTGCCGACCGAGGCGCATGTCGAGCTGCTGCGCGAGACCGGGCGCCTGCTCTTTCTGCGCGGCACGGTGGTGCAGGAGGACGTGATGGTCGCCAGCTTCCTCGGCACGGTGCGGAAACCGTCGATCAAGTGAGCCACGTCCTCACCCGCTACCGCGAGCTCATCGCCGCCGGCGAATTGCGCCCCGACCCCGAACAGGCCGCCGCCGCCGAACGGCTCGATCAGCTCGCCGAGCAACTCGAAGCCGTCCCCAAGAAAGGCAGCATCCTCTGGCGCGCGCTCGGCCGCCGGCCCGAGCCGCCGCGCGGCGTCTATCTGTGGGGCGGAGTCGGCCGCGGCAAATCGATGCTGATGGACTTGCTGTTCGAGCATGTCGCGATCCGCCGCAAGCGCCGCGTCCATTTCCACGAATTCATGATGGAGGTGCATCAGCGCCTCAACGTCGAGCGCCAGAAGGAGACCGAGGACCCGATCGTCGCGGTCGCCGAGGCGCTGGTCGAGGATGTCCGGCTGCTCGCGTTCGACGAGATGGTGATCAACAACCCCGCCGATGCGATGATCCTCTCGCGGCTGTTCACCGAGATGATGACGCACGGGCTCACCGTCGTCGCCACCTCGAACCGCCCGCCGCGCGACCTCTACAAGGATGGGCTCAACCGCGCGCTGTTCTTGCCCTTCATCGACCTGATCGAAGCCCGGCTCGACGTGCGCCCCCTCAACGGGCCGGTCGACTATCGGCTCGATCGGCTCGGCAGCATGCAGACCTGGCTCGTCCCCAACGGCCCCGAAGCCACCGCCGAGCTTTCCGCCGCCTTCTTCCGCCTCACCGACTATCCGGTCGAAGATCGCGCGCGTGTCCCCGCCTGCGACCTTGCCGTGCCCGGCGGCAGATCGATCCACGTCCCCAAATGCGTGAAGGGTGTCGCGGTCTTCTCGTTCAAGCGGCTGTGCGGCGAGGCGCGCGGCGCCGCGGACTATCTCGCGATCGCGCGGCGCTTCCACACGATCATCCTCGTCGGCATCCCCCGCCTGGGCCCCGACAACCGCAACGAAGCGGCGCGCTTCGTCACGCTGATCGACGCGCTCTACGAGAATCGCGTCAAGCTGCTCGCCGCCGCGGATGCCACGCCCGATGAACTATATGTCACGGGCGACGGCGCTTTCGAATTCGAGCGCACCGCATCGCGCCTCCACGAAATGGCGTCCGACGAATATCTGGCCGAGGGCCATGGCGAGCGATGACAGGGCGCACAACCCTTATTGCACTTGCGAAACAGTCGCAAAGATAATCCTGCCCGCCACGGAATCCCGGGTTGCGGCTCAGGGCGTATCGTCCTAAGCCGCCGACGCTTTTGAGGCGCGCGCTCGCTGCGCCCGCCTTGCCTGGACAGCAAGGAGATTCCATGGCTCGCAAGAAGATCGCGCTCATCGGCGCCGGCAATATCGGCGGCACGCTCGCCCATCTCGCAGCACTCAAGGGCCTCGGCGACATCGTCCTGTTCGACGTGGTCGAGGGCGTTCCCCAGGGCAAGGCGCTCGATCTCTCGCAGTGCGGCCCGGTCGAAGGCTTCGACGCGAAGATCACCGGTTCGAACGATTATGCCGACATCGCCGGCGCCGACGTCATCATCGTCACCGCCGGGGTCGCCCGCAAGCCGGGCATGAGCCGCGACGATCTGCTCGGCATCAATCTGAAGGTGATGAAGGCGGTCGGCGAAGGCATCGCCGCCAACGCGCCGGACGCTTTCGTGATCTGCATCACCAACCCGCTCGACGCGATGGTCTGGGCGCTGCGCGAATTTTCGGGGCTCCCCCACACCAAGGTCGTCGGCATGGCCGGCGTGCTGGACAGCTCGCGCTTCAGCCATTTCCTCGCCGAGGAATTCAAGGTTTCGGTCAAGGACGTCACCAGCTTCGTGCTCGGCGGCCATGGCGACACGATGGTCCCGGTGATCGAATATTCGACCGTCAGCGGCATCCCCGTCCCCGACCTCATCGAAATGGGCTTCTCGACTCAGGAGCGCATCGACGCAATCGTCCAGCGCACCCGCTCGGGCGGCGGCGAGATCGTCGGCCTGCTCAAGACCGGCTCGGCCTTCTACGCCCCCGCCACCAGCGGCATCGCGATGGCAGAGGCCTATCTCTACGACCAGAAGCGCGTCCTTCCCGCCGCGGCGCATCTCACCGGCCAGTATGGCGTGGATGACTTGTATGTCGGCGTGCCCGTGATCATCGGCGCCGGCGGCGTCGAGAAGATCGTCGAGATCAAGCTCGACGACGAAGCCAAGGCCAACCTTTCGGTCTCGGTCGACGCGGTCAAGGAACTGCTGGTGGCGTGCAAGGCGATCGATAGCTCGCTGAATTGATCGAAGAGGAATTGAACCACCCCGGCGAAGGCCGGGGCCCAGTTGCGGAGCATCTGCGATGGAAGACAAGGGCTATGTCTACATCATGGCGAGCGAGCGGAACGGAACGCTATATCTCGGCTCGGCATTCGATCTGGCAAAACGAGTCTGGGAACATCGCGAAGGCGTCGTCGAAGGGTTCACTAGGAAATACGGTTGCAAGTTGCTGGTCTGGTACGAACCGCACGGCAGCTTGGAATCGGCGCGGCAGCGCGAGCGGCAGATGAAGGAATGGAAGCGGGTCTGGAAGATCAGGGAAATCGAAGGCCTGAATCCCGAGTGGAATGATTTGTACGACGCGATCGCGCACCCCTGAGTGCATCGCAACTGGGCCCCGGCCTTCGCCGGGGTGGGATAAGGAAACGGTCAAGCCAATGAGCATCCTCGTCGACAAGAATACCAAGGTCATCACCCAGGGCATGACCGGCAAGACGGGGGAATTCCACACCCTCGCCGCGCTCGAATATGGCTCGCAGATGGTCGGCGGCGTCACCCCCGGCAAGGGCGGGACCGAGCATATCGGCCTGCCGGTGTTCGACACCGTCGAGGAAGCCGTGGCCCGCACCGGCGCGACTGCCAGCGTGATCTACGTCCCGCCCCCCTTCGCGGCGGATTCGATCCTCGAGGCGATCGACGCCGAAGTGCCGCTGATCGTCTGCATCACGGAGGGCATTCCGGTGCTCGACATGGTCAAGGTCAAGCGCGCGCTGTCGGGCAGCAAATCGCGGCTGATCGGCCCCAATTGTCCCGGCGTGCTCACCCCCGGCGAGTGCAAGATCGGCATCATGCCCGGCAGCATCTTCTCCAAGGGTTCGGTCGGCGTCGTCTCGCGCTCGGGCACGCTCACTTATGAGGCGGTGTTCCAGACCACGAATGCCGGCCTCGGCCAGACCACCGCGGTCGGCATCGGCGGCGATCCGGTCAACGGCACCAATTTCATCGACGTGCTCGAACTGTTCCTCGCCGACGACGCCACCCAGTCGATCATCATGATCGGTGAGATCGGCGGCGACGCCGAGGAGCAGGCGGCGCAGTTCCTGATGGACGAAGCCAAGCGCGGCCGCTCGAAGCCGATGGCGGGCTTCATCGCCGGCCGCACCGCGCCTCCGGGCCGTCGCATGGGCCATGCCGGGGCGATCGTATCGGGCGGCAAGGGCGATGCCGAGAGCAAGATCGCGGCGATGGAAGCCGCCGGGATCAAGGTCGCGGCCAGCCCCTCCGAGCTCGGCTCGACGCTGGTCGAACGCCTCAAGGGCTGATTTGCAACGATTGCGCTCTATATTGGGGTATATGTGAGCGCTACCATGAACGGAACTGACCATGGGCTATGAGGGCCTCGACTTCGACGACATCGCCGGCGGCGTGAGCCCCGCCTTCGTCGAAACGCTGTACCGCCGCTTCAAGGCGGACCCCGACAGCATCGAACCCGGCTGGCGCCAGTGGTTCGAGGGGCTGGAAAATGGCGCGCAGGGCCCGAGCTGGGCCAATCCGCGCTGGCCGCTGACCGAGACCGATGCGCTCACCGCGGCGCTCGATCCTACCCAGATGGAGCCCGCCGCCAAGCCCGCCAAGGCGGCTCCCGCCGCCGCCCCGGCCCCTGCCCCCGCGCCTTCGCAGGATGCGATCGCCAAGGCGGCCGGCGATTCGATCCGCGCGATGCTGCTGATCCGCACCTATCGGGTGCGCGGCCACCTTGCCGCCAATCTCGATCCGCTGGGGCTCGCCCGCCAGCATCTGCCCGAGGATCTCAAGACCGAATATCACGGCTTCACCGACGATCAGATCGATACGCCGATCTATCTTGGCGGCGTGCTCGGCCTGCAATGGGCTACCGTGCGCGAGATCGTCGACATATTGCGCGCCAATTATTGCGGGCCGGTCGGCCTCGAATATATGCACATCGCCGATGTCGAGGAGCGCCGCTTCCTCCAGGAGCGGATGGAAGGCAAGGACAAGGCGATCACCTTCACGCCCGACGGCAAGAAGGCGATCCTCTCCAAGGTGATCCAGGCCGAGCAGTGGGAGAAGTTCCTCGGCCGCAAATATGTCGGCACCAAGCGCTTCGGCCTCGACGGCGGCGAAGCGATGATTCCGGCGATGGAATCGATCATCAAATATGGCGGCGCGATGGGCGTGCGCGAGATCGTCTACGGCATGGCGCATCGCGGCCGGCTCAACATGCTCGCCAACGTGATGTCGAAGCCGTTCCGGGTGATCTTCCACGAATTCGGCGGCGGCTCGGCCAACCCCGAGGATGTCGGCGGTTCGGGCGACGTCAAATATCATCTCGGCACCAGCACCGATCGCGAGTTCGACGGCGTCAGCGTCCATATGTCGCTGGTCGCGAACCCCTCGCATCTCGAAGCCGTCGACCCGGTCGTCCTGGGCAAGGTCCGCGCGCTGCAGACGGTGCGCGCCGATCTTGGCGAGCATGATCAGGTCCTGCCCGTCCTGATCCACGGCGACGCCGCGATGGCGGGCCAGGGCATCGTCTGGGAGTGCCTCGGCTTCTCGGGCATCCGCGGCTATAATACCGGCGGCTGCATCCATTTCGTCATCAACAACCAGATCGGCTTCACGACGAGCCCGCAATTCGCGCGTTCCTCGCCTTATCCGAGCGACGTGGCGAAGGGCGTGATGGCGCCGATCCTCCACGTCAACGGCGACGATCCCGAAGCGGTCACCTTCGCCTGCAAGATCGCGATCGAATATCGCCAGAAGTTCAAGCGCGACGTCGTCATCGACATGTGGTGCTATCGCCGCTTCGGCCATAACGAAGGCGACGAGCCGAGCTTCACCCAGCCGCTGATGTACGCGAAGATCAAGCAGCATCCGCCGGTGAGCGAAGTCTATGCCAAGCGGCTCGCGGCCGAAGGCGTGGTCGATCAGGGCTTCATCGACCAGCAGGTCCACCAGTTCACGACCCTGCTCGAAGGCGAGTTCGAGGCGGGCAAATCCTATCTGCCCAACCGCGCCGATTGGTTCGCGGGCCGCTGGTCGGGCCTCGGCGCGCCCGTCGATGCCGAAAATGCGCGGCGCAGCGTCGATACCGGCATCGAGAAGAAATTGTTCGACAGCCTCGGCCGCACGCTGACCGAGGTTCCCGAGGGCGTCGAGATCCACAAGACGCTCGGCCGCGTGCTCGAGGCGAAGCGCGAGATGTTCCGATCGGGCGCCAATTTCGATTGGGCCACCGGCGAGGCGCTGGCGTTCGGCTCGCTGCTTTCCGAAGGCTTCGGGGTTCGTCTCTCGGGCCAGGATTCGGGTCGTGGCACCTTCAGCCAGCGCCATGCGGTCTGGGTCGATCAGAAGACCGAGTCCAAATATGTGCCGCTGCAGACGATCCCGCACGGCAATTTCGAAGTGCTCGATTCGCCGCTCTCCGAATATGGCGTGCTCGGCTTCGAATATGGCTATGCCTCGGCCGATCCGCGCACCCTGGTGCTGTGGGAGGCGCAGTTCGGCGATTTCGCCAACGGTGCGCAGATCATGATCGATCAGTTCATCGCCAGCGGCGAAGCCAAATGGCTGCGCGCCAACGGCCTCGTGATGCTGCTGCCGCACGGCTATGAAGGCCAGGGCCCCGAGCATAGTTCGGCGCGCCCCGAGCGCTTCCTCCAGCTCTGCGCGCAGGACAATATGCAGGTGGTCAACATCACGACCCCGGCCAATTATTTCCACCTGCTGCGCCGCCAGATGCACCGCAATTTCCGCAAGCCGCTGGTGCAGATGACCCCCAAGTCGCTCCTGCGCCACAAGCTGGCGGTCTCGAGCGCCGAGGAATTCCAGGGCAATACGCATTTCATGCGCATCCTCTCGGACCCCTCGGCGCCGGCAGACGCCGACGTGAAGCGCGTCGTGCTCTGCTCGGGCAAGGTCGCCTATGATCTGATCGAGGCGCGCGATGCCGCGGGCGATCGCAACACCGCGATCATCCGCATCGAGCAGCTCTATCCCTTCCCCGGCGAGCCGCTCACCGCGCGTCTCAAGCGCATGCCCAAACTCGAGGAAGTGGTCTGGGCGCAGGAAGAACCGAAGAATAACGGCTATTGGAGCTTCGTCGAACCGTTCGTCGAATGCGCGATGGTCGATGCCGGCATCGCCCCGAAGCGTCCGCGCTATGCCGGCCGCGCCGCCGCCGCTTCGCCCGCCACCGGGCTGATGAAGCGCCACCAGATGGAACAGGCCGCGCTCGTCGCCGACGCGCTCGGCCATAGTGTCCGCGAAGAAATCCGCCGTACCCGGAAGGCCTGACATGACCGAAGTAAAAGTACCCGTATTGGGCGAATCGATCACCGAAGCGACGCTGGGCGAGTGGCTCAAGAATCCCGGTGACCCGGTGCAGGCCGACGAGCCCATTGCCAGCCTCGAGACCGACAAGGTCTCGGTCGAGGTTCCCTCGCCGGTCGCCGGCGTGATGGGCGATCAGTTGGTCAAGGTCGGCGACACCGTCCAGGTCGGCGGCGTGATCGCGAACATCGGCGAGGGCGGTGCCGCCGCCGCCGCGCCTGCTGCGTCGCCGGCTCCGGCGCCAGAAGCGGCACCCGCCGTCGCCCCCGAAGCCGCTCCCGTCGAAAAGCGCGACGCAGACGCCGCCGCCGCGCTTTCGCCGTCGGTCCGCCGCGCCGTGCTCGAACATGGCGTCGATCCTTCCACGGTGCAGGGCACCGGCCGCGACGGCCGCCTGACCAAGGACGATGTCGTCGCCGCCGCAAGCAGCAAGCCGGCGGCCGCTGCGCCCGCGCCCACCGCTACGCCTGCCCCCGCTCCGGCCGCCGCCCCCGGCGAGCGCCGCGAAGAGCGCGTCCGCATGACCCGCCTGCGCCAGACCGTCGCCAAGCGGCTCAAGGAAGCGCAGAACACCGCCGCGATCCTCACCACCTTCAACGATGTCGACATGACCGAAGTCATGGCTGCGCGCGCGAAGTATAAGGACCTGTTCGAGAAGAAGCATGGCGTCCGGCTCGGCTTCATGGGCTTCTTCGTGAAGGCCGCGGTCCAGGCGCTGCGCGACATCCCGTCGGTCAACGCCTCGATCGAGGGCGAGGAGATCGTCTATCGCGACTATGCCGACATCTCGGTCGCGGTCAGCGCGCCCCAGGGCCTCGTCGTCCCCGTGATCCGCGATGCGCAGGACCTGTCGGTCGCCGGCATCGAAAAGACGATCGGCGACTTCGGCAAGCGCGCCAAGGACGGCACGCTCAAGATGGAAGAGATGAAGGGCGGCACCTTTACCATCTCCAACGGCGGCGTGTTCGGTTCGCTGATGTCGACTCCGATCATCAACCCGCCGCAGAGCGCGGTCCTGGGCCTCCACCGCATTGAGGACCGCGCCGTGGTCCGCGACGGCCAGATCGTCATCCGCCCGATGATGTATCTCGCGCTCAGCTACGACCACCGCCTGATCGACGGCCGCGAAGCCGTGACGTTCCTGGTGGCGCTGAAAAATGCTATCGAGGACCCGACGAGGCTGCTGATCGACCTGTGAGGGGCGGAAGATGGACTGGCGCGAGCATATCGAGGTCAACCCCGACATCATGGGCGGAAAGCCCGTGATCAAGGGCACCCGTATCACCGTCGAGATCATTCTCGATTGGCTCGCCGCCGGCTGGTCCGAAGCCGAATTGTTCGAGAACTATCCGCGTCTGACACCCGACAATCTCAAAGCCGTGTTCGCAATGTCGCGCGAAATTGTCGGGCGGCAGCATTATGATCTGGTGCCGCGGGCTGCCTGAGAGTGCGTTTTCTGATCGACGAGAATGTGCCCTTGCTGGTGGCAACGGCACTCAGGTCGCTTGGCCATTACTGTTTCGTCGTAGCGGAGTCCAGTCCGAGCGCGCTCGAGCCGGACATCATGGCGCAAGCGCGCCGCGAGGACCGGGTGCTGGTGACGTTCGATAGCGACTTCAGCCGCCAGATCTTCGGAGCGCTAAGTCCGCCGCCCTTGGGCGTCGTTTATATGCGCAGTCGTCCGGAACATGCCCGGATCGTCGCTGAATCTTTCCTCGATCTGTTCCGCGAGGGGCTGATCGATCCTATGTCGCACTTTATCACTATCGAAACGGGAGGCATCGTCCGCTCGATGCCGCTGGAGCACCAACAACATGGCTGACTATGATTTCGACGTCCTGATCATCGGCTCCGGCCCCGGCGGCTATGTCGCCGCGATCCGCGCCGCGCAGCTCGGGCTGCGCACCGCATGCGTCGAAAGCCGCGAGACGCTGGGCGGGACCTGCCTCAATGTCGGCTGCATCCCCTCCAAGACGCTACTCAACGCCTCGGAGAAATTCCACGAGGCGGCCTCGGGCTCGCTCGCCAAGCATGGCGTCAAGCTCGGCTCGGTCGAGCTCGATCTGCCGGCGATGATGGCCGACAAGGCCAAGGCCGTCAGCGGCCTCACCGGCGGCATCGAATTCCTGTTCAAGAAGAACAAGATCGAGTGGATCAAGGGCCTCGGCAGCTTCGTCGATGCCCATACCGTGCAGGTTGGTGAGCGCACCGTAACCGCCAAGGACATCGTCATCGCCACCGGCTCGTCGGTAACCCCGCTCCCCGGCGTAGAGATCGACCAGAAAGTGGTCGTCGACTCCACCGGCGCGATCGCACTGGAGAAGGTCCCCGCCCATATGGTCGTGATCGGCGGCGGCGTGATCGGCCTCGAGCTGGGCTCGGTCTGGATGCGGCTGGGCGCCAAGGTCACCGTCGTCGAATATCTCGATCAATTGCTCCCCGGCATGGACGGCGAAGTCCGTAAGGAAGCCGCCAAGATCTTCAAGAAGCAGGGCATGGAGCTCAAGCTCAGCACCAAGGTCACCGGGGTTACGGTCAACGGCGACAAGGCGACCGTCACCGTCGAGCCCGCCGCCGGCGGCGCCGGCGAGACGATCGAAGCCGATGCCGTGCTCGTTTCGATCGGGCGCCGTCCCAATACCGAAGGCCTCGGCCTCGACAAGATCGGCCTCGCCACCAACCAGCGCGGCCAGATCGAGACCGACCACAGCTTCCGCACCGCGGTCGCCGGCGTCTGGGCGATCGGCGACGTCATCCCCGGCCCGATGCTCGCGCACAAGGCCGAGGATGAAGGCATTGCCGTCGCCGAGAATATCGCCGGCCTCACCGGCATCGTGAACCACGATGTCATCCCGAGCGTGGTCTACACCCACCCCGAAATCGCCGGCGTCGGCCTGACCGAGGAGCAGGCGCGCGAGAAGGGCGAGGTGAAGGTCGGCAAATTTCCGATGGCGGGCAACAGCCGCGCCAAGGCGATCGACGACACCACCGGCTGGGTGAAGGTCATCGCCGACGCCAAGACCGATCGCGTGCTCGGCGCTTGGATCATCACCGCGCCTGCCGGCACGATGATCGCCCAGGTCGCCCAGGCGATGGAATTCGGCGCGACGTCCGAAGACATCGCCTACACCTGCCATGCGCATCCCACGCACAGCGAAGCGATCAAGGAAGCGGCGATGGCCGTGCTGGGTAAGCCGATCCACGTCTGAGCTACGTTGGTCACCCCCGCGAAAGCGGGGGCCCGTCTCCTTCGGCCGCGCATCTCACGGCAGCTTCAGCACAAATCTTGTGAGGGAGATGGGTCCCCGCTTTCGCGGGGATGACGGTTTCAAGCGGCGCGCCGTCCCAGCCGCGCCAGCGCCACGGTCAGCGCAGTCGATACGGCTCCCGCCAGCCACAACGCATCCCAACCCCAGCGCAACTGGCTCGCGGCGCCGAACACCACCCCCGCGGCAAAGCCCAGCCACAAGGCCAGATACGGCACCCAATCCCAGCGATCGGCATCGCCCATCAGCGCGTTGCCCAGTTTCTGCCCCATCCGCACCAGCGATCCGGTCATATAGGTCAGCCCGATCGAGACTTCGCCGTCGCGGTTGAACACGCCATTCTCGACACCCATCGCCGATGCCAGAAGCAGCAACACGATCGGTCCGGGCGCCACCGCCGCAACGATCGCGGCGAGGAACAGCAGCAGCGTCACCACCGTCATCACGGCCGCGGGATAGCGCCGGCCCGCCATGCGCGCGACGACACTCGCCAGGATCACTCCGCTGACGAAGCTAAGGATCAGCGCGCCCGCGGTCATCGCCACGCCGCCATTGCCCGTGCCGAGCCCGACGCCGAGCCGGGTGGTATTGCCGCTCATGAACGAAGCGAAGAAGCCGCCCAGGCTGGTGAAGGCCAGCGCGTCGACAAAGCCCGCCAGCCCGGCGAGGCAGACGGCGATCACGATCATCGGCGGTTCGGTGCGGTGCATGCGCCCCTAATGCCGCAGGCCAGCCGCGCTCGCCACCCCATGTTTGACCTGACCGCCTGGACGAGGGAGAGAGGGCAATGCCCATCCCCGCCACAGCCCAGATCGGCACCTTCCTGCCCTGGCTCGATCTCTTCGGCATCGCCGTGTTCGCGGCGACCGGCGCGCTTTCCGCCACTCGACGCTCGCAGACCTTCGTCACCGCCGCTTTCTTCGCGCTGATCACCGGGGTGGGCGGCGGCACGGTTCGCGATCTGCTGATCGGAGCGCCGGTCTTCTGGGTCCAGGGTTCGGCGGTAGGGGCGATCTGCCTCTTCGTCGCCGCTGCTATCTGGCTCACGCCCCAGCGCTGGTGGAGCGACGCGACCTTCGCCTGGCTCGACGCGCTCGGCCTCGCCGCTTATGCCGCGTTCGGCGCGGCCAAGGCGATGAACTTTGGCATCCCGCCCGTGCCCGCCGCGATCATGGGCGTGGTCACTGCCTGTGTCGGGGGAATCATCCGCGACGTGCTCGCCAACGAGCCGTCGATCCTGATGCGCCCAGAGCTCTATGTCACCGCAGCCGCGCTCGCATCGTCGGTCTATGTCGGGCTGAGCCTCGCGGGACTCGCGCCGCTACCCGCGGGGCTGCTCGCCGCCAGCGCCGGCTTCGGGTTGCGCGCCGCGGCGATCGTCTGGAAGCTGGGGCTGCCCGCCTATCGCGGGGGGCGCTGAAGCCTCAGTCGAGCAGCCATTCTATCGCCTGGGCCCGGTTCTCGAAGATGCCGATATCTTCGCGCGCCTCGCGCAGGCGCTGGACCTGCAGCCGGGTCAGCGCCGAAGGCGTGACGAACGCCACCTTGCGCGCCCACATCGTACGCACCGTCGGGTTGGTGAAGGTTCGCTGCAGCGCCTCCACGGTCGCCGCTGGCGCCACCTGGATCTCGCTCACGTCATAGAGTGTGACATGCTTGCCGACATCGTCGCCCAGCGTGCGGATCGCGGCGCGGACCTCTTCGCCCGTCCATGCCACGTCCTCGGGTGACAGGAAGCCCGTGAGTCGGACGTCGACCAGCTTCCTCGCCCTGTCCACATTGATGGTCTGCAATGCTCACGCTCCACGGCCGCTTGCCGGAAGGTAAAACGCCCGGCGCGAAAGGAGTTCCCGCACGCTAGACGCGCACGACTCCTACATCGCTGAACTTCCGCGGTTCGACCGGCGGCACCCGCGGCTCGTTGAGCTGGCATTGCCAGATGCCGACGTCGATCCACTGGCCATGCTTGTAGCCGACTTCGCGGTAGACCCCCGCCCGGCGGAAGCCGACCGATTCGTGCACGCGGATCGACGCCTCGTTGGGAAGCGCGATCCGGCCGACCGCATGGACGAAGCCCTGCTCGCGCAACGTGTCGATCAACGCCTCGTACAGCAGCCGCCCCATGCCCGAACGCTGCGCGACATCGGCCATGTAGATCGTCGTCTCGACCACATAGCGATAGGCCGGCCGCTCGCGGAACTGGGTGGCATAGGCATAGCCGATCACCCCGCCGCCGCCCTCGGCGCTATGCTCGCCATTGGTGGCGACAAGCCAGGGATAGAGCCCTTCGCTCGCCGCCATGCGCGAACGCATCATCCGCGTGTCGGGCGGCTCGATCTCGAACGACGCGGTGCCGCTCAGCACGTGCGGCGCATAGATCGCCGCGATCGCCGCCGCGTCTGCGGCGGCAGCGCCCCGGATCGCGATCACAGCCCCAGCCTCGCGAGCAGCAGGTCGAACAGGCTCTGGTCCCCGGTCCGCGCCACCGCCGGCCCCAGACCCATGCATTCGAGGCAGCGCGCCTGCACCGATCCACCGCTGGCGAGCCGCCGCGCATCACCCAGCGCCTGCGCCACCAGCGCCCGCTGCTCCATCGCGATGCGGCCATAGAGATCGGCGCCCGCGGGCTGATCGGCCCACTCCTCCTCGTCGTCGCCACCGGCAAAGCCGTTGAGGAAGCTCACCCAGGCGCCGGGTTCCTTTTCCAGATAGAGCGGATGCACCTTCGCCGGATCGAGCTTCGCCCGCCGCGCCGCCTCGTCGATCGCCGCCTGCAGCCCGCCGAAGCGATCGACCAGCTTGAGCTGGTGCGCCACGCCGCCGATCCAGACCCGGCCCTGGCCGATCTCGTCCACCCGCTGGGGAGTCAGCTTGCGCGATGTCGCCACCAGATTGACGAAACGCATATAGCCGCTCTCGATCGCCGATTGCAGGATGCGGTCGGTCACCGGGTTGATCCCGCCCAAAACGTCGGGCTGGCCCGAGAGCGGCGTTGTCTGCACCCCGTCGGTGGTGACGCCGATCTTGGCCAGGCTGTTCTCGAACGAAGGCAGCACGCCGAAAATGCCGATCGATCCCGTGATCGTGTTGGGCTCGGCGAAGATCGTGTCGCCCGCGGTCGCCACCCAATAGCCGCCACTCGCGGCCAGGCTGCCCATCGAGACGACCACCGGCAGGCCCTGTGCCTTTGCCTGCAGCACCGCCTGGCGGATCTGCTCGGACGCCATCGCCGATCCGCCCGGCGAATCGATCCGTACCACCAGCGCCTTGAGCTTGTTCCGGGCGAGGCCCTTCAGCAGCAACCCGCTCACCGTATCGCCGGCCGCCGATCCCGCCCCGGCCTTGCCGTCGACGATCTCGCCCGCGACGGTGATCACCCCGATCTCATCGCCGCCGGTCGGCAACGGGTGCGCCGCGATCCAGTCGGCCAGCTTGATCGCCTTGAACGTGCCAGCCGGCCTGCCGCCCGGCGCGCCGGCAATCTCGGCGACTCGCTTGCCGAACGCGAGCCGATCGCCGACCTTGTCGACCAGCCCGTAGCGAAGGTTCGACGCCGCGATATCGCCCTGTGCCGCTGCGATCACTTCGTCGGGCTTGGTCAGATAATCGGCGATCCGCGCCTTGGGCCGTGCCTTCGCGACGGCCTGGCGCCATTGCTCGAAGATCGCGCCATACAGCGCTTGGCTCGCCTCGCGCGCCTCGGGCGACATGTCCGCGCGCATATAGGGCTCGACCGCCGACTTGAACTTGCCGACCTTGTAGATGTGCGCATTGACGCCGAGCTTGTCGAGCAAGCCCTTATAATAGATTTGCGTGCCACCCGGCCCGGCGAACAGCGTGCCGCCCTGTGGATTGACCCAGACTTCGCTGGCATTGGCGGCGAGCGCATAACTGTCGTCGGTATAGCCGGTGGCATAAGCCAGCACGGGCTTGCCACTTGCCCGCACCCGGCCGACGGCCTCCGCCACTTCGCTGATCGCGGCGGGATAGCCCCCCATGAAGCGATCGAGATCGAGCACCACCGCCTTCACCCGCGCATCGCTCCGCGCCGTGTCGAGCGAGCGCACCACGTCGCGCAGCCGATGCTGACGCAGCGCGCGGCTGCCGCTCAGCTCGGCGAACGGATCGGCATCCTCGGGCTGCTCCGCCAGCGTGCCGTCCAGCGCCACCACCAGCGCGCCGTCATGCACTGCCGCGGCGTTGGGCTTGTAGGAAAGCACTGCAAACAAGGCCGCGAAGAACAGCAGCATGAAGACCAGGACCAGAAAATCCTTGATCCCGACGAGTAATTTCCAGGCGCCCCGAACCAGCTTCAACTGCCTGCTCCATCCAATTGCGCGCCCCTGCTACCGGATCGGCCCCGGCGAGTAAACGCTGTGCTAGGAAACCAATACAGTAGCGAAACATCTTTGCGCTTGCCCGTTGACGAATCTGCCCGGGCTGCGCATATCCGGGTCGTTAGCACTCGATCAGATTGAGTGCTAAGACCATTCAACCATAAGAGGATCCACCGCAATGAACTTTCGTCCGTTGCATGACCGCGTGCTCGTCCGCCGTGTCGAGGCCGAGGAAAAGACCGCAGGCGGGATCATCATCCCCGACACCGCCAAGGAAAAGCCGCAGGAAGGCGAAGTCGTCGCCATCGGCACCGGCACCCGCGCCGAGAACGGCACGATCACCCCGCTCGACGTAAAGGCCGGCGACAAGATCCTGTTCGGCAAGTGGTCGGGCACCGAGGTCAAGGTCGATGGTGAGGATCTGCTCATCATGAAGGAATCCGACATCCTTGGGATCGTTGGCTGAGCAATTTTCGACCCCGTGCGCGCAACTTATATGCGCGATTCGCGGGAAAAGTGAGAAGCTAAGGCGTAATCGCCTGCAATTGGAAAGGGTAGCCCAACATGGCAGCCAAAGACGTAAAGTTCAGCCGCGACGCGCGTGAGCGCATTCTGCGCGGCGTCGACATCCTCGCCGACGCGGTCAAGGTGACCCTGGGGCCCAAGGGCCGCAACGTCGTCATCGACAAGAGCTTCGGCGCTCCCCGCATCACCAAGGACGGCGTCACCGTCGCCAAGGAAATCGAGCTCAAGGACAAGTTCGAGAATATGGGTGCGCAGATGCTGCGCGAAGTGGCCTCGAAGACCAACGACGTCGCCGGCGACGGCACCACCACCGCGACCGTCCTGGCGCAGGCCATCGTTCGCGAGGGCATGAAGTCGGTCGCGGCCGGCATGAACCCGATGGACCTCAAGCGCGGCATCGATCTCGCCGTTATCAAGGTCGTCGAGGATCTCAAGGCACGTTCCAAGCCCGTCTCGGGCACCAAGGAAATCGCCCAGGTCGGCATCATCTCGGCAAACGGCGATACCGTCGTCGGTGAGAAGATCGCCGAAGCGATGGAGCGCGTCGGCAAGGAAGGCGTGATCACCGTCGAGGAAGCCAAGGGTCTCGATTTCGAGCTCGACGTCGTCGAAGGCATGCAGTTCGATCGCGGCTATCTCTCGCCTTACTTCATCACGAACCCCGAGAAGATGTCGGTCGAGCTCGCCGATCCGTACATCCTGATCCACGAGAAGAAGCTGTCGAACCTGCAGGCGATGCTTCCGATCCTGGAAACCGTCGTCCAGTCGGGCCGTCCGCTGCTGATCATCGCCGAGGACATCGAGGGTGAGGCTCTCGCCACGCTCGTCGTCAACAAGCTGCGCGGCGGCCTCAAGGTCGCAGCCGTCAAGGCGCCCGGCTTCGGCGATCGTCGCAAGGCGATGCTCGAAGACATCGCCGTCCTCACCAAGGGCGAAGTCGTCTCCGAGGATCTCGGCATCAAGCTCGAGAGCGTCACGCTCGCGATGCTCGGCACCGCCAAGCGCGTCACGATCGACAAGGACAACACCACCATCGTCGATGGCGCCGGTGAAGCCGATTCGATCAAGGGCCGCGTCGAGGCGATCCGTCAGCAGATCGAGAACACCACCAGCGACTATGACAAGGAGAAGCTCCAGGAGCGTCTTGCCAAGCTCGCCGGCGGCGTTGCCGTGATCAAGGTCGGCGGTTCGACCGAAGTCGAGGTCAAGGAGCGCAAGGATCGCGTCGACGACGCGCTTCATGCAACCCGCGCAGCAGTCGAAGAGGGCATCGTCCCCGGCGGCGGCACCGCGCTCCTCTACGCCACCAAGGCGCTCGAGGGCATGAAGGGTGCGAATGACGATCAGACCCGCGGCATCGATATCATCCGCAAGGCGCTCTACGCGCCGGTCCGCCAGATCGCGTCCAACGCCGGTCATGACGGTGCGGTGATCTCGGGCAAGCTGCTCGACGGTGCCGATCAGAACCAGGGCTTCAACGCCCAGACCGACGTCTACGAGAATCTCGTCGAAGCCGGCGTGATCGATCCGACCAAGGTCGTCCGCACCGCGCTGCAGGACGCAGCCTCGGTCTCGGGCCTGCTCATCACCACCGAAGCGGCGGTGAGCGAGCTTCCCGAAGACAAGCCGGCAATGCCCATGGGCGGCGGCGGCATGGGCGGCATGGGCGGTATGGATTTCTAAGTAGAAATCTCTTCGTCACAATGAGATGAAAGGGTCAGGAGGAAGCTCCTGGCCCTTTTTCGTGAAACGGGCTGGTGGCGCTGAAGGAGAGGATAGTCCCATGCCGATCAAGCGCGGAACTGGCGGAAACGACACACTGTACGGCGGCGGGCCCGATACCCTTATCGGTGGCCAGGGCGAAGACACCTATATTGTCTACACCAACGACGATCGCGTAGTGGAGGAGGAAGTCGGCGGCGGCGGGCTTGCGGACACGGTCTACACCTTCGGCTCGTACGATCTCGGCGCCCGCAATTCGGTCAACACGCTCTCCGCCGCGGTGCATGCGAGCACCGATCCGCTGGTGTTGATCGGCAACGAGCTCACCCAGACGATCATCGGCAATTACGGCAACAACACGATCCGCAGCAACGGCGGCCGCGACATACTGATCGGGCTCGCAGGCGACGACATCTATGTCTCGAAGGGCGGCGGCGATAATATCATCGAACAGACGGGCCACGGCAATGACATCGTCTATGCCGATGGGAATGCTACTATCGTACTTGCGGCTGGATCGGCAGTCGAAACGATCAGCGCACTCGAGCATGTTAGCACGTATGAGCAGAGCCTGATCGGCAACGAGCTCAACCAGCTCATCATCGGCAATATGGGCACCAACACGCTGATCGGCTTCGGGGGCGACGACACGCTGATCGGCCTGGGCGGCGCCGACACCTATCGCGTGATGAACGGCCGCGAGGTGGTGATCGAAGCGGGCGGTGGCGGGACCGACACCATCCTGACCGATGTCAGCTACGCCCTCGTCGCCGGCAACGCGATCGAGCTTCTTGTCAGCTTCAACGAAGGTAGCGCCGACCCGCTCAACCTGATGGGTAACGAGTTCAACCAGCGTATCAGCGGCACGTTCGGCAACAACATCCTGAACGGCGGCGGCGGCGGGGCCGACACGCTGGTCGGACTTACCGGCGATGACATCTACCGTGTTTACAGCGTGAATGACGTCGTGATCGAATATGGCGAAAGCGGCAACGACTCCATCTACACGAGCGCAAGCTACACGCTGGGCGCCGGCAATTCGATCGAGACGCTTTCGACCGCCGAGCACGGCGCGACCACCGCGATCAACCTCGCCGGCAACAACCTCGCCAACCGGCTGATCGGCAATTACGGCGACAACGTCCTCGACGGCGGCGCCGGCAACGATACGCTGACCGGGCTCGTCGGCGCGGACAGCTTCCGCTTCTCCTCGCCGCTCGGCGCCGGCGTCGATACGATCACCGATTTCGGGAACGGCGCCGATGTGATCGTGCTCGATTCGGCGATTTTCGCGGGCCTGGCCGGCGGGACGCTCGCGCCCGGCGCGATCGCCTATGGCGCTGCGGCGGCGGATGCCGACGATCGCATCGTATACAACGCCGCAAACGGCGCGCTGCTGTTCGACGCCGACGGCAATGGCGCGGGCGCCGCCGTCCAGTTCGCCCAGCTCTCGGCCGGGATTGCGCAGTCGGCGATCCAGGTTCGCGTCGAATCGGGCTACACCGCCACGGTGACGGGGGCACAGGGCGCGGAGGGCAATGCCGGCACCACGCCGCTCGCCTTCACCGTTACGCTCGATCGCGCCGCCAGCACCGACATACTGCTCAATTTCACCACACTGACCACCGGCACCGCCGCGAGCGACGACTTTGCCGCGGCCACCGGCACGGTTTCCATCGCCGCGGGCCAGCGAACCGGCACCTTCAACGTCGCGATGAACGGCGACGCATTCTACGAATTCGCCGAGACCGTGCAGGTCCAGGTCAGCGGTGCGCAGCTTCAGACGCCCGCTACGGGCACCGGTACCATCCTCAACGATGATGGCACGCTCTATCTCAACATCGGTGGGACCGTCCTGATCGGGAGCGCGACCGGCCCCGGCACGCCGCTCGAATCGACCTATCCGGGCGTGACGACGGTCTACTTTGCGCAACGAAGCTTCAGCGAACCCTATAACGGGGCACAGACGCTCGTCTTCGGCCCCAATAGCGGGTCGGCAAGCCAGCCGGAAGTCCGAGTGAATCCAAACGAGCCATACCTTGCCGGCGCGCTTGATTTCTCGCAGCTTGGCATCGGCGTGCGGATGGTATCCGGCTCGGATGTAGTGACGGCGGACGGGCATCTGCTCGCTCGATACGCACCCGCCACCGCATCCGGCGTTCCGTGGACGACAGTGACCGGTACGTCGTTCGATGACCATATCGACCGGAGGGGCGATTCGAACTACGCCGGTATCGTCGTTGGCTCTTTGGTGACGGTAAACGGCGGCGCCGGGAACGACACGATTCTCGGTGCGGGTGTAGCGCACGGGGGAGCAGGCAACGATCGATTGGTCGCCGGGCTTGGCAGCAGGCTGTATGGCGATGCCGGCGCGGACATCTTCGTGCTGCCCACCTTCGTGCGCACGCCCTTCACCAATCCGCGGATCACGCCCAACTTTGTCATGGACTTCGATCCCACGATCGACCGGATCGAGCTGGTGCTGAACCGGATTCCGACCGATCTCGCTCCCGGAGCGCTTGCGCCATCAGCATTTTCGGAGGGCGCTACGCCGGCTTCGTCGTCGACGCGGATCTATTATGATCCGGCCACCGGCAATCTCTCGTACAACGATCCTGTCAACGGTCCATTCGGGACGCCGGCGCTGTTTGCGACGCTGCCGACCGGGCTCCATTTGACCGCGGACAACTTCACTCTGGTCGCGGTCTGATGCGGTGCGGGGGAGCCATCCCGGCGCTCCCCGCCGTGTTAGCCCGCTAACACATTCCGCTTCCCTTTTCCGCCGGCGCGCGACACATTGGCGGCCCAAATCACGCGCTGACCGCCTGCCGGCGCCTCTTCGGGGGACCCTACAATGACCGAACTCTCCCGCCGCCAGGCGCTCGCTGCCGCCGCGCTCACCACGCTCGCCACGGCCATGCCCGCCTGGGCACAGGATCCCGCCGCTGCTGCCGGCGTGGCCGCCTGGGACCTCACCGAAATCTACCCCACCGATGCCGCCTGGGACGAGGCCCGCAAAGCTGCGCTCGCGGCGATCCCAGCACTAGCCAAATATAAGGGCCGCCTCGGCAGCAGCGCCGACACGCTCGCCGAAGCGCTGGTGCTCCAGTCCGATCTCGTGAAGACCGTCTCGCGCGTTTATGTCTATGTCGCGCTCAAGGGCGACGAGGATGTGCGCGTCGCCAACTATCAGGAAAAGCAGGCCCAGGCCTCGGACCTCTACACTGCCTTGAGCGAAGCGACCGCCTGGTTCGCGCCCGAGATCCTGACGATCGGCAAGGCCAAGATCGACGGCTATGTCGCCGCCAACAAGACGCTGAAAACCCGCTTCGACTTCTACCTCGTCGACACCGTCCGCCAGGCCGAGCACACCCTCTCGCCCGAGAGCGAGGCGATCCTTGCCAGCGCCGGCTCGCCGCTCAGCGGTCCCAGCGAGATCAGCGGGCAGCTGCGCTCGTCGGACATTCCCTGGCCGACGATCACCCTCTCCGACGGCAAGCAGGTCCGGCTCGACAGTCAGGGCTATACGCTCCACCGCGACGCCCCCAACCGCGCCGATCGCAAGGCGGTGTTCGACGCCTTCTGGACCGCGCACGGCAAGTTCCAGAACAGCTTCGGCGCGACCTACAATGCCAAGGTCAAGAGCGACATCTTCTACGCCAAGTCGCGCAAATATCCCACTTCGCTCGCCCGCGCGCTATCGGGCAACAACGTCCCCGAAGCAGTCTATCGCACGCTGGTGGCGGAGGCGAACAAGGGGCTGCCGGAGCTCCACCGCTATTTCGAGCTGCGACGGCGGATGCTCAAGCTGCCCGACATCGCCTATTACGACATCTATCCGCCGCTCGTGTCGCTGGACCGCACCTTCACGCTCGATCAGATGCGCACGCTGACGCTGGAGGCGGTGAAGCCGCTCGGCCCCGATTATCAGAGCCGCCTCGCCAAGGCCTCCGCAGCGAAGTGGATGGATCCGTGGCCGCGCCCGGGCAAGCGCCCCGGCGCCTATATGCAGCCCGGCGCCTACGACGTGCACCCCTATCTGCTGCTCAACCTGTCCGAGAAATATGACGGGCTCAGCACCTACGCCCATGAATGGGGCCATGCCCTCCACTCGCTGATCGCCAACGCGTCGCAGCCCTATGAGAAGGCCGATTACCCGATCTTCCTCGCCGAGATCGCCTCGACGATCAACGAGCAGCTCCTCGTCGCGCACATGCTCAAGCAGGCAAAATCGAAGGAGGAGAAGCTCTTCTACCTCGGCCAGCAGATGGAGAATTTCCGCGGCACCTTCTACCGCCAGACGATGTTCGCCGAGTTCGAGCTCAAGGCGCACGACATGGCGGAGGCCGGCGAAGGCCTGTCGGGCAAGAAGTTCACCGACGTCTATTTCGACCTTCTCAGGCGCTATCACGGGCCGAAGATGGGCCTCGATCCGGCCTACGGGAACGAATGGGCCTTCATCCCGCATTTCTACAACAGCTTCTACGTCTACCAATATGCCACCTGCATCGCCGCCGCGACCTACTTCGCCCAGCAGATCCTGAAGGGCGGTGCCAGGGAGCGCGACAATTTCCTGTCGGTGATGCAGGCCGGGGGCTCCGACTATCCGGTCGAGATTCTCAAGCGCGCCGGGCTCGATATGACCACGCCAGCCCCCTATCAGGCGCTGGTCGCGACGATGAAGGATACGCTCGATCAGGCCGAGGCACTGCTGGCATGATCAGCCGGCTGGCCCCGCAAGCAGCGCGGCCAGCCAGCCATTCACCAGTGCGTCGATGACCAGATGGATGCGGTCGCTCTCCCCCCGGTTCGCGGCGCTGTGGGTCTCGGACAGGCGCAGATACCATGCCTCGCCAGGCGCCATCGCCACTGGCGTGCCGTCGAGGATGAATTCGACGCCCGGATTGCTGACGATCGGGACGCGGATCCGGGCCAGGCCGCATTCGGCCTCGAGATCGAAGTCGCTATGCGGCTTGATCGACGCGCCGGGTGCCAGCCGCATCAGCCGCACGCAGCGCAACGGGCATTCGAACGCAGCCACCGCCGCGGCGATGGCGGGAAGCTCGCTCAGCAACGGCGCATCCTCGAACTCGGTCGCAGCCGGGTCCGGCGCGATCATCAGGATCGGATGGATCGCCCCGCGCTTGGCCCGCAACGGCAGGGCACTCCACTCGCCCTCATAATGTTGCGGCACGAAATGCGGCGTCCATTCGCGCCCGGCCAGCCGTGCAAGATCCGCCCTGAGCGGCGCCGGGTCAAAGGCGATCGGCAGCCGCACGCGATCGGCGATGCGTACTTCAATTGGCTGTCTGACGCTTGCGATGCCGGGTCCCCCGCAGCGGTCGGGCGAGCCTATCGGATCACGGCGTCATTGCAAATGCAGCCGTCTGCATGAGCCTCGACGCGTTCCGTACCGCGGTAATGGCGGACCCCGATGCCCAGCATGCGCTCGCCGCCATCGTCGATCCCGCCTCGTTCGTCGAACAGGCCAGGCTATGGGCCACGGCGAACGGGATCGCCCTATCAAGCGCCGCACTGGAGGCCGCCACCCGGCCCGATCCGGCCGGGATCGACCGCTTCGCACCCGCGCCCGTCCAGTCGCACGAATGGCCCGGCGAGGGATGGCTTCCGGTGGCGGTCGTGCAGCATGGCGCGCCTGGCGTGGACTGGCAGCATTTCGCGGGCGAACCACTTACCCAATCCTTCTTCGAGGATTCGCGGCGCCGCATCGCCGCCCGGCCGTTCAACCGGATGTTCCGTTATCACACGCCTTGGCCGGATTTCCTCCGCGGCGCGCCCGCCGCGCCGCCTGCGCCGGACGGGCTGATCTTCCACATGTCGCGCTGCGGATCGACGCTCGTGGCGCAGATGCTCGCAGCCATCCCGGAGCATCGCGTCCTGTCCGAAGCCGCACCCATCGATACGATCCTGCAGCTCCCCGACATCGATTCCGGAACCCGCATTGCAGCGCTGCGCGCTATGGTCGCGGCCTATAGCCGCGGCGCACCGCGCTGTTTCATCAAGCTCGACAGCTGGCACAGCCGCGCACTGCCGCTGCTGCGCCGCGCCTTTCCCGCCACGCCTTGGCTGTTCCTATACCGCGAGCCCGTCGAGGTGATGGCTTCGCAGATGCGCCAGCGCGGCATGCAGACCGTGCCCGGCATGGTCCCTTTTCCGTTTCTCGGCCTGTCGCCCGACGATGCAGCCCTGCCGGCCGAGACGTTCATCGCCCGCGTGCTGGAGCGCAGCTGCCAGGCAGCGATCGATCATCGGCATCTCGGGGGCGGCCTGTTGGTCAATTATAGCCAGCTGCCCGACGCCCTGTTCGCCGACATTCTCCCGCATTTCGCCATGGTCCCGACAGCGCCCGAGAGGAAGGCAATGCAAGCCGCGTCCCGCCGCGACGCAAAGGCTGCGCATGAGGCGTTCAGCCCCGATGGGGAAACGAAGAAGCGCGAAGCTTCGCCCGAGGTCCGCGATGCGGCAGCCCGCTATCTCGCGCCCGTACATGATCGCCTGGAGGCGCTCCGCACGATCAGCGGTTGAGCGCCTCGACCACTTTCTTGACGTCCTGGCTTCGCCCGCGCGGCATCACCAAGATATCGTCGCCCGAGGCGACGACGATCAGATCGCGTACCCCGACCAGCGCCACGCGCTTGCCGGCATCGGCGCGCACCAGGCAATGGCTCGTGTCGAGCAGAGTGACGTCGCCGCGCGCGACATTGCCGTCGTCATCGCGGTCGCTGATCAGGTGCAACGCATCCCAGCTGCCGACATCGTTCCAGCCCATCGATACCGGCACCACGGCAACACGCGGCGCCTTCTCCATCACGGCATAGTCGATCGAGTCCGATGGGCAGGCAGCGAAGGCGTCCGCGTCGGGCCAGATCCGGGTGCCTTCGCGCCGCGCCAGCTCCATCGCACGCTGTGCCGCGACCAGCATGTCGGGCGCATAGACGCTGAGCGCGCCCAGATACATGTCGGCGCGGAACAGGAAGATGCCGCCGTTCCAGGCATGATCGCCCGATTCGAGCATCGCCGCCGCCTTGTCGCGCGGGGGCTTCTCGACGAATCGCTCGACGCGGTGGATCCCCGCGGCCAGGCTTTCGCCCACCTTGATCCAGCCATAGCCGGTCTCGGGGGCATCCGGCGCGATGCCGAAGGTGATCAGCCAGCCCTCCTCGACCAGCGGCATCGCCGCGTGGATCGCGGCATGGAATGCCTCGACATCGGCGATGACATGGTCGGAGGGCATCACCAGCAGCGGCTCGCTGCCGCCACCGGCCGCGATCGCCGCTACCGCGATCGCCGGCGCGGTGTTGCGCCCGATCGGCTCGAGGATCAGCGCTTGTGCCGATGCGCCCACCGTCGCGAGTTGCTCGTCGACCAGATCGGCGTGAAAGGCGTTGGCGACCACGATCGGGCTGGCGAAGCGCTCGCCGGCCGCGCGACGCGCGGTGAGCTGGAGCATCGTCTCATCGGCGGTCAGCGCCAGCAGCTGTTTGGGCATTTCCGGACGCGACATCGGCCACAAGCGCGTACCCGACCCTCCCGACAGGATAACGGGAATGATCGGCTTCGTTGTCGGCATGAAGAATCGCTCCCTGTTCGCTCGAATATAGGTGTTCGCCCCGCGCATTAAACGGTGCGCAGCCGGAACGGTTTCGGCTCCTTCCGCCAAATTTTCGAACGGCTCGAAGGCGTGTCGGGTTTGTTTACACTTCTCTTCTAAGTCTCCACCGTCATGATACGCCTGTTCAAGCATTATGTGCCCAACGCGGTGCTGCTTCTCGGTCTGCTGGACGTCGTCCTGTTGCTGGTCGCGGGCGAGCTCGGCTGGCTGTTTCGCGCGCATCAGCTCGATATGGGGCCCTCGCCGATGGTATCGCGGCTTCCGCAGCTGGTAAGCTACGCGATCTTCATCCACGTCGCGATGATCTCGGTCGGGGTGTACGGGGCGGATTCGCTGCAATCGCTACGCTATGCGACGGCGCGGCTGATCGTGGCGATTTCGCTCGGCGTGATCGGCCTCAGCGTGCTCTATTTCATGATCCCCGAAATCAGTTTCTGGCGATCGAACCTGCTCTACGCGATGACCGCGTCGATCCTCCTGCTGATCTTCCTGCGCATCCTGCTCGGCAAGACGCTGGGCAGCCAGGCGTTCAAGCGGCGGATCGTCGTGCTGGGCGCGGGCCCGCGCGCGGCGCGGCTCAAGCTGCTTGCCAAGACGCCGGGCGCCGGTTTCGCGGTCGTCGGCTATGTCTCGATGAGCGAGGCCAACCGCGTGATCCCCGAAGCGATCGCGCGCGACGCGATCTACAATCTTGCCGACCATGTCGTATTGCTCAACGCCAGCGAAGTGGTGCTGGCGCTCGAGGAACGGCGCAACGCGCTGCCACTCAAGGACCTGCTGCGGGTCAAGACGACCGGCGTGCATGTCAACGAAATCTCGACCTTTCTCGAGCGCGAGACCGGCCGCGTCGATCTCGACAGCGTCAATCCCAGCTGGCTGATCTTCTCCGACGGCTTCTCGTCCGGCCGGATGGTCTCCAGCGCGTTCAAGCGGCTGTTCGACATCAGCGCCAGCCTGCTGCTTCTCGTCCTGATGCTGCCGGTGATCCTGGTCACCGCGGTCTTGATCCGGCTCGAGAGCAAGGGCCCGGCTTTCTATCGCCAGCGACGCGTCGGCCTGTTCGGGCAGGGGTTCGACGTCATCAAGCTGCGCTCTATGCGCCAGGATGCGGAAATCGGCGGCAAGGCGGTCTGGGCGGAGAAAGACGATCCGCGCATCACCCGCGTCGGCCGGATCATCCGCAAGACCCGGATCGACGAACTGCCGCAATGCTGGAGCGTGCTCAAGGGCGAGATGAGTTTCGTCGGCCCGCGTCCCGAGCGGCCGCAGTTCGTCGAGGACCTCGAGCAAAAGCTGCCTTATTATGCCGAGCGCCACATGGTGAAGCCCGGCATCACCGGCTGGGCGCAGATCAACTATCCCTATGGCGCCTCGATCGAGGATTCGCGCCAGAAGCTCGAATATGACCTGTTCTACGCGAAGAATTATTCGCCCTTCCTCGATATATTGATCCTGCTGCAGACGATCCGCGTCGTGCTGTTCCCCGAAGGCGCGCGTTGATGACTGCGCTGATCCTGTGGAGTCATGCGCTCGCGGCCTTGCTGTTCGGGGCGCTGGCGCTGTGGGCGTGGCGGTCGACCGAGAGCAGCCTGCCGCGTCGCCCGCTCGTCAGTGCGCTGGGAATGACTGCGCTCTGGGCGCTGGCGGTCGCGGGGATCGGGGCGGGCGAGATCGTCACCCACATCGCCGAGACGCTGCGCAATCTCGCCTGGCTCGGCTTCATGATCGTGCTGCATCGGCGCGACGGCAATGTCCGGCCGCCTTTGGCGCTGGGCACCGTCTATGGCGTCGTCGCGCTCGTCGCGATCGCATCGCTCACCGCCCACTTTATCGGCAGCACCGGCACCCCCGATGTGGCCGTGCAGGTCGGCAATGCCCTGCCCTTGCTGCGCATGCTGGTCGCCGTCGCGGCGCTCGTGCTCGTCCAGGCGCTCTATTCGGCGCTCAACCCGGCAGCCGGCGGTTCGCTGCGCTGGATCGTGGTCGCGCTCGCCGGGCTTTGGCTCACCGATTTCCTCCTCTTCGGCACCGCCTATCTGACTGCGCAATGGCGGCTAGAGCCGCTGGTGTTGCGCGGCCTCGCGATGATCGTCGTCGGCTCGGCGTTCGGCATCGCGCTGCAGCGCAAGGAGGAATGGAACGTCCGGGTGTCGCGCACGGTGACCTATCAGTCGCTGTCGCTCGTCGCGATCGGAGCCTATTTCGCTTTCCTGGCGCTTGCCACCAGCGCGATCGCAACCGTTGGCGGGAGCAACGCCCGCATTCTGCAGACCGCCTTCGTGCTCGGCTCGACCGCAGCCATCCTCACTCTGGTCTCCAACAGCTGGCTGCGCGGGTGGATCAAGGTCAAGCTCGCCAAGCACTTCTTCCGCCACCGCTACGATTATCGCGCCGAATGGATGCGTTTCACCGAGACGCTGGGCGCGCCCGAGGGCGCCGCGCCGCTCGAGCAGCGCATCGTGCGGGCGATGGCCGATCTGATGGTATCGCCGGCGGGCGTCCTCCTGGTGCCCGACGGCGCCGGACTGTGCCCGAGTGCGCAGTGGAACTGGGATCCCGGCACACTGCCCGTCGCCGCCGATCCAGCCCTGTCCACGCATCTGGCCGCGACCGGGCGGATCATCGATCTCGACATGGTCCGCCGCGACGAGCCGTACAGTCCCGATACACACGCCATCCCGCAATGGATGCTCGACGCGCCCGAGGCATGGCTGCTCGTGCCGCTGCCGCATCTCGGCAAATTGGCCGGCGCGATCCTGCTCGCACGGCCGCCGGCCAGCCGCCCGCTCGACTGGGAGGATTTCGATCTGCTCAAGGTCGCAGGGCGGCAGGTAGCCTCCTATCTCTGCGAGGCGCGGGCGCAGGAGGCCCTGGCCGATGCGCAGCGGTTCGACGAATTCAACCGCCGGTTCGCGTTCATTCTGCATGATATCAAAAACCTGGTCAGCCAGCTCACGCTGACCGCGCGCAATGCCGAGCGGCATGCCGACAAGCCCGAATTCCGGGCCGATATGGTCGCGACGCTCCACGATTCGGCCGAGCGGATGAATGGACTGCTCGCCCGCCTCTCCCAGCATCATCGCAGCCGCACAGAGGCGCCGCACGCGGTGGAACTGGTGCCGCTGGTCGAGCGGATCGCCGCCGCGCGCCGCACCCAGCATCCGGTGACGAGCAGCGGCGCGCGCAACGCCATCGCGCTCGCCGATCCCGCCGCGCTCGAGCAATTGCTCGGCCACCTCGTCCAGAATGCGATCGAAGCCAGCCCGCCGAACGAGCCGGTGACGATCGCCATCAGCCCGATCGGGGCCGACATCGCGATCGACGTCATCGATCAGGGCTGCGGCATGTCGCCCGGCTTCGTGCGCGACAAATTGTTCAAGCCCTTCGTCTCGTCGAAGCCCGGCGGCTTCGGCATCGGCGCGTTCGAGGCGCGCCAGCTTGCCGATGCGATGCAGGGCCGAATCGAAGTCGTCTCGCGCGAAGGCCAGGGCACCCGCTTCCGCCTGATCCTGAAGAGCGCGCACGCCGTGGGCACCGCGGTGGAGCGCGCGGCATGAACGACATGAGCAGACTGAGCCCAAAGCTCCTGATCGTCGAGGACGATCCCGGCCTCCAGCGCCAGTTGCGCTGGGCCTATGAAGGCTATGCCATCAGCTGCGCCGCCAATCGCGAGGAAGCCATCGCGCTGATCCGCGCCGAGGAGCCGCCGGTGGTGACGCTCGATCTGGGGCTGCCGCCCGATCCGGACGGCACCAGCGAAGGCTTCGCCACGCTCGAGGAAATCCTGCGGCTGCGCCCGGACACCAAGGTGATTGTCGCATCGGGCCATGGCGCGCGCGAATCGATGCTCAAGGCGATCGCCGCGGGCGCCTGGGACTTCTACCAGAAGCCGATCGACATCGATGCGCTGGGGCTGATCGTCGCACGCGCCTTCCACGTCCATGCGCTGGAGACCGAGAATCGCCGGCTGGCCGAACGCGCCGAGGCGGGCGCGGTGCTGGGCCGGATGATCACCGGATCGCCCGAAATGCTCAAGGTCACCCGCACGATCGAGCGGGTGGCCGGCGCCGACGTATCGGTGATGCTGCTCGGCGCGAGCGGCACCGGCAAGGAATTGCTCGCGCGCGGCCTGCACGATGCCAGCCGCCGCAAGGGCAATTTCATCGCGATCAACTGCGCCGCGATCCCCGAGACCCTGCTCGAAAGCGAATTGTTCGGCCACGAAAAGGGCGCCTTCACCGGCGCGGTGAAGACCACCGAGGGCAAGATCGAGCAGGCGCATGGTGGCACCCTGTTCCTCGACGAGATCGGCGATGTGCCGCTCCCGCTGCAGGTCAAGCTGCTGCGCTTCCTGCAGGAGCGGGTGATCGAGCGGGTCGGCGGGCGCAAGGCGATCCCGGTCGACACCCGCATCGTCTGCGCAACGCACCAGAATGTCGACGCGATGGTCGCCGCGGGAAGCTTCCGCGAGGACCTTTATTACCGGCTCGCCGAGATCGTCATCCGCATCCCCTCGCTGGCCGAGCGGCCGGGCGATGCGGGGTTGCTCGCGCGGCACTTCCTCAAGAAGTTCGCGGCGACGATGCACGGCAGCGCCCGCAACTTCGCGCCCGACGCGCTCGCCGCGATCGACGCCTGGGGCTGGCCCGGCAATGTCCGCGAGCTCGAGAATCGCGTGAAGCGCGCCGCCTTGATGGCCGACGGCAAGAGCGTCACCGCCGCCGATCTCGACCTGGAGGCCACCACCGACGCGATGCCGATCAACCTCAAGGCAGCGCGCGAGATGGCCGATCGCAAGACGATCCGCCACGCGCTCGCGCGCGCCGAAGGTAATATCTCCGGCACCGCGCGCCTGCTCGGGATCAGCCGTCCTACCCTCTATGATCTGATGAAGGCCTATGACCTCCAGCCGTAGCACCCCCCGCCCACGCGTCTTTCGCAAGGTCCTGGTGATCGCGCTTTGCGTGCTTGCCTTTGCGGTCGCCCTGATCGCCTGGTTCACCCTCTCTCCGGTGCGCCAGGATCCCGAGAGCGCGCGCCAGGCGACCCAGCGCAGCCTCGCCTTGCTCAAGGCCGACAATGCCACCGCCGCGCGGGACGAAGCGCTCGCCGCGGTGCGCAGCGATCCCGGCAGCCCCGAGCCGCATATCGCGCTGACGCTGGCGATGCTCGCGCTCGACGACGGTGTCGGCGCCGAGGCCGAGGTGCAGCGCGCGGTCGAGGCCGGCTACGACGCCAAGCTGGTCCCGCATCTGCGCGCGCACGCGCAGTTGCTGCAGGGCGAGGAAGAGAAAGCGCTCGCCGAGCTCGACAAGGCCGATCCGCGCTTCCGCACCTATGCGCTGCGCATCCGCGCGCGCGCGCTCACCGGGCTCGGCAATCTGCCCGGGGCGCTCGCCGCGCTCAACGCGGCGATGCAGATCGCCCCGCAGGATTCCGAAGTCTGGACCGATATGGGGCGCTTCAAATATGCCGCCGGCGACCTGCTCGGCGCGATCGCCGCGTCCGAACAGGCGGTCAAGCTCGCGCCCGGCAATATCGACGCGCTGCAGCTGCGCGGCGAGCTGGTCCGCGGCCAATATGGCCTGGTCGCGTCGCTGCCCTGGTTCGAATCCGCGCTCAAACGCGATCCCGCGCGCCACGATATATTGATCGAATATGCCGCCACGCTGGGCGATGTCGGCCGCACCGTCGATGCGCTCGCGGTCACCCGCCGCGCGCTGGAGGTACGCCCCGGCAGTCCCGAGGCGCTCTATCTCCAGGCGGTGATCGCCGCCCGCGCCGGCAAATTCGATCTCGCCCGCAGCCTGATGGAGAAGACACGGGGCGGCGTCGCGTCGCTGCCGGGCGCGATGCTGCTGGGCAGCACGCTCGACATCCAGGCCGGCGACTATCAGCAGGCGATCGAGAAATTGCGGACCCTCGTCAACAACCAGCCGATGAACATCACTGCGCGCAAGCTGCTCGCGGTGGCGCTGCTCCGCACCGATTCGGCGCGCAACGCGATCGACATGCTGCGCCCGGTGGTCGCCCGCAACGATGCCGACAGCTATGCGCTCACTTTGGTCGCACGCGGTTTCGAGCGGATCGGTGATCGCGCCAATGCCGCGCGTTTCCTGGATCGTGCGGCTTACCCCGCGATCGGCGAGCCCGGTGCGTTCAGCGCCGACGATTCGGTGGCGGTACTCGCCGGCGACGCCGCGCTGCGCCCCGGCGACCCGGGCGCGACGGTGCCGCTGATCCGCGCGCTGATCGATCAGGGAAATCTGCCCGGCGCGCTCGCCAAGGCGCAGGAGATCGCCGCCGGCAATCGGGGCGCGCCCGCCGCGCATATCCTGGTCGGCGACACGCTGATGCTGCTCGATCGCTACGGCGATGCTGCGACTGCCTATCGCACTGCGGCCGATCTCCGCTTCGACGAGCCGACGATGCTCCGCCTGGTCGAATCGCTCGAACGCGCCGGCCGCCGCGGCGACGCCGCCAATGTCCTGGCGCTGTTCCTCTCGCAAAACCCGGTCAACACCGCCGCACTCCGCCTCTCCGCGCACTGGCAGCTCGTCGCCGGCGACTATGACGCCGCGATCGACTCGCTCGAGACACTGCGCGCGCGGATCGGCGACGGCGACGCGGCGCTAAACACCGATCTCGCCGCGGCCTATACCGGCGCGGGTGAGACCGCGACCGCGATCGAGTTCGGCGAAGCGGCCTATGGCCTCGCCCCGGCCAACCCCGCGGTAGCCGACGCCTTCGGCTGGGCGCTCTATCGCAGCGGCGATCTGCCCGGCGCGCTGGAACTGCTGCAGAAAGCCGTCGTCCTCGCGCCACGCCACCCCGGCCTGCGCTGGCATCTGGCGCAGGTCTATGCCGACCTCAACCGCAAGGCCGAGGCGCGCACGCAGGCACAGGCGGCGCTGGCGGATCCGGGCTTTACCGAGCGGGCGGCGGCGACGGCGCTGGTGGCGGGGACTGGCTGATTTGGGGCAGCAGGTGGCGCTATGCGGACATTTACTTACCGGCCAATGGCGTAAAGCTGCCGCAACATCAAAGACACGTCCTTATCCCGGTCGGTGTCTTCGGCTAGCCCCATCCGATCCCGAACGACGCTTGTGAGATAGTCGCTGATCCGCTCGTCCGGTGCATCGGCCTCCAGCAATTCAAGCACTCGGGTCGCGTACATATCGTATTCGTCGGCAGCCTCTTTGATGCCTCTCACGCCAATCGGATCCCAAGCCCAGTGCAGGACGATTTGGACTGTTCGCAAGGCGGTGTCGTCACTCATCAAGCCATCCTACCCGCTGCATCAAACGTCCGAAAGTAGGCCGATGCTGAAACTCCTTCTCCCCTTGTGGGAGAAGGAAGGGGGCCGCTCGCGAAGCGAGTGGGAAGGATGAGGGGGACGTATGGTGAGACACACTCCCCCTCACCCTTCCGCCGATTTCATCGGCTCCCTCCCTCTCCCACAAGGGGAGAGGGAAGAGGGCGAATCGCCTGAATCCTCCCCACACGCCTCCAAAAATATCTATACCCCCCCCATGACCGACCCCCTCGCCCGCATCGCCGACGCGCTCGATCGCCTCGCGCCGCCGCCAGCATCGCCCGCCGATCTGCGCGCGCATCCCGCTTATGTGTGGCGGGGCAACAGCCTGGCCGCCGCTCGCGCCTTTGCGCCGCTGCCGCTCGCGATGCTCCACGGGGTCGACGCCCAGCGCGACGCGTTGGTCGCCAATCTCGATCGGCTGGCGCACGGCCATGCAGCGCAGGACGTGTTGCTGTGGGGCGCGCGCGGCACCGGCAAGTCGGCGCTGGTGAAGAGTTCGGTCGCCGCGGTGCAGGCACGCGGCGGCGATCTTGCCTTGGTCGAGGCGGTAACGCAGCATCTCGAGACTCTGCCCCAATTGTTCGCCGCGCTGGCGAAGGTCGATCGTCCGTTCGCGATCTTCCTCGACGATCTCGGCTTCGACGCCGCCGGCGACGCCCGTGCGCTGCGCTCGCTACTCGAAGGCGGGGCCGAGGCGCGGCCAGCCAATGCCCGGCTGATCGTGACCTCGAACCGCCGCCACCTCGTACCCCGCGACATTGCCGAACAGGCCAGCGCCATCAATCCGCGCGATTCGGTCGACGACTCGCTGGCGCTTGCCGATCGCTTCGGGCTCAGCCTGGGCTTCCACGCGATCGACCAGGATATCTATGTCGAGATCGTTCGTGGCTATGCCGACGCGCACGGTTTGGCCTTCGATCCCGCCGAAGCGATCAACTGGGCAACCCGGCGCGGCAGCCGCTCGGGGCGGGTGGCCTGGCAATATGTCGTGGACCTTGCGGGGCGCGCGGGTAAGTCTTTGTAAGAAAACGTGTTGATCGAAGTTAGTCGTCTAAAGCCTTCGCTTGACAGGCGTTCAGTAACGCGCGCCTCATTCGATGGTAATGGGGCGAATTGGGGAACTTGATCTGCCCGAACGGCTGGCGCCCTATGCGCCGGCCTGGGTGACGCAGATACTGCTGGCATTCCTCGTCACGGGGGGCGCAGCGATCATCCGTGTCGGCATCGATATCATCGCGCCGACCGCCGCGCCGTTCGCGCTCACCTTTCCCGCAGTGTTGATCGCCACATTGTTCGGACGCTGGCCGGCCGGGATCATGACCGCATCGCTCTGCATCCTCTATTTCTGGTACTTCGCGCTGACCCCGATGGGCGGCTTTCGACTCGGCACGTCGAAGGACGGCGCGGCGATCGCGGTGGCGCTGGGCTGTGCGCTGACCATCGTCCTGATTGCCGAGCTGTTCCGCCGCGCGGTGCGCCAGGCGGCGGCCGAGCGCGACGTGGAAATTGCCGAGCGCGACCTGTTTCTCGAGGAATTCGACCATCGGGTGAAGAATAATTTCACGCTGGTCGCGTCGCTGCTCGAAATGCAGCGGCGCCGCGCGGGCAATGGCGAGACCGCCGATGCGCTGGCCGGCGCGCTCGCCCGGGTCGAGAGCATCGCGCGCGCGCATCGCCATCTCTATCGCGGGGCGGCGGCGCCGGGCACGGTCGACATGGCGGCTTATCTCCACGAATTGTGCACGGCGCTTTCGGAGGCGCTGTTCCTGCGCGGGGCGATCACGCTGGAGTGCGAGTCCGAGCCGGCGGCGCTCCCGCGCGACCGGGCGGTCTCGGTGGGGCTCATCATCAACGAGCTGGTGACCAACGCCGCGAAGCACGCCTTCGCGGGGCGCGATCATGGGGCTATTCACGTCCGCCTCGAGGCCCATGCGCCGGGATGGCGGCTGACGGTGCGCGACGACGGCTGCGGCACGCCGGCACCCGCGCAGACCAAGGGTCGCGAGGGCGGATTGGGACGGCGCCTGATCGACGGCTTCGCTCGCCAGGCCCGCGGCAAGGTCACCACCAAGAGCGGCCCCGGCGGCACCACCGTGGTCGTCGATCTCGAAGCTTAGCCCAGCGCCTCGACCTGTTCCGCCAGCTCGAGCCAGCGCAATTCGGCGGCATCCTTCTCGGCGCGCAACGCGGTGATCCCGTCGCTCAGGCTCGCAAACTTCGCGGGATCGCGCGTGTAGAGCGCCGGATCGGCCAGCGTCGCCTCGTCGCGGACGATCTGGGCGTCGATCTCCTCGATCCGCTTGGGCAGCAGATCATAGTCGCGCTGATCCTTGTAGCTGAGCTTGGCCGCCTTGGGCTTGGGCGCGGCCACGGCAGCGGGCGCGGGCTTGGCCTTGCGCGCCGCGGACCGGGGCTGGCGCTGGCGCTCCCAATCGGCATAGCCGCCCGCGACGACATCGACCTTTCCCGAACCGTCGAGCCCCAGCGTAACCGTGACCGTCCGATCGAGAAAGTCGCGATCGTGGCTGACGATCAGCACGGTGCCTTCATAATCGGCGATGACTTCCTGGAGCAGATCGAGCGTCTCGAGATCCAGATCGTTGGTCGGCTCGTCGAGCACCAGCAGGTTCGACGGCCGGGCGAATTCGCGCGCGAGCAGCAGCCGCGAACGCTCGCCGCCGGAAAGCGTACCGATCTTGGCGTCGGCGAGGCCCGGCTCGAACAGGAACTCCTTGAGATAGCCGTGGATATGCTTCTTGGCGCCGAGCACGTCGATCCACTCGCCGCCCTGGGTCAGCACGTCGCGGACGGTCTTGGCAGGGTCCATCAGGCTGCGCTGCTGGTCGATGAAGATCTTGTCGAGCGTCTTGGCGAGGCGGATGCCGCCCGCGTCGGGTTCCAACTCGCCGGTGAGCAGCTTGAGCAGGGTCGTCTTGCCCGCGCCGTTCGCGCCGACGATGCCGACGCGGTCGCCCTTGGTTACCCGCAGCGTGAGGTTGTCGATGATCGTGCGCGCAGTCTCTCCGGCCCCGAAGCGCTTGGTCACGCCCTTCACGTCGATCACGACCTTGGTCTGCGCGCCGTCGGATCCGATCGCGAGCTTGGCCGCACCCGCCGGGCCGAGCATCGACGCGCGTTCGGCGCGCATCTCGTGCAGCTTGGTCAGCCGGCCCTGGTTGCGCTTGCGCCGCCCGGTCACGCCGCGGAGCAGCCAATGCTCCTCCAGCTTGAGCTTGGCGTCGAGCTTCTGCGCGTTGCGCTCCTCCTCGGCATAGACGGTCTCCGTCCACGCCTCGAACCCGCCAAAGCCGATCTCGGCACGGCGGATCGCGCCGCGATCGAGCCACAAAGTCTGCTTGGTCAGCCGGGTGAGGAAGGTGCGGTCATGGCTGATCGCGACGAAGGCGCCGGTGTAGCGGCCCAGCCAGCTTTCGAGCCAGTCGATCGCGGCGATGTCGAGATGGTTGGTCGGCTCGTCCATCAGCAGCACGTCGGGATTCTGCGCCAGCGCGCGCGCGATCGCCGCGCGCCGCCGCTCGCCGCCCGAGGCGGTCGCCGCCTCGCGCTCGAGGTCGATGCCGAGCTGGCCCGCGATCGCCTCCACTTCGTGCCGCACGGGCGCATCGTCCCCCGCGAGCGCAAAATCGAGCAGGGTATCGAAACCGGTGACCTGCGGATCCTGTTCAAGCAGCACGACATGCGTGCCCGGCACGATCGTCCGGCGGCCTTCGTCCGAGTCGATCCGCCCGGCGATCAGCCGCAGCAGAGTCGACTTGCCGGCACCATTGCGCCCGATCAGCGCCAGCCGGTCGCGCGCGCCGATATAGAGATCGAGCCCGCGGAACAGCCAGCCGGAGCCCTGGACCAATCCGAGGCCCTCATATGCAAGTACAGGTGCAGCCATGCCGCGCACCTAGGCGGAGCGAGTGTTGCCTGCAAGTTACGCAGGCCTGACAAGCGCGTTCAGGGGCTATTCAATGCACCGCCCCTATGCGAGACCGATGAGAATGCTGGTGAAAACGGTTCTGTCTGCGTGCCTGGCAGCCACGACGCTTGCCGGCGGCGTCGCGGCGGAGCCTGCGCGCGACGGCCAGGACCATGGCCAGGACGCCGCCAGCCAGCGCCGCCAGCAGGGCCAGAATCTCCCCGTGCGCGAGATTGAGCGCCGGGTGGTCCCGCGCGTGCCGGGCTCGCAATATCTCGGATTCGATTTCGATCCCGCGACGGACATTTACACGCTCAAATTCCTGCGCAATGGATCGGTCATCTGGGTGGAGGTAGACGGTCGCACCGGCCGCATCGTCCGCCGGACCGGCGATTGAGCGCCGAAACGACGCAGGACGGGGACAGGAAATCATGCGACTTTTGATCGTCGAGGACGAGCCCAATCTGGGCCAGCAGCTGCGCAACGCGCTGGAAGGCGCGGGCTATGCCGTCGATCTGGCGGTCGATGGCGAGGAAGGCCATTTCCTGGGGAGCACCGAGGAATATGACGCGATCATCCTCGATCTCGGCCTGCCCGAGATTGACGGGCTGACCGTGCTCGATCGCTGGCGCAAGGAAGGCAAGACCACCCCGGTACTGGTGCTGACCGCGCGCGACAGCTGGTCCGACAAGGTTGCCGGGCTCGATGCGGGCGCCGACGATTATGTCGCCAAGCCGTTCCAGACCGAGGAGCTGATCGCCCGCCTGCGCGCGCTGATCCGCCGCGCGTCGGGCAATGCGTCCGCGGAGCTTATTGCGGGCGACATCCGCCTCGATACGCGCAGCGGCAAGGTCACCAAGGCCGGCGAGCCGGTGAAGCTCACCGCACAGGAATATAAGCTCCTGAGCTACCTGCTCCACCACAAGGGCAAGGTCGTCAGCCGCACCGAGTTGATCGAGCATATCTACGACCAGGATTTCGATCGCGATTCCAACACGATCGAAGTTTTCGTCACGCGCATTCGCAAGAAATTGGGCGCCGACGTCATCACCACGATCCGCGGGCTGGGCTACAGCCTCGAGGAACCCGCGGGAACCAGCTGAGCCCCGTCGAGGCCGATCGGAGACTGATTGCGTGGCCGATCCCGTGCCGCAACCCGAAATCCCACCGCTAGAGCCCCAGCCGCGCCGCTATGTGCGCGCCACGGGGTCGGTGAGCCGGCGGATGATCTTCATCGCGGCGGCATGGATCCTGATTCTGCTTGTCGGCGGCGGCTATGCGCTCGATCGCGTGCTGAGCACGGCGATCACCCGCAGTTTCGACGAGCAGCTGGATTATCTGCTGACCTCGATGATCGTCTCGGCCGAGTTGGGGCCGAATGGCGAAGTGGTGCTCAATCGAGAACTGGCCGACCAGCGCTTCCTCGAGCCCAATTCGGGCGCCTACTGGCAGATCAGCGGCAAGGGTTTCGAGCCCTTTCCGTCGCGCTCGCTTTGGGACCGAAAGCTGCGCGTCGACCAGGTCCATGACGACCGCGACTTGCACATCTACAATAGCGACGAGTTCGTCGACACGGGTCCGCGCACGCTGGAGCGCGATCCGAACGATCCGGGCAACCAGCGGCTGCGCATCGCGGAGCGCGATCTGCGGCTGCCCGGCTCGCCGATCCGCTGGAAATTCCAGGTGGCACAGAGCCGCGAGACGCTCGACGCGCAGATCGACGCGCTCCGCCGCACGCTGGTGCGCAGCTTCGCACTGCTTGGGCTGGGGCTGATCATCATGGTCGGACTGCAGACCTGGTATGGCCTGTTGCCGCTGCGAAAGGTGCGCTCGGAGATCGCCCGGCTGCGCGCCGGCAAGTCGAAGCGGATCGAGGACCGGATGCCCGCCGAGATCGCGCCGATGGTCGAGGAACTCAACGCCCTGGTCGAGCATAACGACCGCCAGGCCGAGGAAGCGCGCCGCCACGCCGGCAATCTGGCCCACGCGCTCAAGACCCCGCTCACCGTGATCATGAACGCCGCCTCGGCCGGGTCCGACGATCTCGCCACGACGGTGGTGCGCGAGGCGCGGACGATGCGCCGCCAGGTCGATCATCATCTCGCCCGCGCCCGCGCCGTCGGCCGCCGCGGCAGCGCGCACAGCCGCGCGCCGGTCTGGCCCTCGATCGAGGCCGTCGAGCGCGCAGTCGCGCGGCTCTATCCGCATGTCCGGATCGACGTAGACGGCGAGAAGAATCTGATCGCGCATATCGAGCGGCAGGATCTCGACGAAATTCTCGGCAATCTGGTCGAGAATGCCGCAAAATATGGCGGCGGCAGCGTGTTCATCACGGTGGGTGCGCAGGCCGGCTTCGTCGAGATACTGGTCGAGGATGACGGCCGCGGCATCCCCGAAGCCGACCGTATCCGCATCTTCGACCGCGGCGTGCGGCTCGATACCGGCAAGCCCGGCACCGGGCTCGGCCTGGCGATCGTCCGCGACGTTGCGGAGATTTACGACGGCACGGTGAGCCTCGAGGAGAGCGAGGATCTTGGGGGCTTGATGGTGCGGCTAAGGCTGCCGGCGGCGAACTAATATTGTGCAATCTCCGCAATCGATTATCTTACTGGTAGGAGATCGTGATGGACATCTCGTTGGACCCGCATTGGCAAGATTTCGTCGATACGCTGGTGCAGGCCGGTCGCTACGAAACGAGCGGCGACGTCGTCAACGCTGGCCTACGCCTTGTTGAGGAACGGGAGGCGAAGCTGGCGGGGCTGCGGGATACGATCAACGCATCGATCGAGCGGGATGAGTGGCGTACCGACGAGGAGGTCGGCGCACGGGTGCGGGCAACGATCGATCGCTGGAAGCAGGCGAACGGCGGATAATGCGGCGGCTGCGTTATGCCGCAAGCGCCGAAGACGATCTTGATTCCATAGCCTCGCACATCCTTGAACGAACCTCTGACGCCGAAGCAGCGATTGCGTTCGACGAGAAGCTGCGGGATCGATGCCGTACGTTGGCGGGCATTCCGGGAACGCTAGGAACTGCACGACCTGAGCTTCGGCAGGACCTTCGCAGCACCCCTTTCGGAAACTACGTGATCTTCTTTCGCTACAACGGCGATGCGATCGAAATCATTAGCGTTCTGGTTGGCGCGCGCGACCTTGATGCGCGTTTTGGCGGCCGCAACTAAAGCCCCCGCATCGCCTCCGCCGCGATCGTCAGGCTCTTCTTGCGCGCATCATGATCGAACATCGCGCTGGTGAGCATCAGCTCGTCCGCCCCCGTCCGCTCGATGAACGCCGCGAGCTGGCGCGATACCGTCTCCGGGCTGCCGATCGCCGAGGCCGACAACACCTGCCCCAGCATTGCCTCGCCCTGCGCGCCGAGGCGTTCGCGATAGCCGCGGACGGGCGGCGGCAGCTTGATGCCGCGCCCGGTGCGGATCGCGACGAAGGCCTGCTGCTGCGAGGTGGCGAGATACTCCGCTTCCTCGTCGCTGTCGGCGGCGAAGACATTGAAGCCGAGCATCAGATGCGGCTTGTCGAGCACCGCCGAGGGCCGAAAGCCGCGGCGATAGGTGTCGGCCGCCTCGTCCATCAGCCCGGGCGCGAAGTGCGAGGCGAAGGCGTAAGGCAGCCCCAGCATCGCCGCGAGCTGCGCGCCGAACAGGCTGGAGCCGAGGATCCACAGCTTGACGTGGGCACCGGCGCCCGGCGTTGCGACGATGCCGGTCTTGCCGTCATCCGCGAAATAGCTTTGCAGCTCGAGCACGTCCTGCGGGAAGGCGTTGGAATCGCTCTCCAGGCTACGGCGGATCGCATGCGCGACGCGCTGGTCCGAACCCGGCGCGCGGCCCAGCCCCAGGTCGATCCGACCGGGGAAGAGCGCATCGAGCGTGCCGAACTGCTCGGCGACCTGGAGAGGCGAATGGTTGGGCAGCATGATCCCGCCCGCGCCGACCCGGATCGTCGAGGTCGCAGCGCCGACATGCGCGATCACCACCGCAGTGGCGGCGCTGGCGATCCCCTCCATGCCGTGATGCTCGGCCACCCAGTAGCGCGAGAAGCCGAATTGCTCGGCGTGGCGCGCGAGATCGGCGGCGTTGGCGAGTGCCTGGGAGACAGTGCCGCCTTGGACGACGGGGACGAGATCGAGCAGTGCATATGCGGTCATGGACTATCAGATGGTGGCCCCGCGCCGCCCTTGCCACCCCCGATGACGCAGCTTAACGCCGCCGCATGAAAGCCGAGCTATCGCATATCGACAACTGGATCTTCGATCTCGACAACACCCTGTATCCGGCCAGCGGCGACCTGTGGACGCAGATCGACGCGAAGATCGGCGCCTATGTCCAGACGCTGCTCGATTGCGGCCCGGAGGAAGCGCATCGCATCCAGAAGGGCTATTTCCACAGCCACGGCACGACGCTGCACGGCCTGATGTCGGAGCATGACGTGGATCCGCATCACTATCTCGATGCGGTCCACGACGTCGATCTGAGCGGGATCGAGGCCAATCTCGCGCTTGCCGAGGCGCTGGTCCGGCTGCCCGGCCGCAAGCTCGTCTTCACCAACGCCAACGCGCCTTATGCCGTGAAGGTGCTCGAACGGCTGGGGCTCCACGACCTGTTCGAGGCCGTCCACGACATCCACTCGACCGAATATCGCCCCAAGCCCGATCCCCTCGCTTATGCCGGCCTGTGCACGGCGTTCGACATCGATCCGACGGCGAGCCTGTTCGTCGAGGATATGGCGCGCAACCTCAAGCCCGCCAAGGCGATCGGAATGACCACCGTCTGGATCGACAACGGCTCCGAACAGAGCGACGATAACGATCGCAGCTTCATCGATTATAGCATCACCGACCTGGGAGCCTGGCTCCACGATATCCTGGAGAACCGCGCGTGACTCTCGAATCGACCATCGACGCCGCCTGGGAAGCCCGTGCCGAGCTCAACCTCGCCACCCAGGGCGAAGTCCGCGAGGCGGTCACGCAAGCGCTAAACCTGCTCGACAGCGGCCAGGCCCGCGTTGCCGAGCCGGTGGGCGAAGGCTGGCAAGTCAATCAGTGGCTCAAGAAGGCCGTGCTCCTGTCCTTCCGCCTCAACGACAATGCCGTCATGCCCAGTCCAGCGGGAGGTGCCGGCTTTGACAAGGTCCCGCTCAAGACCGCCGGCTGGGACGACGCCCGCTTCCGCGCCGCCGGCTTCCGCCAGGTCCCCGGCAGCATCGTCCGCCACGGCGCCTTCATCTCGAAGGGCGTCGTGCTGATGCCCAGCTTCGTCAATATCGGCGCTTTTGTCGGCGAAGGATCGATGGTCGATGGCTGGGCGACGGTCGGCAGCTGCGCGCAGATCGGGCGCAACGTCCATCTCTCGGGCGGCGTCGGCATCGGCGGCGTGCTCGAGCCGCTCCAGGCGGATCCGGTGATCATCGGCGACGGCGCCTTCATCGGCGCCCGCGCCGAAGTGGCCGAGGGCGTGCGCGTCGGCGAAGGCGCGGTGCTTTCGATGGGGGTCTATCTGGGCGCATCGACCAAGATCGTCGATCGCGCGAGCGGCGAAGTGCATCGTGGCGTCGTCCCGCCTTATTCGGTGGTGGTGCCGGGCACGCTGCCCGGCAAGAATGGCGGCCCGGGCCTCTACTGCGCGGTGATCGTCAAGACCGTCGATGCGCAGACGCGCAGCAAGACCGGGATCAACGAACTGCTGCGGGATTGAGCCGCCGGGCTGGTAAAATAGGATTTCCTCTGAGATCATGGCCCTGCTCTTTCTCAACCTGAAGATTCGACGACGCACCGGCGCGCGCACCGGCCGCAACGAAGTAACAACGGCGCGCAACGGAATTTCACGAAACACGCGAAAAGTGCGAAGCTAAGCCATGACCGAGCCCATGACCTACGGCCGCTATCTCGGGCTCGACCAGCTCCTGAGCGCCCAGCACCCGATCTCGGATCGCGACGACGAACTGCTCTTCATCGTCATCCACCAGACCAAGGAGCTCTGGCTCAAGCAGACGATCGCCGAGGTGCGCCACGCGATCGCGCTGGTCCGGGCCGACAAGCCGGTCGAAGCCTATAAGTCGCTCGCCCGGGTCAGCCGGATCCAGGCGGTGATGACGCTCAGCTGGGACGTCCTCGCGACGATGACGCCCAGCGACTATACCCGCTTCCGCGAAGTGCTCGGCACCAGCTCGGGCTTCCAGTCGGACCAGTTCCGCGCGGTCGAGACGATGCTGGGCGTCCGCGGCGGCGGCGTCCCCGGACCGCTCACCGATGCCGCGGGCAAGGAGCCGAGCCTGTGGGACGAAGCCAATGCCGCGCTCGCCCGCGCAGGCTTCGCCGTTCCGCAAGAAGCGCTCCAACGCGACTGGGCCCAGCCCTATGTGCCCAGCAAAGCGGTCGAGGACGCCTGGGCCAACGTCTATCGCGACACGAGCGGCCAGTGGGAGCTCTACCAGCTCGCCGAGAAACTGGTCGATATCGACGATGCGCTCGCCACCTGGCGGCACAAGCATGTCCTCACCGTCAGCCGCGTCATCGGCATGAAGCGCGGAACCGGCGGCACCGCGGGCGTGCCCTATCTCGAATCCACGTTGGTCAAGCGCGCCTTTCCAGAATTGTGGTCGCTGCGGACGCAATTATGAGCTGGAAGCACCTCTTCCAGCGCGCCTTCGCGGCGGCGCCCGAGCGGCTCCATTTCGCCGCGCACAGCCACCATCTCTGGCCCGACGCCTCCTTTGTCGGCCAGCTTGCCGCCTGGCAGGATGCGGTGCGCCTCGCCGATCGCAAATGGGATCGGGTGCTGAGCGAGATCTGGCCCGCCGCGCAACGCTATGTCGCCGCCGAGCTCAGCCTGCCCGATCCGGCGACGATCGTCTTCGCGCCCAACACGCATGATCTGCTGCTGCGGATCGTGTCCGCGCTTCCCCGCCGACCGCTGAAAATCCTGGCGAGCGACGGCGAATTCCACAGCTTCCGCCGCCAGAGCCTGCGCTGGGAAGAAGCGGGCAGCGTCACGGTCGATCGCGTGCCGATGGAGCAGCTGCTTGAGGCCGCGCAACGGGGCGGGCACGACCTGATCTTCGCCAGCCATGTCCAGTTCGGCACCGGGCTTGTGTTCGAGGGGCTCGAAGCTTTGGCCGCTCTCGCTAGCCCCGAGGGCCCGTGGGTGGTGATCGACGGCTATCACGGCTTCATGAGCGTCGAGACCGATATGTCGGCCATCGCCGACCGGACCTTCTATCTCGCCGGCGGCTACAAATATGCGATGGCGGGCGAAGGCGCCGCCTTCCTCCACGCCCCGCCCGGCTATGGCGCGCGGCCCGAAATCACCGGCTGGTATGCCGAGTTCGACGACCTCTCGCTGCCGCCCGGCATCGTCGGTTACGCCCCGGACGCGCAGCGCTTCATGGGCTCGACCTTCGATCCCTCGGGCATTTACCGCTTCGTCGCGGTCCGCGACATGCTGCGCCACGAAGGCCTGACGACCGCGGCGATCTCCGCGCATGTCGACGGGCTCCGCGCGAAGCTGCTGGCCGAGCTGCCGATCGAGGCCGCGCTGGTCAATCCCGGCTCCCCTGCCCGCTTCGTGGCGCTGCGCAGCCCGAAGGCGGCGGCGTGGCAGGCAATGCTGGCCGAAGAGGAGATCATCACCGACGTGCGCGGCGACGTGCTGCGGATCGGCTTCGGCCTCTATCAGGACGCGCCCGACGTCGATCGCCTGATCGAGGCGCTCGGTTATTGCGCGCGGCGGGGATGAGCATGGGCGCAGGACCGGTCCATAGCTTCGGCGACTTCCGGCTCGACGAGCGCGAGAAGCAGCTCTGGCGCGGCGACGAGCGCGTGGCGGTCAACCCACGCTATTTCGACGCGCTCGTGCTGCTCGTGCGCAATGCCGGCGGGCTGGTCGACAAGGATCGCTTCTTCGACGAGGTGTGGCGCGGCATGACTGTGGGCGACGAGGCGCTGACCCAGTGCATCAAGAGCCTGCGCAAGGCGCTCGGCGACCTGCACAGCGACCCGCTCTATATCGAGACCGTCCCCAAGCGCGGCTATCGCTTCATCGCCGAGGTAAGCCCGCGCGCGCCGGCGCCGGTTACGACGACCCCGCCCCGGCAACTGGCCACCCCCTTGCAGCTGGCCACCGCGGGCACGCTGGGCGGCGCCTTCGCCGGCGCGGTCGGCGGGGTGATCTATGGCCTCGCAGCAGTGGGTAGCGACGGCAGCGCGCTTTCGATCCTGTTCGTGCTGATCGTGCTAACCCTGATCGTCGGGCTGCTCGGCGGGCTGGGGGTGAGCTTCGGCATGGCCGCGGCAAGCCTCGTCGCGCGGCGCGACTGGCTGTTCAGCCTGCTCGGCGCAGGCGTGGGCGGGCTGGTGGTCGGCGGCGCGTTCAACATGCTGGGGAATGACAGCCTGCACCTGCTGTTCGGCCGCGCGCCGAGCCAGATCACCGGCGGGCTGGAGGGCGCGATCCTGGGGGTAGCGCTTGCCGCAGGCGCGCGGCTGGGCGGCGGGCTCGACGCGCCGGGCTGGCGCGCGGCGATCGGCGCGGGCGTCGGCTGCGGCGCCGGCGGCGTGCTCGCCTGCCTGGGCGGTGGCCGGCTGATGGGCGGCAGCCTCAGCGCGGTGGCCGCCTTGTTCGATCAATCGCGGCTGCGGCTCGACTCGATCGGGCGCATGCTGGGGGAGGCCAGCTTCGGCCCGGTCGCCCAGACGATCACCGCGGGCACCGAGGGCTTCCTGTTCGGGCTGTGCGTCGTCGGCGCGATCCTATTCTGGCGCAGGCACCGGCGCGACGCCTAGCCGCGGAATGTCGATCGCCGGGCAGCGATCCATCACCACCTTGAGCCCCGCCGCCTCGGCGCGCGCGGCGGCTTCTTCGTTGATCACCCCGATCTGCAGCCACACCGATTTGGCGCCCGCGGCGATCGCGGCATCCACCGCATCGCCTGCCGCCCCAGAGCGGCGGAAGATATCGACCATGTCGATCGGCTCGCCGATTTGGGCAAGCTCGCGAAACACGAACTCGCCATGGACATGCTCGCCGGTGATCTGCGGGTTGACCGGGATGACCCGGTAGCCGTGCCGCTGCAGCGCGGCCATCACGCCATAGCTCGGCCGGTCAGGGCGATCCGATGCGCCCACCAGTGCGATCGTGCGGGTCTCCTCGAGCAGCGCCTTGATATCTTCGTCGCATGTCAGCGGCATCGCTTCAGCCTCCGTGCGCGACGAGCCATTGATCCAGCCGCGCCGCCAGAGCGGCGAACGTTTCCGCCGCCGGGCCGTTCCCCGCCGCGGGGGGCTCGCCCGCGTCCGACGCTTCGCGGATCGCCATCTGCAGCGGGATGCGTCCCAGGAAGGGGATGTCCATCTTCGCGCCTTCGGCCTCTGCCCCGCCGCTGCCGAAGGGATGCGAGATTTCGCCGCAATGCGGGCAGGCGTAGCCCGACATATTCTCGATCAGCCCGATCACCGGCACATCGACCTTGCCGAACAGGTCGATTGCGCGCGCCGCGTCGATCAACGCCAGATCCTGCGGCGTCGAGACGATGATCGCGCCGGCGGGCTTGTGCTTCTGGACCATCGTCAGCTGGAGATCGCCGGTGCCCGGAGGCAGATCGAGGATCAGTATCTCCGCCTCGCCCCAATCGCCGTCGATCAGCTGGCCGAGCGCCTGCCCCGCCATCGATCCGCGCCAGGCGATCGCCTGCCCCTCGGCGACCAGCCCGCCCATTGAGAGCAAGGGCACGCCGAACCTGGTCTCGACCGGGATCAGCGTCTTCTCGCGCGCCTGCGGGCGGATGCCCTCGACCGCCATCAGCTTGGTCTGCGAGGGGCCATAGATGTCGGCGTCGACCAGCCCTACTTTCCGCCCGCGGCGCGCCAGGGCGATGGCGAGATTGGCGGCAACGGTCGACTTGCCGACCCCGCCCTTGCCGCTGGCGATGGCGATCAGCCGGCGCCCGCGCCGCTCGCTGGTGAGCAGCACGCGCACCTCGGAGACGCCGGGCACCAGCGAAGCGGCGGCGCGGACATCGCCTTCGATCTCGTCGCGCGCGGCCTGGCCGAGTCCGGTTACGTCGAGCAGGATGCTGGCACGATTCCCCTCGGCCCGGGCGGTGGCGCGACCGGCGGCGATAGGAGCGAGCGCGGCCTTTAGTTGTTCGGCATCGATCATTGTCGGCGCACATAGGGACACAATCGGCGCGTGCCACTGTAAATCCGCAGACTCGCGCTTATAAAGGACCCTATGGCAAAGCTGATTGGCTGGCGTTCACTCGCCGGCATCTTCAAGAATGAACCCCCGAAAAGCCCCTGGGGCAATGGCGGCGGAAGCGGTGGCGGCTCCGGCGGCGGCGATGGCGGGGGCAGCGGCCCGCGCAATCCCTGGTCCTTCCCGCCCGATGGCCGGCGGCCCCGCCCCGGCGCGGCGACCACGCTCGACGAATTGTTGAAACGCGCCCGCAGCGGCGGCGGCGGCGGGGGAATCCCCGGCTTGCCGGCGGGCAACCGGCTGTGGCTGATCCTTGTCGGGGCGCTGCTTCTGGTCTGGATCCTCTTCACCAGCATTCATCCGATCGGCCCACGCGAGCGCGGCGTCGTGACCACGCTCGGCAGCTATGCCGGAACGCTCGAGCCCGGCTTCCGGATGACGCTCCCCGCCCCGTTCCAGTCGGTCCAGAAAGTCGACGTCGCGAACATCCGCACCGAGAATTTCCCGGTGAGCGGCGAGAATCTGATGCTGACCGGCGACCAGAATATCGTCGATCTCGCTTATTCGGTGCGCTGGGACATCCGCAGCGCACCCGATTATGTCTTCCAGATCGCACGCCCGACCGACACCGTGCGCGCAACGGCCGAGAGCGCGATGCGCGCCGTCGTCGCCACCACGTCGCTCAACGAAGCGATCGGCAACGGTCGCGCGCGGATGGAGGGCCAGGTCCAGGCGTCGATGCAGGAAATCCTCGACCAATATAATTCAGGCATCCGCATCCAGGGCGTCGCGATCCAGAAGGCCGCTGCACCCCAGGCCGTCGACGAGGACTTCAAGCAGGTCACCGCTGCGCAACAGGAGGCGCAGGCCAACAAGAACAACGCCAACGCCTATGCCCAGCAGGTGCTGGCCGCCGCGCAGGGCGAGGCCGCCGAGTTCGACAAGATCTACGAGCAGTATCGCCTCGCCCCCGAGGTCACCCGCCGCCGTCTCTATTATGAGACCATGGAGGCCGTGCTCGCGCGGACCGACAAGACCATCGTCGAGGCGCCTGGCGTCACGCCCTATCTGCCGATCCCGGGATTGCAGCGCCGTGCCGAACCGGCACCGGCTGCTGCGCCCAGCCCGGCGCCGACGGCTCCCGCCCAGCCCCGTACGCAGGGAGGAGCCACGCAATGATCCGCGAACAGCTCCGCAACCCGATCGTCCTCGCGGTCCTCGCCGTCTTCCTGCTGTTCGTCTTGCTCAGCACGGTCGCGATCGTGCCCGAGACCAAGCAGGCCGTGATCCTGCGGCTCGAAAAGCCCTATGCGACGGTCAACGCCTATCAGACCGGCGAGCAATATGGCCGCACGCAGGCGGGCCCGATCCTGCGCATTCCCTTCGTCGATCGGATCGTCTGGGTCGACAAGCGCGTGCTCGACATCGACCTGCCCAACCAGCCGGTCCTCTCGACCGACCAGCTTCGGCTCGAGATCGACGCCTATGCCCGCTTCCGGGTCGTCGATCCGCTGCGGATGGTCGTGACCGTCGGCTCCGAAGAGCGCGTCCGCGATCAGCTCCAGCCCCTGTTCGGCTCGTCGCTGCGCAACGAACTGGGCCGCCGTCCCTCGGCGATCCTGCTGAGCCCGGAACGCGGCCAGGTGATGGAGAATATCCAGGCCGCGCTGCAGAAGCTCGCCAGCCAATATGGCGTCGAGATCGTTGACGTGCGGATCAAACAGACCGAGCTGCCAACCGGCTCACCGCTGACCAGCGCACTCGACCGGATGGCCACCGCGCGCCGCCAGGAAGCCGCGACGATCCGCGCCCAGGGGCTGAAGGAAGCGCAGATCATCCGCGCGACTGCGTCCGCGCAGGCCGCGCAAGTCTATGCCCAGGCGTTCAACAAGGATCCGGCTTTCTACGATTTCTATCGGGCCATGCAGTCCTATCGGACGACCTTCCTCGCCCAGGGCGAAGGAAAGGGTCAGACCTCGATCATCCTTTCCCCCGAAAACAGCTATTTGCGCGAATTCATGGGGCAACGATGACGCTTTCACTTCGTTCATATTCAATTGCGGTTCAGCAAGCCGGCGCAATTACCCTGTTCGATCGCTACTTCATCCTTTGAGAGGATTCGCACCCGTGCGTTACGTTTACGCTCTTACCACTGCCATTGCCCTTGGCGGCGCTGCCACCGCCATGACCCTCAACATGCCCGCCGGCGCGCAGACCGCGCAGAACGAGCCGGGCGCCATCCAGGCAAGCGTGCCGCGCCCCGGCGCGCCGATGAGCTTCGCCGACATGGTCTCGAAGCTGCAGCCCGCAGTGGTCAACATCTCGACCACCCAGCGCGTCCAGGTGAATGCCAATCCGCTCGCGGGCACGCCGTTCGAGATGTTCGGGCAGCAGCAGGGCGGACGCCCTTCCACCCAGCGGGCCGAATCGCTCGGCTCGGGCTTCATCATCTCGGCCGACGGCTATGTCGTGACCAACAATCACGTCATTTCGGCCGGGCAGCGCGGCGCAGTGGTCGAATCGATCACCGTGACCCTCGCCGATCGCAAGGAATATAAGGCCAAGCTGATCGGCCGCGACGTGCCGTCCGATCTGGCGGTGCTCAAGATCGAGGGGACCAACCTGCCCTTCGTGCGCTTCGGCGATTCGCGGCAGACTCGCGTCGGCGACTGGGTCGTGGCGATCGGCAATCCGTTCGGGCTCGGCGGCTCGGTGACCGCGGGCATCGTCTCGGCGACGCATCGCGTGACCGGCCAAGGCGGCGCCTATGACCGCTTCCTCCAGACCGACGCCTCGATCAATCGCGGCAATTCGGGCGGCCCGATGTTCGATCTGGCCGGCAACGTGATCGGCATCAATTCGCAGATCCTGTCGCCCACCGGCGGCAATGTCGGCATCGGCTTTGCGATTCCCGCCGAGCAGGCCAAGCCCGTCATCGATACGCTGATGACCGGCAAGGCGCTGCAGCGCGGCTATCTGGGCGTCGGCCCCCAGCCAATAACCGAGGATATCGCCGAGGCGCTCGGCGTGCCCAAGGGCCGCGGCGAGTTGATCCGCAGCGTCGAGCCGGGCGAACCTGCTGCCAAGGCGGGCATCCGTCAGGGTGACGTCATCGTCGCGCTGGGCGGCAAGGAAGTCACGCCCGACCAGACGCTGTCATATCTCTCGGCCAATCTGGCACCGGGCGCGCGCGTGCCTGTAGAGCTGATCCGCGACGGCAAGCGCCAGACGGTGACGATCGTGATGGGCACCCGCCCGCCCGAGGAGCAGCTCGCCCAGTTCGATCCCGAGGATGACGCGACCGGCCCCGGCCCGAGCGGGAGCCAGGGCCCCGGTGCGGCTTCGCTCGGCGTCGCGGTCACCCCCCTCACCGCGCAGATTGCCCGCAGCATCGGCGTCGATCCGACCACGAAGGGCGTGGTCGTGCTCCAGGTCGATCCGGGCAGCGACGCAGCCGGAAAGGGCCTGCGCCGCGGCGACGTGATCGCATCGATCAATCGCACGCCGGTCACGACCCCGGCGGATCTTGGCCGTATGGTCGCAGAGGCGAAGGCCGCCGGACGCAGCCAGGTGCTGCTCTATGTCCAGCGTCGTGCCGGCGGCGTGTTCGTGCCGGTCGAAATCGGCGACTGACTTGGCTTCCAAGGGCTGACCAATGCCCGTTTCTCCTTTATCGCAAGCTTCCAGCAGGGAGCGCGCGATGACGGGAGAGACGGGCATTTTCATTGGCGCGGGAGCCGCGGGCACGCTGCCGCAGGAACTCATCCTGCGCCGCGCCAACCGCCACGGGCTGATCGCCGGCGCCACCGGCACCGGCAAGACCGTGACGCTGCAGGGCCTGGCAGAAGGCTTCTCCGCCGCGGGCGTTCCAGTCTTTCTCTCGGACGTGAAAGGCGATCTCGGCGGGATCGGCATGGCCGGATCGCCGACGTCCAAGACGCATGCGATCTTCGCCGCGCGGGCACAGGAGATTGGGGATTCCGGCTGGCACTATGGCGAATCGCCGGTCCAGCTGTGGGACCTGTTCGGCGAGCAGGGCCATCCGATCCGTGCGACGATCTCCGAGATGGGCCCGCTGCTGCTCGCGCGGCTGATGGGGCTCAACGAGACGCAGGAAGGCGTGCTAACCATCGCCTTCCACGTCGCCGACAAAGAAGGGCTTCTCCTTCTCGACCTCGACGATCTCCAGGCGATGCTCGCGCATTGCGCCGAGCGGGCAGGCGAGCTCTCCACCCAATTCGGCAACATCACCAAGGCCAGCGTCGGCACGATCCAGCGCCAACTGCTCCAGCTGCGCACCCAGGGCGGCAACCATTTCTTCGGCGAGCCCGCGCTCGACATCGCCGAGTTCATCCGCGTGGACGAGAATGGCCGCGGCGTGGTCAACATCCTCGCCGCCGACAAGTTGATGGCAAGCCCACGCCTCTACGCCAGCTTTCTGCTGTGGATGCTGTCGGAACTGTTCGAGACGCTGCCCGAAGTCGGCGACCCCGAGAAACCGGTGCTCGTCTTCTTCTTCGACGAGGCGCATCTGCTGTTCGACGATGCGCCCAAGGCGCTGCTCGACAAGATCGAGCAGGTCGTCCGGCTGATCCGATCGAAAGGCGTCGGCGTCTATTTCGTCACGCAAAACCCGATCGACATTCCCGAGGATGTCGCCGGCCAGCTCGGCAACCGCGTCCAGCACGCGCTGCGCGCCTTCACCCCCAAGGACCAGAAAGCCGTCCGCTCCGCCGCCGAGACCTTCCGCCCCAATCCGGACGTCGATGTCGCCGAGGCGATTACCGAGCTCAAGGTTGGTGAGGCCTTGGTCTCGCTGCTCCAGCCCGACGGCTCCCCTTCCCCCGTCCAGCGCACGCTGATCCGCGCCCCCCGCTCGCGCGTCGGCCCGCTCGCCGCGGAGGAACGCGCGCTGCTGATCGAGACCGACGCGATCGGCGCCAAATATGACGTGCTGATCGACCGCCACTCGGCCGACGAAATGCTCGCCGCCAAGGCCGACGAGGCGCTGGCCGCCGCCGCCGAAGCCGAAGCCCAGGACGATTATGCCCGCGACGCCGCCGCGCACGCCAAGGAGCGCGCGCGCATCGCCAAGGAAGCCGAACGCACCCGCTTGGCCACCGAACGGGCACAGGCAACCTCGCCCTGGGGCAAGATGGCGGAGTCTGCGGGGCGTGCCGCGGCCACCTCGGTCGGCCGGCAGGTCGCCAACGAGATCGGCCGCGAGATGTTCGGCGGGCGCGGGCGGCGGTCTAGCAGCCTGGGGGCGAAGCTGGTGCGGGGGGTGCTGGGGGGGTTGTTCAGGGGGTGAGTACGGTCAGGCGTAGCCGCGGATAATCACAGCGACAATAGTTTAAGTTGCCGCAAATCGAGGGCCACTGGCATGACAGATCATGGGTGTTTCCACCTCTCCCGCGAAGAAGTCATTCGACAGGAAATTGAAACTGCGATCGACTTGTTCTGGAGCGGCGGTTCGCTTGTGACAGCGAATCTGATAGCTTGGGCCGCAATCGATCTTTGTAATGATATTGCGTCACACCGGGGAGATAAGACGCTTAGTCAAATTATCAATGATACAAAGGATACCGTTCAAAAGAGGTCCTGGTTTGGACAGTTAAAAAAAGGTTACAATCAGTCAAAGCATGGAGATAAAGATCCAACTGATCATGTTTTTCTGTCCACAGAAGTTGTTAGGCTAGCGATTTTCCAGGCGGCCGAGGATTATCGCATGTGCTTCGATAAACTTCATACGCCGATGATGTTCTTCCAATCTTGGATGTATGCAAGCGACCCTGCCATCGTGAAGCCAGAACGGGCAGATCTTGTGACGGGAGCCATCACCCTCTTTGGTAAGGAACCCGGAATGGATCGCGCCCGCGGCGTATGGGCAGCGTACAAAAGCAATCGCATCGAATTCGATCGACTGATGCAGCAGCGGCTCAACCGATTATCCGATGGTAGCCGCGCCTCGTGACAGCAATTCTCAGTAATGCCATACCTATCTCAAGGGCTGGCCGCTCCCACCAACTCAAAATTCGCTACCAATGTAGGATTTCCGGTGCCACGCTCCCCTGATGGGGAAGTGCCTGATCCGATCCGCTGAAACGCGTCCTACGCGGCCAGGCCCCGGCCCCAATTTGCCCAAGCCCCGCAACTACACCCCCTCCTAACCCCCGGAGCCCCCACCTGATGGCCACCGCAGCCGGCCGCACGCCGCTCGAACTCACGCTCCGTGGCATCATCCTCGGCGGACTGATCACCGTCCTGTTCACCGCGGCCAACGTGTACGCAGGCCTCAAGGTCGGGCTCACCTTCGCGACGTCGATCCCGGCGGCGGTGGTGTCGATGGCGATCCTGCGCTTCTTCCGCAATTCGAACATCCTCGAGAATAACATCGTCCAGACGATCGCCTCGGCCGCGGGGACGCTGGCGGCGATCGTGTTCGTGCTGCCCGGGCTCATCATGATCGGTTGGTGGAGCGGCTTTCCTTATTGGACGACCGTCGCGGTCTGCGTCTCGGGCGGGGTGCTGGGGGTGATGTTCTCGGTGCCGCTGCGCCGCGCGCTCGTCACCGGCTCGACCCTGCCCTATCCGGAGGGCGTCGCCGCCGCCGAAGTGCTCAAGGTCGGCAGCAATTCGGCCGCGGGGGATGTCGAGAATGCGCGCGGGCTGCGCGTCATCATCGTCGGCGCATTGATCTCGGCGGGCTATGGCCTGCTCGCGTCGATGAAGCTGGTCGCGGGCGAGGCGGCAAAGAATTTTCAGGTCGGCGCCAGCGCCACCGGCGTCTCGACCAGTTACTCGATGCTGCTGATCGGCGTCGGCCATCTCGTCGGGCTGTCGGTCGGCGCGGCGATGTTCCTCGGCATGCTGATCGCCTGGGGGGTGCTGGTGCCCTGGTTCACCGCGGGCGATCCGTTCGTCGACACGGTCGATGCCGTGGTCGGCGGGGCGTTTCGCGGCGAAGTGCGCTTCGTCGGCGCGGGGGCAATCGGCGTCGCCGCGCTCTGGTCGCTACTGCGGATCATCGGGCCGATCGTCACCGGGCTACGCTCGGCAATGGCGTCGTCGAAGGCGCGCGCGTCGGGATCGGTGCTCGATTTGACCGAGCGCGATCTGCCGATCGGCATCGTCGCCGGCGTCGCGCTGCTGGTAATGATCCCGATCGCCTGGCTGCTGTGGAGCTTCTCCGCCGGCGGTCCGGTGCACGACTATCCGCTCGCGGTGATCGGCGGGACGCTGGCCTATATCTTCGTCGTCGGCATCCTGATCGCGGCGATCTGCGGCTATATGGCCGGGCTGATCGGCGCGTCCAATTCACCGGTCTCGGGCGTGGGCATCCTCGCAGTGCTCGGCGCATCGCTGCTGCTGGTCGCGATCTTCGGCAACAGCGCGGACCCTGTGCAGACCAACGCGCTGATCGCCTATGCGCTTTTCACCACCGCGATCATCTTCTCGATCGCGACGATCTCGAACGACAATCTCCAGGACCTCAAGACCGGGCAGTTGGTCGGCGCGACGCCGTGGAAGCAGCAGGTCGCGCTGATCATGGGGGTCTGCTTCGGCAGCCTGGTGATCCCGCTGGTGCTCGACTTGCTCAAGAACACGCTCGGCTTCGTCGGCATGCCGGGCGCCGGCCCCAACGCCCTCTCCGCCCCGCAGGCGGCGTTGATCTCGTCGATCGCCAAGGGCGTGCTCGGCGGTGATCTCAACTGGAACCTCATCGCGCTCGGCGCGGGCATCGGCGCGGTCGTGATCGCCATCGACGAAGCGCTGCTGCGCGCGGGCAAGATGCGGCTGCCGCCGCTGGCGGTGGGCATGGGCATCTATCTGCCGATGGCGCTGACCCTGCTCATCCCGCTCGGCGCGCTGATCGGCCATTTCTACGAACGTTGGGCCAAACGGACCAGAAGCCCCGATTTCGCCCAGCGGATGGGCGTGCTCGCCGCGACCGGGCTGATCGTGGGCGAGAGCCTGTTCGGGGTGACCTTCGCCGGCATCCTCGCCTGGGCAAACCGCAACTCGCCGATTCCGCCCAACGACGCGCCGCTGGCGCTGGTCGGCGAGGGCTTCGAGGGCATCGCGCTGTGGATCGCGCCCTTGCTGTTCTTCGGGATGGTGGCGTTGCTCTACAAGCTGACCCGCGCGATGGTCCGCTCGGCACCGGCGCCGGTGACGGACGAGCCCGAGATCGAGAGCCCCGCCAACTTCCGTTGACGCCCAATGTCGTCATCCCGGCGAAGGCCGGGATCCAGGGCCAAGCAGGGCCGTCGGACAGAGTGATCCTGGATCCCGGCCTTCGCCGGGATGACGGTTGTAAGGTGGTCAGTCGGCCTCTCGCCTGTTGCGCCGGAACGCCCGTCCTCAGGCCATCCGCGCCAGCAGCGTGCTGATCGGCACGAAGGCAAAGGCCACCGAACTGTCGGCCACGCCGTAGGGGATGAACAGCGAATCGCCATGGCGGATCGCGCCGCAGGTATAGACGACGTTGGGAACATAGCCCTCGCGGTCCTGGTCCGCGGCCATCAGCAGCGCCTCCGAGGTGCGGCCGAGCACCTTCGACGGATCGTCCTTGTCGAGCAGCGCCGCGCCGATCGAATATTTGCGCATCGCGCCGACGCCGTGGGTGAGCACCAGCCAGCCCTCGTCGAGTTCGATCGGAGGGCCGCAATTGCCCATCTGCACGAGCTCCCAGGGGAAGGTCGGCTTGAGGAGGACCTCGCCGCCCTCCCAATGGGTGATGTCGTCGGACGCGTGAAGGAAGATATTCTCGCCATCCTGCCGGCCGAGCATCATGTAGCGCCCGCCGACTTTGCGCGGAAACAGCGCCATGCCCTTGTTGCGCGCCGCGCTGCCGGTCATCGGCACTAGATCGAAGCTGCGCCAGTCGCGGGTGCGCAGCAGCTCGGACTGGATCACCGATCCGTTATAGGCGGTATAGGTGCCGATCCATTCCTCGCTGCCATCGTCGTGGCGGAAATGGCAGATGCGCAGATCCTCGAGGCCGTTGGACTGTGCCTTGGTGATCGGGAAGATGACGGTACCCGACAGCGTCGAGTCGCGGTGGCGATAGACCGTCACCGGCCCCTCGGGCATATGCTCCTCGTCCGCCTCGCGCGCATCGGCGGCGGTGGCGAAGGGCGGCTCGGGGGCAAGCGTCAGCTCGTTGCGATCGGTGATGATGCCTTCGCGGAACGACACCGACGATATATGCCCCTCGCCCACTGCGCGAAGCGACATCAGCATGCGCAGCGATCCCGGCGGCATGCCCGATTGGTCGTAATGCGGAACCGCGCTCGGGTTCATCAGCGCGGCGGCGGCATAGCTATATTCGTGGCAGAAATAGGCCCCCAGCAATTGGCGCTTCTCGTCGCCAATCTCGCTGCCGTCGAGCTTGAGCATCGCCTCGATCTCGTCGTAGCGAGTCATGAAGACGCGGCGCGTCTGCCAGTGCCGCGCCTCGAAATCCTTCAGCACGATCTCGAGCTGCGCGCGCGCCGCGCCGGGCGACATGGCCAGCACCTCGGCGACGATCCGCTCGGTACGGCTCGGCGCCTGTCCGTTCGACGCCCAGGCGATATGGAACGGGCGAACCACCACGCGCGACGGATCGGCACGAAGCCGCAGCGAGTGGATGAACAAGTCCTGCATTCGCCCCCAAACCCTCTCTTCGCGCAGCGCGAAGGACTACGCGACAGCAGCTCGGCGGTTTGTTGACACTTTTTCGACGGGCTTTGAAAGAGCGGAAATCGCACAATTGGCGAGTTGGAGTGCCAGAATCGACTCCGCGCCCTGATTCCGGTTGAGCCCGCTGGGCATCAGGCCGTCGAAACAGCCGCCATCCTGCGCCGTCGCCAGCGGCAGATCGAGGTCGTTCGCGCCCAGATACCAGCGATATGCTTTCAGCGCTTCCTCGGTCCAGCGATCGTCGCCGGTCGCCTCGTACGCGGCGACGCAAGCATCGACCGTCGCCTGCGCTTCCAGCGGCTGCTGATCGAACTGGAGCGGCTCTGCATAAGGCCGACCGAAGCTCTCGCTGCCGACCGCGCGGAAGCGGCCCTCGGGCGAGGTCTGGCGGCCGACGATCCAGTCGAGCGTCGACAGGCCGACCTCGATAAAGTCGGCGCGGCCCAGCGCCTTGCCCGCGCGCAGCAGCGCCTCGGGCAAGCGGGCATTGTCATAGGCCAGGACGATCTCGAACCACTGCCATTCGGGGCGGCGGGCGGCATCGAGCAAGGCGATCAGCTCCTCGCCGAAGCGGGTGAGGATCGTCCGCGACAATTCGTGGCCCGGATGCGCCTCGATCATCGCCGCGGCACCGAGCATCGCGAAGGCATGCGCGCGCGGGCTGCCCAGTTCGAGCGCGATGGAAGCGGTGGTATCGAACATCATCGACGCCCAGTCGCGGTGCTTCTGCGCGCGGGCATCGCGCGCGGTGACGCCCAGCGCCCAGATCGCGCGGCCATTCGAATCCTCGGAGCCGACATCCTCGCACCAGGTGCGATCGAAGTTCATGAAGTTGCGGAAGCGCCGCGCGTCGGCATTCCAGGCATATTGGACGAACGAGGCGTAGACGCTCGTCCACTTGTCGCGAACGACCTCGTCGACATCATCCATCTTCGACATCAGGATCAGCGCACGGGCATTGTCGTCGATGCAATAGCCGTGGCGGCGATCGGGCACCGAATAGATCGAATGCTGGAGCATGCCGGTGGCATCGCTCATCCGCTCGACCGCGGCGAGATCGGGCTTGAGCGGAGTCAGCTGGATATTCGCCTTGGAAAATCGACGCGGCTTGGCAGCCACCATCGTCTGCAGTTCGGACATTGCGTTCTCCACCAGCCGCGGCCAGGTCATGGTGCGGCCACGGGCATAGGCACGCCGGGAAAGGGCAAGGCGCGCCGCCTTGTCGGAAAGAAGCCGCTCGATCTCGCGCGCGAACGCCGCGACGTCGCCGAAATCGACGATCACGCCATGGTCGTCGGCCAGGATTTCGGTCGCATGGACATAAGGCGTGGAAATAACTGCCTTGCCGACGCCCACGGCGTAAGACAGCGTGCCGGAGGTGATCTGGGCGGGATTGGTGTAGGGGGTCGCGTAGATGTCGGCACCCTGCAGGTAGTCGATCAGCTCGTCATACTCGACGAAGGCATCGACGAAACGGACATGGTCGGCCACGCCCTTTTCGGCCGCCAGCGCCTTCAGGCGATCGCGATAAAGTTCGCCCTCGTGCGCGACGAGATTGGGATGCGTCGCGCCGAGCACGACATAAAGCGCTTCCGGGTGTGCGGCGACGACGCTCGGCATAGCCGAGATAATCGTCTCGATCCCCTTGTTCGGCGCGAGCAGGCCGAAAGTCAGCACGACGTCACGCCCTTCCCAGCCGAACGCCGTCTTGAAGTCGTCCGGATCGGCGAAGGCGCGATCAGGCACGCCGTGCGGGATCATCGCAACCTTGCGGCTATCGGCGCCATGGACGCGCTTGAGGATGTCGCGGCCGCGCTCGGCCATTACGATCACGCGCGCCGAGCGGCGCAGCAATGCGTCCATCACCCGGCGCTCGTCGGCGCTGGGCTTTTCGAGCACGGTGTGGAGCGTGGTGATAACCGGGATCGACAGCCGATCGAGCAGCGCGATCAGGAATTCGCCGGCCGGGCCGCCATAGATGCCATATTCATGCTGGACCCACATCGCCTGCGCGCCGCTCGCCTCGATCGCACGCGCCGCGTCGACATAGGCCGAGCGATCGTCCTGCGGGATCGCGCGGGTGACTTCGGCGGGATAGGCGTAGCGGCCGGGATGATCGTCCATGGCGTAGACGTCGACCTGGACGGCCGGATAGCGCTGCTTGAGCGCGCTGTACGTGTCGGTGGTATAGGTTGCGATGCCGCACTTGCGGGGCAGGAAATTGCCGAGCAGCGCGATGTGCGTGATATCCGGATTGATCGTCGCCTGTGCCATCCCGGTTCCTTCGCTACCGCAAACAAAAAGAGTCACGTATCGACTCGATCCTGTCTCCCAACTCTCACAATTCAATATGGTTGCTTCTTTGCTGCAATGCAACATGCACAGTTGCGATGAAGCGTGCCGTAAATCTGAGGTTCAGCCTCGGCCGCGGTAGCCGGGCACGTCCTGCGTGGGAATCCAGACGCCCGCGGGGGGCTCGCCGGACTGCCAGAAGACGTCGATCGGGATACCGCCGCGCGGATACCAATAGCCACCGATTCGCAGCCATTCGGGCTTCATCTCATCGAACAGCCGCGCGCCGATGCCGACGGTGCAATCCTCGTGGAAGGCGCCATGGTTGCGGAACGCGCCGAGGAAAAGCTTGAGCGACTTGGATTCGACGATCGTCGCGCCCGGCACATAATCGATCACCAGATGCGCGAAATCGGGCTGACCGGTGATCGGACAGAGCGAGGTGAATTCGGGCACCGCGAAGCGCACCAGATAGCGCGTGCCGGGGCGCGGATTGGCGACATAATCGAGCTCCGCCGCGTCTGGCGAAGTGGGCAGCGTCGATTGCTGGCCGAGATGCTTGGCTTCCATCCCCGCCATGTAGGATGCGCGCGGGCTCGACGCCACTCCCCGCCCCTCCTAAAGCCATGACCATGGAAAGCCTTGTCACGACCGAATGGCTGGCCGACGCGCTCGCCGCGCCCGACCTGCTGCTGCTCGACGCCAGCTATACGTCGACGCTGCCGGGAAGCCCGACGCGCGATCCGCGCGCCGAATATGAGGCCGCGCATATCCCGGGCGCGCGCTTTCTCGATCTCGATACGCTGGTCGATACGGCCAGCCCGCTGCCCTCGATGCTGCCGACCCGGGACGCCTTTGCGGCGCGGATGCGCGAGCTGGGGGTAACGGCGGACACCCGCATCGTGCTGTACGACGGTGGGCCGCACCACACGTCGTGCCGGGCCTGGTGGGTGCTGCGCATGTTCGGCGTGGACGCCAGCCTGCTCGACGGCGGCATCGACAAATGGCGCGCCGAGCAACGCGCGATGCAATCGGGCTTCACCCCTGTCTCGGTGAGCGACTTCACCCCCGGCCCTGCGCGCGGCCAGGTGCGCACGTTGGCGGAGATGCGGGCCAATCTGGAGAGCGGCGCCGAACAGGTCGCCGACGCCCGCTCGGCGGCGCGCTTCACCGGCGACGAGCCCGATCCTCGGCCAAGCTGCGGATCGGGGCATATCCCGGGCGCCCGCAACATCCCCTACGGCCTGTTCTTCGAAGCCGACGGCACGTGGAAGCAGCCGGACGAGATCGCCCGCATCTTCGCCGACGCCGGGATCGATCCGGCCAAGCCTCTGGCGGCGACCTGCGGATCGGGGATCACCGCCGCGGTGATCGTCTTCGCGGCGCACCTGCTCGGCCACGACGCCGCGCTCTACGACGGCAGCTGGTCCGAATGGGGCGCGGACCCGAGCGCACCGAAAGCAATGGGACCGGCATGAGCGACAAGAAGGACGCGACCAAGGTCGTCGAGGCCGGCCGCCGCCCCGAATGGACCCAGGGCATCGTCAGCCCGCCGGTATGGCGCGCCTCGACAGTGCTCTACGATAGCGTGGCGGATCTGCGCGCAGGCGGCGGCGCCGACACCCATCACCGCTTGTTCTACGGCCGGCGCGGCACGCCGACGCAATGGTCGCTGGCAGATGCGCTGACCGAGCTCGAGCCCGGCGCGGAGGCGACCCTGCTCTATCCGTCGGGGGTCGCCGCGGTGGCTTCGGCGTTGCTCGCGGTGCTTTCGCCGGGCGACGAACTGCTGATTCCCGACAGCGCCTATGATCCGACCCGCAATCTCGCGAACGGGATGCTCAAGCGGCTCGGCATCCACACGACCTTCTACGATCCGTTGATCGGCGCGGGCATCGCCGCGCTCTGCACCGAACGCACTCGCGCGATCTTCATGGAGAGCCCAGGCAGCCTGACCTTCGAAGTGCAGGACGTGCCGGCGATCGTCGCGGTAGCGAAGGAACGCGGCATCACCACGATGCTCGACAACACCTGGGCAACCCCGCTGCTGCTGCCGGTGATCGGGATGGGCGTGGATTATTCGATCCTAGCCTGCACCAAATATGTCGTTGGCCACTCCGACGTGATGCTCGGCTCGGTCACCGCGGCGCAGGGTCACTATGACCGGCTGCGCAATGCCACCTACCAGCTCGGCCAGACCGCGAGCCCCGACGATGCCTGGCTGGGATCGCGCGGGCTGCGGACGATGGCGGTTCGGCTGCGCCAGCATGGCGAGGCGGCGCTCCGGATCGCGATGTGGCTCAAGACCCGGCCGGAAGTGGCGCGCGTGCTTCACCCGGCACTCCCGGATTGCCCTGGGCACGCGCTGTTCCTGCGCGACTTCAAGGGCGCGTCCGGACTCTTCTCCTTCGTGCTGAACGGCGGCACGGACGCGGCACGGTCGGCGCTGATCGACGGGCTCGCGCATTTCGGGATCGGCTATAGCTGGGGCGGCTTCGAAAGCTTGGCGATCCCGGTCGATCCCGCGCATTACCGCACTGCGACCAAATGGCGGGCCGAGGGGCCGCTGGTCCGGCTGCAGATCGGGCTCGAGGATCCCGACGATCTGATCGCCGATCTCGATGCCGGCCTGGCGCGGTTCGCCACGGTGCGCGGCTGATGGAGCCGCTTCGCATCTGGCTGGCGGGGCGTGATCTGCCCACCCCACCCGAGCTGACGGAGGCGGCCATCGCCGGCGGGCTGGTGATCGCCGCGCTGGCAATCGGCTGGCTGGCTGGGCGTCACCTGGGCAGTCGCATCTCCGACCTGTGGGAGGAGAAGTTCAACGGCGGCCCCCAGGGCCTCGGCCCGCGGATGCGGCTGATCCTGCAGCATGGCATTGCCGCGATCCTGCTCGCGATCATCGCCGCCGCATGGCCCTGGCCGCCGCTCGCGGCGCTGGGGATCGGCGTGGCCGAGGGCGCGGCGGTGGCAATGCTCGCCGTGTCGGTGCTGCGCGGGCTCAGCATTCCGCGCTGGGCCGCATGGAGCCTCGCGGCAATCGCCTTCACGGCGATCCTCTCCAGCTCGATCGGCGGGTTCGCGGTAGTCGAGACGATCCTCGACCGGGTCGGCTTCCAGGTCGGCAAGCGGCGGCTGACGCTGCTGTCGGCGATCACCTTCGGGATCACCGTGCTGCTTCTGTTCGCGGCGGTGCGGCTGGCGAACCGCTTGCTGTCGCACACGATTGCGACGGCGCGCGGGTTCGACGCGACCCAGCGGCTGCTGTTCCAGAAGCTCGCCAGCATCGCGGTGATCCTGCTGGCCTTCTTCATCGGCGTCGATCTGCTCCAGGTCGATCTCACCGCCTTTGCGGTCTTCTCGGGCGCGTTCGGGCTGGCGGTGGGCTTCGGCATGCAGAAGACGATCGGCAATCTGATCGCCGGGATCATCCTGCTGATGGATCGGTCGATCAAGCCTGGCGACGTGATCGTGGTGGGCGACAGTTTCGGCTGGGTGAACAAGATCGGCGTGCGCGCGGTCTCGGTCATCACCCGCGACGGCAAGGAGCATCTGATTCCCAACGAGAATCTGATGACGCAGGAAGTGGAGAACTGGTCCTACACCGATCGCAACGTCCGGGTCCGCATCCCGGTGCGCGTGGCCTATGGCTGCGATCTGGCGAAGGCGCAGGCGCTGATGGCACAGGCCGCTGCCGATAGTCCCCGCGTGCTCGACAATCCCAAGCCCAACGTCTGGCTGATGGCGTTCGGCGAGAATGGGGTCGAGCATGAGATCCTCGCCTGGATCAGCGATCCCGAGAGCGGCGTCGGAAACGTCCGCAGCGACGTGCTCAACCGGCTGTGGCTGCTGTTCCAGGAGGCCGGGATTGAAATCCCCTATCCAGTGCGCGACTTGCGCGTCCGCGAATGGCCGCCGGCGAAGGATGGCTAGATAGCGCCGCTGTCACCGCGGCCACGGCTTCCTATATCATGGATCATGGAGGGCCATATGGACCGAATGATCCCGTCGAATATCGTCGAACAATGGATGACGCACCTACGCCTGCAGCGCACCCGCGCGCGCGACATGATCTGGCTGATCGAGAAAGGCGCGACCTTTCACGACGGCCGCGAGGGTCAGCCGACTACCGACGCGACCGCGCGCTGGCTGTGCGAACAGCAGAAAGTGATCGAGGAAGTCGATCGGCTGGTGGCGCTGTACGATGCGCTGAACGCGGAATCGGCGCTATAACCCCCGCTGCCATTGTCGTGGCGCGGGGCAGCCCTACCTAGCGCAGGTGCCCGCTTCGCCCGTCACCGCCCGCATCGCCCACGGCGTCGCCTCGATACCGGCGGCCGCATGGGACGCCTGTGCAGGAACTGCCAACCCTTTCGTCAGCCACGCCTTTCTGTCGGCGCTGGAAGAGTCCGGATCGGTGGACGCCCGGAGCGGATGGCAGCCGCTGCCGATCGTGATCGACGGCGCCGACGGAACGCCTGCGGCCATCGCTCCGGCCTATGCCAAGAGCCACAGCCAAGGCGAATATGTGTTCGACCATGGCTGGGCCGATGCCTGGGAGCGCGCCGGCGGGGAATATTATCCCAAGCTCCAAGTGGCGGTGCCGTTCACCCCGGTGCCCGGGCCCCGGCTGCTGCTGCGCGATCCCGAAATGGCGCCCGCGCTGATCGCCGCGATCGAGGCGGTGACCGACCAGAACGGCCTGTCCTCGGCGCATGTCACCTTCCTCGAAGAGAATCAGCGCGCGGCCTTCGAAGCGGCGGGCTGGGTGATGCGCAGCGGCACCCAGTTTCACTGGCAGAATGACGGCTATGCGAGCTTCGACGATTTTCTAGCCGCGCTTTCAAGCCGGAAGCGCAAGGCGATTCGCAAGGAGCGCGCCGCGGCGCTGCAAGGGCTGACGGTGCGCCATTTGACCGGCGCGGAAATCGACGAAACCCATTGGGACGCCTTCTGGCATTTCTACCAGGACACCGGATCGCGCAAATGGGGCCGGCCTTATCTGACCCGGAGCTTCTTCTCGATGCTGGGCGCGGCGATGGGCGATCGGCTGCTGCTGATGCTCGCCGAGCACGATGGGGTGCCGATCGCGGGCGCGCTCAATCTTATCGGCGCCGACGCGCTTTTCGGCCGCTATTGGGGTTGCAGTCAAGACGTGCCCTTCCTCCATTTCGAGCTTTGCTATTATCAGGCGATCGAGGCGGCCATCGCGCGCGGACTGGCGCGGGTCGAGGCCGGGGCGCAGGGCGAGCATAAATTGGCGCGAGGCTATGCGCCGGTCACCACCTGGTCGGCGCATTATATCCCCGATCCGGGCTTCCGCCGCGCGGTGGCGGAATTCGTCGAACGCGAGCAGGCGGCGGTGGCGCAGGAACAGGAATATCTGGGCGAACTGATGCCGTTTAGACGCGGCGGCTAGTTGCCGTTCGCCGCCTGCGTCGCGTTCGACGCGGGCTGGCGACCGTCGTTGAGGATGATCTCGCGCTCCCAGCGCGGCGCCGGCAGCTCGCCGCGGCGGACGATCGGCGCCGGAACCCGATGGTCGACGCGAAAGAGGCCGCTGGTACCGTCACGCCAGATCGGGATCAGCCCCTGCTCGAAGCGTTTGGGATAGGCCGGCGGGCGGATCATCCAGACATAGTCGAAGGCGTCGCGTGGGAACCGGGCAAGCGCCCAGGGCACCGGCCGCCACCATTCGCGCGGACATTGGACATGGGTGACGATCTGCGACGGATCGTGCGCGAAGCGCTTCGCGGCGCGATATCTGACCGTGAGCAATTGCGCGCCGGGCATCGACCATTGATCGTTGGTGTAAGCCAGCCTGCGCTCCAGCGCGAGCGCCGGGACATGCTGGAGGCGTGTCATCGTCCATTCGTTGTAGCAGGTCTCGCCCACGAAGCTGACCAGCCGCGCCCCCGCCGGAAGATGCGCGAGCGCCTTCAGCTCGCGATCATAGGCCTTGTCGTAGAGGAAGAAGCTGTAGGTCGTCGCCCCTATCCGCGCGGTGAAAAATGCCATGCCCAGCAGTGCCACCAGCCCCGCCCCCCGGATCGACAACCCCGGCTTGGGCCGGATCGCCAGGATTCCGATCGCCAGCAGGAAAGGCACCAGCCGCATGTCCGCATAAGCCGATCCGAACACGATCCGCGGCAGGAAGATGAACACCGCGAGCAGGAACAGCCCGGACAGCCCCAGATTGCGCGAATATTGGATGTTCGGGTCGCGCACCGCCTTGAACAGAAGGAAGAACAGTATGCCGACGCTGGCGATGTCGAAAAGCTGCCACCGGTCGCGAAAGACCTGGGTCACCCAAAGCGTCTTGGCGCGCCAGTTGAACCAGTCTCCGGTCTGTCCGGAAACATGCCCGCTGCGCCATGCCAGCATCAGCAGCAGGGGCGGCGCGAGAACCAGGCACTGCACCCCGGCATGGAACCAGGGCAGCACCCAGGCGGCAACGAAATCCTCGCCGCGGCGCTCGTCATGCTGGCGAATCAGCTCCGCCGAGAATGCCAGCACGCCGAGCACGCCCCAGCCGAAGGTGTGGGTGATCCAGATGAGGATCGACAGCGGCAGGAACACCATCGAGCGGAAGGCGAATTCCCGGAGCCGCGCCAGCCGCAACCACCAGCCGAAGGCAAGCAGCGCCATGCCCATCGACAACGCGAAATTGACGAAGCCGAAATGGAAGGGGAACGCATAAGCCAGCGGCAGCGCGAACAGGGCCGTGGCGGGAATCCGGCCATGCACTTCGCGGGCGATCATCAGCATGCCCGCGACGGTGATCGCCGGAATGGTGATGACGATCAGCTTGACCGCCAGTTCGAGCCCGAAAATCCTGTGCAGGGGAATGATGAGCAGGTCGACGCCCAGATTGCCCATCAGGCTCCAGTTGAAATTATACCATTCGCGCAGATGCGGATATTGCGCGTAGTCGAGCTGGACGCGGTATCGCCCCATATGGCCGGGCAGATCGACCAGCGGCGGGATCTCGGGCCAGAGCAACGGCACGATCGCAAGGAAAGTGGCCAGCGCCACGAACCATCGTGTCTGCCACCAATGCAGCGCTTCGCCCCTGTCCATCGCCCCGCTTTAGGGTCGGGATTGGGCGCCCGCAATGGGCCGCGCGCTGGGTCGAACTGTCTCTTACGGCGACTGACGAAGCCGGTCGATCCGATACAGCATGTCGGTCTCGTTGCGCCACACCGGCGTCATCCCGGCAACCAGCGCAGGATCGAATGCCGGCGGATCGATCAGCCACACATAATCGAACCGGTCGCGCGGGAGGCTCGCCAGTGCCGCGGCGATCGTGGAGAAAGCCGGCTGGATCGCGCACGGCGCGGCCAGCACCATCTGTGAAGGATCGGAATCATAGCCGGGAATCCCCGTCGCGACGATCTCCAACGGCGTGCTGCCGCCAAGCCGCCATTGATCGTTCGAGAAGGCGGCGCGCCGGGCGATCGCTAACCCCGGCAGATGGCCGGTGCGGCGATGCGCCCAGGGCTGCCCGCAGTAATCGCCGACGAAGCTGACCAGGCGGGCGCCCCGCGGTACATGATCGAGCGCGTCGAGATGCGCTTCCCAGGCGCGGCCGGTGATCGCCAGGCTCGCAGTGTTGCCGGCGATCCGCACGCCGAAAAAGGCGAGGCAGAGCATCGCGAGCGCGGCCTTTTCGCGCGCGCCCGTCGTCGCGCCGACGCGCAGGCTCAACAACCCGAGCATCACGACATAGGGCGCAAGGCGCATATCGGCGAAAGCCGAGTCGAACAGCATGAACGGCAGCAGCACGAAGGCTAGCAGCAGCAGCAGCCAGGCGAAGGTCACGGCACGGGCATGCTCGGTTCGCTCGCTGCGTATCGCGCGATAAAGCAGGATCGCGAGCAATGCCGCCGAGGCCATGTCGAACCCCGCCCAGCGGTCACGGAAGACCATCGTGAGCCAGCCGAGCTTGAAGCGGAGATCGAAGAAGCGCTGGGTGACGCTCTGTCCTTCGTTCGAGCGCCAGACGATCAGGAAGACGAAGGGAAGCGCGAGCGGCGCGCAGCCGAACCCCGCGTGGAAAATCGCAGCGGGCCAGGCGCGCCCCTGCCCGCGCATCCGCGCCAGCTCGGCGCCATAGGCCATCAGGCAGAGCGCGCCCCAGCCGACCACATGCGCAATCCACACCAGCGCCGCGAGCGGCACGAACAGCGCAGCGCGCACCCCCGGACGGCCCAGACGCCCGAGCCGCAGCCACAACGCAAAGGCGTTGAGGGCCAGCCCCATCGCCAGGCAGTGGTTCACGAAGCCGAAGTGGAGCGCGTAATTATAGGCAAGCGGCAGCGCGAGGAACGCCCAGGGCTGGACGCGGCCATGCACCTCCCGCGAGATCCACAGAATGCCGCTCGCGGTAAGCGCAATGGTTACCAGCATCGCCGCCTTGACCGCAGGCTCGAGCCCGATCAGCCGACCGAGCGACGCGACGATCAGGTCCACCCCCAGATTGCCGACGAAGCGCCATTCGAAGCGATACCATTGCCCGAGCACATCGGCATCGGTGCCGAGCATGACCCGATAGCGGCCGACATGGCCGGCAAGATCGGTAAATGGGGCCACCGTCGGCCACAGCAGCGGAACCAGCGTCAGCAGCACCGCCGCGGCGGCGAACCAGCGTGTCTCCCACCAAATGCGGGCGGGGTTCACTGCCCGGCCTTCGGAACGATGGCGAACAGCGCTGGAGTTTGGCCCGGCGGGGAGAGGCGCCGCAGCCAGGCGGGGGGGCGCCCGGTGCGCAACGCGTCGCTCAGCCGCGCCGGGCGTGCCGTCTGCCCGCCGAGCTCGGCAAAATCGCCCGGGCAAATGGCGACATAGCGAACCTGGAATTGGCGGGCGATCGCCGGTGCGTTCTCCTGCGGACCGAGGAAGAAGCGATACATCGCATCGTTGCCGGCGGAGTTGCGGTGATACGGTGCTGCGATCACGCGATGCGGCGTCGCTGCGAGCGCGAAAGCGCCGAGGTCGATCGGCGCCATCAGCGTGCCGGGCGGCAACGCGGCGAAGCGGGCGAGTGCGGCAGGCCCGGTGCAGTCGGCGGCAGGCGCGTCGCCTGCGGTGCGCGGAGCGAGCGCGGCACCGGCGATCGGATAGATTAGCCCCGCCGAGACCAGCCATGCCGGAACGAACATCCGGGCGCCCTTGGCGCGGGCGGCGGCGATCAGCGCGGCGAGTGCGGGCGCGGCAAGCAGCGCGCCGGCATAGGCGCCGCGGAGCTGGAGCAAGGTCAACACGAGCGCGCCAAGCTGGAGCGCGAGCAGGATGAGCCAGCGCGGATCGTCGGCACGGCGCCAGGCCCACAGCCCCGCAGCAATCCCGACGAGCATCAGTCCGGCATAGCCGATCGCATGGGCGAGCGGCGCACCGAACAGCGGCTGCGCCTCGGCGACATTGGCGAGCCACAGTTCGGCGAGCAGCGGATCCAACTCGCCATAAGGCCGCGTGCAGCCCGGCGACAGCGCCAGCGCCCCGAACAGCGCGACCGGTGCAGCGAAGAGCGTCGCGGCCACGCGCACCCGTCGCGAAGGCGAAGCGAAGCCGAGAATCGCGAGCGAAAGTGGCGCGAGTGCGGCGAACTGAGCGGCGCGCCACAGCGCGCCCGTAAAGCCGTCACAGCCGGGCCACGCCCAGCCGCTGGTGCGCAGCGCGGCCGCGGCGGCGGCAAGCGCAAGGACCAGCGCCACGGCAAAACCGGCAAGCCGCATCTGTCCCTCGCGGCCGTCGAACACCCAGCGCAGGACGATCGCGGCCCCGCTTATGCCGAGCAACGGCGCGGTTTCGATACCGATCGCGAGCGATGCGGCGATCGCCAGTCCGGCGGCGGCACCGCTGGCGAGGCTCCCCTGCCCCACCGCCGCGCGCGCGACGACCAGCAACAGCACCATCTGCAAGCCGTGATGGTCGATCCGACCGGGCATGAACAAGCTCGTCGCGGGATAAGCGAGCGCCGCCACCAGTGCCGCAAGCGGCCCCGAAACGCCGAGCGCGCGCGCACTCCCGGCGACCAGCGCGAGTGCGACGGCGAAGAGCAGCGCCGGCCAGACGATCACTGCGGCCAGTTCGGCGGCATGTGCCCCAAGCGGCGGCGCGAGCAGCCAGATCAGTGCAGCCGGGACCAGATCGGGCAACCGCGACCAGTGCATCTGCAGCCCTGGCGGAGCACCCAGCCGGTGCTGGGCGAGGTCGCCGAAGGCCTGCCCGTCGATCCAGTCGCGGATCTGCTGGAGCCGAACCATGTCGTCGGTATCGGGCAGGCGCAACGTCGAGAGATTCGTCCAGTCCTGCACGGCCCAGGCAAGCGTCAGAAGCCCCGCGAGGAGCAGCGCGACGCCGAGGTCGCGCAGTTGCCGGTCGAGCACCGTTTCGGGCATCCGACCGGCCTAATCGCACGCGGTTAACGCGCCGTTAGCGGTCGCGCCGCCCCAGCAGCCGCAGCCGCAGCGCGTTGAGCTTGATGAAGCCCGCCGCATCGCGCTGGTCATAGGCGCCCTGATCGTCCTCGAAAGTCACGACCTTCTCCGAATAAAGCGAATACGGCGATTTGCGCCCGGTCACGATCACGCTGCCCTTGTAGAGCTTCAACCGGACGGTGCCGGTCACCTTCTCCTGGCTATGGTCGATCGCCGCCTGGAGCATCTCGCGCTCGGGCGCGAACCAGAAGCCGTTATAGATGAGTTCGGCATAGCGCGGCATCAGCTCGTCCTTGAGGTGCGCCGCCCCGCGATCCAGCGTGACCTGCTCGATTCCGCGATGGGCAAGCGAATAGATCGTCCCGCCCGGCGTCTCATACATGCCGCGCGACTTCATGCCCACGAAGCGGTTCTCGACCAGGTCGAGCCGGCCGATGCCATGTTTGCGGCCCAGCTCGTTGAGCGCCGCCAGCAGCGTCGCTGGCGACATCGCCTCGCCGTTCAGCGCCACGCCGTCGCCGCGCTCGAAATCGATCGTGATCGTCTCGGGCGTGTCGGGCGCATCCTCCGGGTTCACCGTGCGCGAATAGACATAATCGGGCACTTCCTGCCACGGATCTTCGAGCACCTTGCCCTCGGACGAGGTGTGGAGAAGGTTCGCGTCGGTCGAGAAGGGCGCCTCGCCGCGCTTGTCGCGCGCGATCGGGATCTGGTGGGTCTCGGCGAATTCGATCAGTCGCTCGCGGCTGGTGAGGTCCCATTCGCGCCATGGCGCGATCACCTTGATGTCGGGCGCCAGCGCATAATAGCCAAGCTCGAAGCGGACCTGGTCGTTGCCCTTGCCGGTCGCGCCATGGCTCACCGCATCGGCGCTGACCATCCGCGCGATCTCGATCTGGCGCTTGGCGATCAGCGGCCGCGCGATCGAGGTGCCGAGCAGGTACAGCCCCTCATACATCGCATTGGCGCGCATCATCGGGAAGACGAAGTCGCGGACGAATTCCTCGCGCAGATCGTCGATGAAGATATGTTCGGGGCGGACGCCGGCCATCTCGGCCTTGCGGCGAACCGGCTCCAGTTCCTCGCCCTGCCCCAGGTCCGCAGTGAATGTGACGACCTCGCACTTATAGGTCTGCTGGAGCCATTTCAGGATCACGCTGGTGTCGAGTCCGCCCGAATAAGCGAGGACGACTCGGTTGATGCCGGCGTCGCCGGCGGGGCGATTGATCTGATCGGACATGAGGCGACTCCGGCATGCAGGGAACCGGCGCGCTCTAAGGGCGGCGGGGTCTGCGCGCAACCGTGACAGCATTTGTAAGTCCAACCGCCGCCGTACGCCCGCTAGCGTCTCTCCGCAGACTATGGGGGAGAGGGCGATGCGACTGTGGAAGCTTTGGTTGGGTTTCGCCGCGCTGGGCGCAGCCGGCGGTGTCGTCGCGACGCAAGGCAAGGGGTCGATGCCCGACGGCAGCCGCCTCCATTATGAGCGGCAAAACTGCCACGGCGCTTATGATCTGCTGAATGCCGATGTCGATGCCGGCAGAGCGCTTTCGGACGCCGATCAGGTCTGGGCGCGGGCGCATGAGGATGCTGCGCTGGCTGGAAAGCCTTGCCCTGCCCCGCCCGCCGCCTTGGCCAAGCGAGCGACCAACCGGACGGTCGTGACCCCGCACGGCGTGAAGATCCTCGTCAATTTCAAGAAGCAGAATGACGGCGCCGCCTGGTTCGAATCGGCGTATGGCGTTCTCACCGGCGCAGTGAAGCTCCCCGGCGTGACGCCCGCGGACGGCTTCGCGACTCTCCGCAAGGCAGTCGAACTGGAGGACCCCCCCGCGCAATTGTTCATGGGATCGCTCTACATCACCGGCGTCGCGACCGGGAAGGAGGACTATGCCGCCGCGCTTCCCTTCATCGAGAAGGCCGCTGCTGCCGGCCATGTCGACGCGCTGGCCATGGCGGGCAACTTCTACAAAAGCGGGGTCGGCACCAAAGCGGATCCGCGCAAGGCCTTCGCTTATTATGGGAAGGCCGCCGAGCGCGGGCATGTCTTTGCGACCTTCATGGCCGCCCATATGGCCAATGACGGCGAAGGAACGAAGAAGGATCACAAGCTCGCCTATCGGCTGGCGCGCAATCTGGCCGACCAAGGCGAAGTCGCGGGCGCAGTGCTCGCGGCCAGCGCGCTGCTCCAGCAGCGAAACGTCGGGAAGCACGAAGACGAGGTGCTCTACTGGATGGATGTCGCGCTGCGCGACGGCGATGCCAAGATCAAGGCAGAGATCGGCAAGTTCCGTCCGCAGGTGGTCGCCGCCTATAAAAGACTGAACGCCCCGCCCGAATATCGCCCCCGCGTGTGGAAGGCCTGCCCGATGAAGACAGTCTGCCGCGTTTCGCATTATACCGGCATCCAGCAGTGCACGACCAACAAGGATTATTGGAACGACTGCGACGGTTGAAGGAGGCGGGATGGCCGAGACCAAGACCAAGCCGACCGGGCTGAGCCCGGCCACGTTCATCGATGCGGTGGAGGATCCGGTGCGGCGCGAGGACGCCAAGGCGGTCTGCGCGATGATGGAGCGGATCTCGGGCGAGCAGGCCGCAATGTGGGGACCCTCGATCATCGGCTTCGGCAGCTATCACTATCGATATGAAAGCGGCCACGAAGGCGACATGGCGCGGATCAGCTTCAGCCCGCGCAAGGCCGAACTGGTGCTCTACATCACCGGCGGCTTCCCGCGGCACGCCGAGCTGATGGCTCGGCTCGGCAAGCACCGGACCGGCAAATCCTGCCTCTACATCAAGCGGCTGAGCGACGTGGACCGCGATATCCTCGAGGAGCTGATCCGGGAATCACTCGCCTGGATGGACGCGACCTACCCGCGCTGATCAACCGAAATGCCGCTGCACTTGGCCCTCCGGCATCCGCAGCGCCTGCTCGGCCTCGGCCATATAGTCGCGCGTGATAGGGAGCGCCGTCCGCGAGCGCGAGAATTGCAGCTGGTAGTTGACCAGCCCGCCATTGACGAAGGCCACATAGGATCCGGCGAGATAGAAGGTCCACATCCGGAAGAAGCGCTCGTCGTAGAGCGCGACGATCTCGTCGTGCGCGGCGACGGTACGATCGTACCAGGCCTTGAGCGTATAGGCATAATGGAGCCGCAGCACCTCGATGTCGGTCGGGAACATGCGCAGCCCCTCATAACCGCGGGCAATCTCCGACAGTGCGGGGATATAGCCGCCCGGGAAGATATATTTGAGCGTGAACGCATCGGTCACCCCCGGCGCACCGGCGCGGCCGATCGTGTGGAGCAGCATCACCCCCTCCGGCGTGAGCAGTTCGCGGCATTTGCGGAAGAAGGTGCGAAATTGCGGCGTGCCGACATGCTCGAACATGCCGACCGAGACGATTCGGTCGAACTGGCCCTGCACCGCGCGATAGTCGATCAGCTCGAAGCGCACCTTGTCGCTGACCCCCAGCACTTCGGCGCGCTCCCGTGCGACCTTCAGCTGCTCCTCGGACAGCGTGACCCCGAGCACCTCGGCGCCGGTCTTCTCGTGCAAATAGAGCGCCATCCCGCCCCAGCCGCAGCCGATATCGAGCACCTTCATCCCCGGCTCGATCGCCAGCTTGGCGGCGATATGCGCTTTCTTGTCCGCCTGCGCCCGCTCGAGGCTGTTGGCCGGATCGGTGAAGTAGGCACAGCTATATTGGCGATCGGCGTCGAGGAAGAGATCGTAGAGCCGGCGCGAAAGATCGTAGTGATGCGCGACGTTGCGCTGGGAGCGGCGCGCCATATTGTATCGCCCGATGCGGTGCTTGACGGCGTTGGCGAGGCGGGCGAGCGGCTTGGGCTCGAGCGCGGCGGTCGCATCCTCCCATCGATTGTTGCTGGTCATCAGCATGAGCAGGTCGAGGATGTCGCCCTGCTCGATCGTGAGGCGGCCATCCATGAATGCCTCCGCCGCTCCCAGGCTGGGGTCGCGCATGATCGCCGAGGCAGCGCCAGGCGCCAGCCGCAGCGTGACCGGCTTGAGCGCGGCATCGGGTTCGCCGAAGTTGCGCCGGGTTCCGTCCGCATGGAGTACCGTGAGGTCGCCGCGCTTGACCGCGCGCGCGAAGAAGTGATCGATCAGCGCCATCCGTAGCCCCGTGTCAGAATTACGCGCTCAAACTGGCAATGAGGGAGCGATTCCGCAATGCAGCAAAGGTATAGGGGTTGGCTTATATGCCCGCATACCATTCATAGCCGTTCGAATCCTCCCAGAAGCCTCCCTTGCCGCCGCCGATGCCGGCCAGGCTATCCACCGCCTGGACCCGCATGACATATTTGGCATGCTTGTAGCCGAGCTGGCGCTCGACCCGGAGCCGCAGCGGGGCGCCGTGGCCAACCGAGAGGGTCGCATCGTTCATTGCCCAGGCGAGAATCGTCTGGGGGTGGAAGGCGTCGACCAGATCGATCGATTCATAATAAGGCGCGCCGCCGATCCTGTCGGCGCAGTGGAAGACGATGTAGCGCGCCGTATCGCGCAAGCCGGCAAGCTGCAGCACGGTCTCGAGCCGCGGCCCCTGCCACTTGCCGATGGCGCTCCAGCCCTCGACGCAATCGTGCCGGGTGATCTGCGCGCGCTGCGGCAGCGACTGGAGCTGGGCGAGGCTGAGGCTAAGCGGGCGGGCGACGAGGCCGTCGACCGCCAGCCGCCAGTCCGAAAAGCGGTTGTTGGCCAGCGCGGCATAGTCGGGCGTATTGGGATTGTTGGTACCGTTGACCCGAAAGCGCGGGCTCATCTGGTCGGCCCGGAACTCGCGGGCGAGCGCGGCGCGACCGGTGATCGAGCGCTGGAGGAAGCGATGCGCTTCGTCCGCCCCCATCAGCGCTGGACTGTTGGTCAGCGAGTCGCAGCCGGCAAGCAGCGTGGCCCCCGTGCCGACGAGCAAAGTCCGGCGCGTGATCATGAGTGATCCTCCTCGGGCGCACGCCACCAGCCGCTGAGCATCGAGCGCACCTCGTTGATCGGCCCGGCCAGGATGACCAGCGTCAGGTGGACCACGACGAACGCCGTCATCAGCGCCATCGCGATGAAATGCACCGATCGCGCCGACTGCCGTCCGCCGAACAGGTCGGCGATCCACGGCCACATTCCCGGCGCGAGTGCGAGTCCGCTCAGGATCAGCAGCGGCGTGAGGACGAAAATCACGGCGACATAGCTCAGCTTCTGGAAAATGTTGTACGCGCGCAGGTCGTGCGGATCGTGGAAGCGCAGCGCCCAATGCGCCTTGAGGTCGGTCCGCAAGGCAGCGGGGCGAAGGTCGCGAGCGCGGATCCGCAGGTCGCGCTGGATGTGGCGATCGACCAGTCCGACGATCATATAGGCGAGCAGCCCGAAGGCGAGGACCAGTGCGAAGAACAGGTGCCAATGTCGCGCGCCGGAGAGGCTGTAATAGCTGGGCAACGTCAGCCAGCCGGGGAAGCCCGGCAATTCGAGCCAGGCCGGATCGAAATTGGCGCCGTAATTGCCCCAATAGAGCCGAGGATGCGCGTTGAAGATCATCAGCCCGCTGGCGATCAGGACGATCACCGCCAGCGCGTTGAGCCAGTGCCAGATGCGCGTGAACAGCCGGTGGCGATAGACCGCACGGCGTTCGATGCGAGGCTTTTCCATCCAGCAATCATCCGTATGCGCGTACGAAGAAGACCAGCGTGGTAACCCCCGTGACGATCAGCGTCCATATCCGCACCAGGCGATGCGACAAGCGCTTGCCCAGCTTCGCCCCCAGCCAACCCCCGACGATCCCGCCGAGCAGCATCGGCACCGCGAAGCTCCAGCGCACCAGTCCCGCCGCGATGAAGACGAAGGCCGCGGCGAAATTGGCGACGGCGAGCAGCAGCGTGCGGATCGAGAAGAGCGAACGCGGGTCGGCGCCGGCGAGCAGGCCATAGGTCGCGGTGGTCATCAGCCCGACCCCGCCGCCGAAATAGCCGCCATAGATGCCCAGCAGGCTCTGCGCGACGAACAAGGTCCGGCGCCCGATCGTCACGCGCGCACGCAGCCAATCGGACGCGGCGCGGCCGAACGCCATCACCACGAAGCCGAGCAGCAACAGCCAGGGGATGATGAAATCGAACGCGCGGCTGGGGGTCAGGACGAGGAGCACGCTGCCGACCAGCCCGCCCGCAAAGGTGACCGCGGCGAGCGTGCGGGGGCTGACCCCGCCCACCGGCGCCAGTTCGTCGCGAAACGCCCAGGCGCTGGCGGCCGCGCCCGGCAGCAGAGCGACGTTGGAGGTGGCGTTGGCCACGTTCGACGGAACGCCGAGCGCGATCAGCGCCGGCAGCGTCGCGAAGGTCCCCCCGCCGGCAAGCGCATTCATCGCGCCGCCCATCAGCCCTGCGGTGGCGGCCAAAGCAAGGGAAGAAATGTCGAGAACGAGCCTAGCCCAAAGCCGCGAGTTTCTCTTCCGCCTGGCGATCCAGCTCTGCCCTGCTCTTTTTCTCCGACGCGGTCTTCAGCTGCCCGCAGGCCGCATCGATGTCGCGCCCGCGCGGGGTCCGCACCGGCGCCGAGATGCCCGATTCGAAGATGATCGACGAGAAGGACTTGATCCGCTCAGGCGTCGAACATTCATAAGGCGCGCCCGGCCAGGGATTGAAGGGAATGAGGTTCACCTTCGCCGGCAGGTCGTAATGCTTCAGCAGGCGGACGAGCTCGCGCGCGTCGGCGTCGCTGTCATTCTTGTCCTTCAGCATCACATATTCGAAGGTGATCCGCCGGGCATTGTTGGCGCCTGGATAATCGGCACAGGCCTGGAGCAGTTCCTCGATCCCGTATTTCCGGTTGATCGGGACGATCTCGTCGCGGACTTCCTTGGTGACCGCATGAAGCGAGACCGCTAGGTTCACCCCGATCTCCTCGCCCGCGCGCGCCATCATCGGCACCACGCCCGAAGTGCTGAGCGTGATACGCCGCTTCGAGAGCGCGAGCCCGTCCCCGTCCATCACCAGCTTCAATGCATCGCGGACATTGTCGAAATTATAGAGCGGCTCGCCCATCCCCATCATCACGATGTTGGTCAGCATCCGCCCCTCGGGCTGGCTCGGCCATTCGCCCAGGCCATCGCGCGCGAGCATCACCTGGCCGACGATCTCGGCAGGATTGAGGTTGCGCACCAGCCGCATTGTCCCGGTGTGGCAGAAGCGGCAGTTGAGCGTGCAGCCTACCTGCGACGAGACGCAGAGCGTCCCGCGGTCCGCATCGGGGATGAAGACCATTTCATAATCCTGGCCGTCGTCCGATCGCAGCAGCCATTTGCGCGTGCCGTCGGTCGAGACCTGCGCCTCGACCACCTGCGGGCGCGAGATCACGAAACGCTGCGCCAGCCAGGGCTGCATCGTCTTCGAAATGTCGGTCATCAGCGAAAAATCGGTGACGCCGCGATTATACATCCAGTGGAAGATCTGCTTGGCGCGCAGCTTTGCCTGCTTGGGCTCGAGCTGCGACGTCTCCAGCGCCATGCGAAGATCGAGGCGGGACAGGCCCAGCAAATCGATGCGGCCATCCGCGCGCGGTACAAGGGCCCGCGGTACGGGCACGGGATCGATGTGCCCGGGGATAGGCATTAAAGCGGCCGACTCTGTCTGCATGGGCGGCCATATAGGCGAAATTGCGCGCAAATTCCACTCCCTACCCTGCAAAAGCCACGCCACGCCGTGCTTTGGCTTGGGATCGAGCGCCGGCTGCCCAGCTTGAATGCAAGGGGGCACCATCATTTGGAGCAAGATATGTTGTTCAAGACCATGTTTCTGACGACCGCAATGCTCGTCACGCCGGCGGCACTCGCGCAGGATGCGCAGCCCGCAACGGCACCCGCCACGCAGCAGGCACCGACCGCCACCACGACCCCGGCGCCCGCTGCCACACCGACGGCTAGCGCCACTGCATCGGCGGTCACCGACACCGAAGTGAACCAGTTCGCGGCAGCCGCTCTCGCCGCGGCCAAGGTCCGGGAGGATACGACGATCCCCGAGGCCGACAAGAATGCCAGGCTCGTCGCCACCGTGACCGGATCGGGGCTTAGCGCCGAGCGATTCAATGCGATTTCGCAGGCGATGCAGGCCGATCCCGCGCTCAATCAGCGTATCCAGGCCGCCGCAGCGAAGCAGCAGCCGGCAGCACCCGCCCAATGAGCATCCGGGGGCGGCAGTGAGTGCCGCCCCCATGCCCTATCCTTGGCATCCCGTCCACGCGACGAACTGCCGATGAGACGATCAGCGCCCCGCGCAGCCGACCGCGGCCGCGTCGATCGCGGTCGCCGCGCCCCGGAGCCCATAGCTGTCGGCGAACGGCGCGCCGTTCGCGCCGACCGTCTCGACGCTCATACTCCGACCGTCGCGAATTGCGGCGACGACCGCGCCGTCTGTTCGCGGATCGGGTGCCCAGGCGTCGGCTGGTCCGGCACGAAGCTCGAAGCGGCGCTCGCCGATCGAGAGCGTGACGCGCGCATTGGCTGCGCGGGGTCGGCTCAAGCGGATGTGGAGCTGATTGCGCACGCCGTCGCGCGGCCAGGTCGCGATGCTTGCAAAGGCGCCACGGCCGGCGCGATCGGCCGGCTGAGCGATCGCGAAGCAGCGTAGCGGCGAGGCGTCGCGAAACGCACCCCATCCCTCGAACGTACCGAGCGACTCGCGCGGCAGTAGCGCGAGCAGCAGTGCGAATGCCATCATGCAGGCGCCGAGTGACGACCGGTGCCGGTATGGACCGTCGTTTCCAAACCTTGCTCGATCATCACTATCGATCCCTGCGGTAGGTCGGCCGCTACGGGGGCATTGAATTGCGGCATCACATCCTTGTTGGTCATCACCCCGCGCAGGATGCGGCTCGACATGCCGTGCATGATTACCAGCCGGTCGCCCGGATCCTGATCGGTATCCGCGAGCCAGGCCGAAACCCGCTTCGCGATCGCATCATACCATTCGCCCCCTTCCGGCGGGCGCGAGTAGAGTCCATGCTCATGGTCCAGGAAGCCACCCACTTCCTTTTCCAGATCGGCATAATAGCGGCCGCTCCACGCCCCCATTCCGATCTCCACGAGCCGATCGTCGGTTTTCACTTGGTGCCAGTCGAGCTCGAGATGCTCGCAGATCACTGCCAGCGTCTGCAGCGCCCGCCCCGCACTTGACGACCATAATGTCAGCGCCGGCTTGGGCCCGAGCAGATCGCGCAGCGCCGCGCCCATAGCATCGGCCTGGGCAAAGCCCGCGCGAGTCAGCGGGGTATGCGGATGATCGCCCTGCATCCGGTGTGCAACGTTGAACACGGTTTCGCCATGACGAGCGATGAAGTCGCGGCCCTTGCGGTGGTTCGGCATGATGATCCTCTCAGCGTTTCACGGGGCTCAACGCAAGGGCAAGCCGCAAGTTTGTTTCCCTCTGCAATCACGGCGCCTGAACACCGCTTGGCAACGACCGGCGGATTTCAAGGAGCCGAGCGCGGATTCTGTCTGGAAATTCGACGAGCCGAGCCTGCCGCTCTAACGGCGCTGTGGCCAGAAAAGCACGGTTTTCCGCGTTTATCTGAGGTTCATGCAATTCCGACTCCGGCACCCTAGTTATCAGCCGGCCCGATGTGTTGGGCCTGTTACCAAGGAGTTTATGATGCGTAAGACCCTTCTCGCAGCCTCGGCACTTGCCGCTGCAACGCTTTTCTCGGCCCCCGCTTTCGCGCAGGATTCGGCCCCCGGCGGCTTCCGCGTCGGTGTGATCGGCGGCCTCGACATCGTCCGTCCGGGCGACAGCGAGGATTCGCGCGTTCGCGGCGACGACCAGAGCATCGAGGGTGCCCTATACGGCATCGAGGCCGGCTATGACATTCCGCTCGGCGGCGCAATCCTGGGCATCGAGGGTGAGTTCAGCGGTTCGACCGCCAAGGTCACGACCGACAGCAGCGACCCCAATTTCTTCGGCTATGGCCGCGTCAAGGCGGGCCGTGACCTCTATGTCGGCGCGCGGCTCGGCTTCGAGGCGGCATCGGGCACGCTGGTCTATGCCAAGGGCGGCTACACCAATGCCCGGCTCGATGTGACCGCCGACAACGGCACTTCGACCCGCGACGAGAACTTTCAGCTCGACGGCTGGCGTTTGGGCGCGGGCGTCGAGAAGTCGATCGGCACCAACACCTATGCCAAGCTCGAATATCGCTACTCGAACTACACCAATGCCGATTTCCAGTTCGCGAACGGCGCGGTGACCGACACGTTCGATATCGATACCGATCGGCACCAGATCGTCGCAGGCGTCGGCTTCCGCTTCTGAGCGTCACGCTGCGTCGGCTGCACGCCGGACCATTTAGGTGTGCATGAAAGGGTCGGGGCGCTTGCCCCGGCCCTTTTTGGCGTTAGAGTTTATGAACGAAGCAGTAGCCAGCGTCGGATTCGTGCGCGGCACCGGGGGTTTTGAGATGAAGGCGACGATCGAACGCGCAACTCTGTTGAGGGGCCTCAGCCACGTCCAGTCGGTGGTCGAGCGGCGCAACACGATCCCCATCCTCTCCAACGTGCTGATCGAGGCGCAGGCCGGCGGCACGATGCGGCTGATGGCGACCGATCTCGATCTCCAGATCGACGAGACGATCCCCGCCGCAGTCGACCAGCCCGGCGCGATCACCGTCTCGGCGCATACCTTGTTCGATATCGTGCGGAAGCTGCCCGAGGGGTCGCAGGTCGAGCTCAGCGCCGCCGAGGGACGGATCACGGTCAATGCCGGCCGCGCCAAGTTCACGCTGGCGACGCTGCCGCGCGACGATTTCCCGATGATCGCCGAGGGCGAGCTGCCGACGACGTTCGAGCTGCCAGCGGAAACGCTGAAGCAGATCATCGACAAGACCAGGTTCGCGATCTCGACCGAAGAAACGCGTTACTATCTCAATGGCATCTTCCTCCACGTGACGGATGAAGCCGTGCCGCTGATGCGCGCCGCCGCCACCGACGGCCACCGGCTCGCGCGCGTCACCGTCGCCCGCCCCGACGGCGCCGAGGCGATGCCCGACGTGATCATCCCGCGCAAATGCGTGGCCGAACTCCGGAAGCTGCTCGACGAGGTCGACGGTTCGGTCGGCGTGACGCTCTCCACGTCGAAGATCCGCTTCGATCTGGGCCAGGCGATCCTCACTTCGAAGCTGATCGACGGCACCTTCCCCGATTACAGCCGCGTCATCCCGACCGCGAACGACAAGATCCTCAAGATCGATCCCAAGAGCTTCATGGAGGGGGTCGATCGCGTCTCGACGATCGCCACCGAGAAGACGCGCGCGGTCAAGATGGGGCTAGATCGCGACAAGATCATCCTCTCGGTCACCAGCCCAGAAAACGGCACCGCTGCCGAGGAGGTGCCCGGCGACTATGCCGCGCTACCGTTCGAGATCGGCTTCAACAGCCGCTATCTGATGGACATCCTCGCGCAGATCGAAGGCGATCTGGTCGAAGTCCATCTCGCCGACGCGGCCGCGCCGACGCTGATCCGCGAGAATGATCAGTCGCCGGCGCTCTATGTGCTGATGCCGATGCGGGTCTGAGCCGGCGGCTACTCCGCCTTAATCGTGCTCACCTCGGCCTGCGCGCGGTCGCGCACCGCTTTCACGCGCGCCTCGCTCTGCCGCTCGAGGATCCGTGCTTCTTCACGTAGCGCCTCGGCGCGGGTCTTGAGCCGTTCGGCATCGAAGCTGTTCGCCGCCTCGGCCTGCGCCGCGGCCGTATCGGCCTCGCCCCGCATCGCGGCGATCTGATTCCCGAAGCCCGACTCGATCTCGCGCGCCTCCGCTTCCGCCATATCCTCGATATTGTCGATTCGCGCCTCTTCGGGCGTCGCGGGGCCGCAAGCCGAAAGTAGCAAGGCGGCCAAGACCAAAGTGGCGCTCCAAAGTTTCATCGAGTCGATCTCCTGTCGGGCGCGTAACGGTTCGGAAGGGACTTCGTTGCGACGAAGCGAATTGAACAAGTGCACCAGCGCTGCTATTTACATCAGTGTAAGTTAAAACTGCAGGCAACACCATGGCTACCCAGGCATCCCAGGCGATCAACCCAGGCATCCCGCTCAAGCGCGAATGGGGCACTGCGCTCTCCGCGCTGCGCCGGTTGCTCGCGAACGGCGACGATACCGAGCAGGTTTTCCGGATCATGCGCGCGCTCAACGGCGACGTCACCCAGCGCAATTACCGCAAGCTGCTGACGATGCCCGGCGGCGGACGCCTCGCCTATCAGCGCATCGAGCTTGCCGAACGGCTCTCGGACCGCGCGTGGATCGACAGCTTCCCCGAAGGAACGGTGGGCGCCGCCTACCGTGCCTTTCTCGACGCCACCGGCTATTCGGCGAAGGGCCTGGCCGAGGTCAGCGTCAACGCGATCGGCGATGCCGGGCTCGAGATGGAGCATCCCTATGCCTGGATGGGCCGGCGCGAGCGCGACATCCATGATCTGTGGCACATCACCACCGGCTACAAGGCCGACGAGCATCTGGGCGAAGCGTGCCTCGTCGCTTTCTCCTATGCACAGACCGGCGGTCTCGGCTGGGCGATGATCGCGGTCGGTGCGGCGCTCAAGAGCATCCGGATCACCGGCAAGCTCGATTTCGCCAAGGCGGTGATCGAAGGCTATCGCTGCGGCAAGCGCGCCGTCTGGCTGCACGGCGAGGATTATGAGACGCTGCTGGCCGAGCCGATCGACGCCGCGCGCCGCCGGCTGAACATCACCCCGCCGGTGCAGTATCGGGTCGCGCAGGCCAGCCTCGCCGCGGCGGGACTGACCGGGATCTAGTGACTCGACGCGATTGGTTCGGCTTCACTTCGCCTGGGGTTGCCCTGGGGCAGGAGTCGGAGCCGGGATCGCCCCCCGCGCCGCCTTCGCCCGCTCGCGCTCGGCGACCATGCGCGTCTTCAGGGCCACCTTGTCGAGCGTCGGCTCCGGCAGCGCGAGGTCCGCTGCCGACAAGGGGGTCCTCTCGATTTTCTCCAGCTTGAGCGCGTCGCCGAAGCGCAGCACCGTGCCCTTGCCCAGCATCTCGGCGACGCTCTTCTCCAAATTGCCCTGCCCGCCCTGGACCTGCTCCATGCTGGCCGCGCCCATCCGGGTCTGCATCGCCAGCGCCTTGCCGATATTGGCATAAGCCGGGTCGCTGCTGATCACCGCCTCCACTTCGTCGGGGCTCGTCGCCCCTTTCGGCTGCGCCTTCCACAGGTCCCCGCTGATTCCGGCGACGGTTTCGGTGCCGCCCTTGGTCAGCGCATATTCGGGCTGGGCCCCGAGCCCGATCGGCTTCATCCCGCCCTCGCGCATCATCTCGCCCATAACTGCGATGAAATCGCCGACCCGGGCGGTGAACGGCCCTTGGCTGTCGCGCAGGACCAGATATTCGGCGCCGCCTCGCGTCACCAGAACCTGCTCCCCCGAATCGATCCGGGCGTCGCCATTGGCCGCCGCCTTGACCGTTAGCGTACCGGCGCCGCCGCCCAGCGAATAGCGCGCGGTCAGATCCTCGGGCGCGTTCGAACAGCCGGCGAGAAGCAAGGCCGCCGCGGCGGCAAGGCAGATACGGATCATGGAAACTCCTTCACCCCTTCATCGGCGAAGCGCTGTGCGGCGGCAAGTGGCTGCGCTAGGGACAGGCCAATGGCCGTCACGCGTCTCGTCCTGACCGATTTCCGCAACCATGGCGACGCCGTGTTGACGCCCGGCCGCGGCTTCGTGGTGCTGACGGGCGAGAATGGCGCCGGCAAGACCAACATCCTGGAAGCCGTGTCGCTGCTCGCGCCGGGGCGCGGCCTGCGCCGTGCACCGCTGAGCGAGATGGCGCGCCAGGGCGGCAGCGGCGGGTTCGGGGTCGCCGCCGCGCTTGATGATGTCGAGATCGGCACCGGCGTGCAGCCCGATGCGCCCGAACGGCGGCTGGTCCGCGTCAACGGCGCGGCCCGCGCGGCGGCGGTGCTTGCCGAATGGGTGACCATCCTGTGGCTGACCCCGGCGATGGACCGGCTGTTCGTCGAGGGTCCGAGCGACCGCCGGCGCTTCCTCGACCGGCTGACCCTGGCGCTGAACCCCGGCCATGCCCACCACGCGACGCGCTACGAAGCCGCGATGCGCCAGCGCAACCGCCTGCTCGCCGGAGACGCGCCGCCCGAGCCCGAATGGCTTTCGGCGCTCGAGGCGCGGATGGCGGAGCATGGCGCGATGCTCGACGCCGCTCGCCGCGAGACCGTCGCCCTCCTCGGCGCCCGGCTCGCGGCGCAGCCCGAGGGTCCCTTCGCGCGTGCCGGGCTGGTCCTCGAGGGCTGGACGGGTGACGCTGCCGCGCTTGCCCAGGCGTTGCGGGACGGTCGGCGGCGCGATGTCGCCGCCGGGCGTACGCTTGCCGGCCCGCACCGTGTCGATCTGCTCGTCACGCATCTCGGCAAGGCGCAGCCTGCCCAGCTCTGCTCGACCGGCGAGCAGAAGGCGTTGCTGCTCGGCATCGTCCTCGCCCATGCCGAGCTCGTCGGCGAGCGCACCGGCCGCGCGCCGATCCTGCTGCTCGACGAGGTCGCCGCGCATCTCGACCCCAGCCGCCGCACCGCCTTGTTCGAACGGCTCGCCGGCAAGGGGCAGGTCTGGATGACAGGCACCGAGGCGGCATTGTTCGCAGCGGTGCCGGACGATGCGACACGATATCGGGTGACGCAGGGGCTGATCGAATCAGTCTAGGGACGGATTCGGCGAACGTGAATCTCTCACGCCGTCGAAGGCCGGATTGCGCTCCCGGATGCGTTCGGTCAGCAAGGTGGCGAAGCCCAGCCAGGCCACGAGCGGGACGGCGGTTGCAGCCGCGACACGATCGACCTTCCACGCAGTCACGACATAGGCACCCGTGCCCACCGCCATCGCACCCGCCGCCGCGGTGCTGGCGTTCAGATCGTGGCGGCGGAAGAATATCTCGGTCCAGCCGCCGATCATGCCGGCGTTGGCCAGCCAGAGCCCCGCGGCCACATTCCGCGCCGGGCTCGATGGCGCCCGCAACAAGCGATATCCGCCCACCGCGAAGCTGGTCGACAGGAGCGGCCAGGCACCGCCGAACACCGGGTCGGGCGGGGTATAAGACGGTTTCGCCAGTCGCTTGTACCAGCGCCGGATGCCGGGATGGAACGGCGCGGGCGCGTTGCGCATGCCGAGCAGCATGCTTGCGCCGAGGACGCCGGCCACGATGCCGGCGGCGGCGGTTTTGGAAAGGCCTGTCGAGGGATTGGACTTGGCTGCGGAAGTCATTCTTCGTCCATTTTGTAAGGGCTTCAGGCGTATAACGCCCCGACAAGCCTTGCGGGCCCTGGACCCCGCGGCCCGAGCAGCACCGCGCCCATTTCGCTTTCGTTTCGGTCCCCGCGACCCTATATGCTGGGCATGGCAACGAACGACGATCAGACTCCCGAAAACCTCCCCAACGCAAACGCCTACGGCGCCGACAGTATCAAGGTCCTGAAGGGCCTCGACGCGGTCCGCAAACGCCCGGGCATGTATATCGGCGATACCGACGACGGCTCGGGCCTCCACCACATGGTGTTCGAGGTGTCGGACAATGCGATCGACGAGGCGCTGGCCGGGCATTGCGACCGGATCATCATCCAGCTCAACGCCGACGGATCGGTGAGCGTCGAGGATAATGGCCGCGGCATCCCCACCGGCATCCACAGCGAGGAAGGCGTGTCGGCCGCCGAGGTCATCATGACCCAGCTCCACGCCGGCGGTAAGTTCGAGAATACCTCCGACGACAATGCCTACAAGGTCTCCGGCGGCCTCCACGGCGTCGGCGTTTCGGTGGTCAACGCGCTCAGCGAGTGGCTCGATCTCAACATCTGGCGCGACGGGGAAGAGCATTATATGCGCTTTGCCCATGGCGATGCCGTCGCACCGCTGAAGGTACTGGGGCCAGCGCCCGAGGGCAAGAAGGGCACGCGCGTTACCTTCCTCGCCAGCCCGCAGACCTTCAAGATCACCGAATATGATTTCGAGAAGCTCGAGCATCGCTATCGCGAGCTTGCCTTCCTGAACTCGGGCGTCCGACTGCTGATGCGCGACGCGCGGCACGAGGAGGTCAAGGAAGTCGAGCTCTATTATGAAGGCGGGATCGCCGCGTTCGTCAAATATCTCGATCGCAACAAGGTGCCGTTGATGCCCGAGCCGGTGGCGATTTCGGGCACCCGCGACGACGTGACGATCGACGTCGCGCTCGAGTGGAACGACAGCTATTACGAGAATGTCCTCGCCTTCACCAACAACATCCCCCAGCGCGACGGCGGCACCCATCTCGCCGCGTTCCGCGCCGCGCTGACCCGCACGCTCAACAATTATGCCGAGAAATCGGGCGCGATGAAGAAGGAGAAGGTCAGCCTCACCGGCGACGACATGCGCGAGGGACTTACCGCGATCGTCTCGGTCAAGCTGCCCGATCCCAAGTTCAGCTCGCAGACCAAGGACAAGCTGGTCTCGTCCGAGGTCCGCCAGCCGCTCGAAAGCCTGATGGCCGACAAGCTGGCGGAATGGCTCGAGGAAAATCCGCAGACCGCGCGCCAGATCATCCAGAAGGTGATCGACGCCGCCGCCGCGCGCGAGGCCGCCAAGAAGGCGCGCGAGCTCACCCGGCGCAAGGGGGTGATGGACATCGCCTCGCTCCCCGGCAAGCTCGCCGACTGCCAGGAGCGCGATCCCGCCAAGTCCGAACTGTTCCTGGTCGAGGGCGACTCCGCCGGCGGCTCCGCCAAGCAGGGCCGCGACCGCCATTTCCAGGCGATCCTGCCCTTGCGCGGCAAGATCCTCAACGTCGAGCGCGCGCGCTTCGATCGCATGCTCGGGTCTCGCGAGATCGGCACACTGATCCAGGCGATGGGCACCGGCATCGGCCGCGACGACTTCAACGTCGAGAAGCTGCGCTACCACAAGATCGTCATCATGACCGACGCCGACGTCGACGGCGCGCATATCCGCACGCTGCTGCTGACCTTCTTCTATCGCCAGATGCCCGAGATCATCACCAACGGCCATCTCTACATCGCCCAGCCGCCGCTCTACAAAGCCACCAAGGGCCGCTCGGAAGTCTATCTGAAGGACGATTCGGCGCTCGACCAATATCTGGTCGATGCCGGGGTCGGCGGGAATGTGCTGGAGACCGCCAATGGTGCGCGCAGCGGCGAGGATCTGCGCGAACTGGTCGAGCATGCCCGCCGCATGCGGACGCTGATGCGCTACGTCCCGCGGCGCTACGATCCGATGATCATCGAAGTGCTGGGCTTGGGCGGCGGGCTCGATCCCGCGGCATCGCGCGAAACGCGCGCGGAGAGCCTGACGACCGTGGTCACCCGCCTCGACGCGGCGGACCAGGACGCACGCTGGTCGGCGCGTGTGACCGAAGATGGCGGCTATCATTTCGAGCGGCGCTGGCGCGGCGTCACCGATCATCACATCGTCGAGGCGGCATTCCTGATCTCCGCCGAGGCTCGCAAGCTCCACGCGCTCGCGGTGGAGCAGGCGCCAAGCTATCTGATGCCGTCCAAACTGGTCCCGTCCAAGGCAGTCGCGGCCACCGAAGCGGAGGCAGCCGTGGCTTTGGCCGAAGCCGAAGAAGGCGAGGAGCCTGTCGCGATCGCCAAGGGCCAGACTCTGGTCTCGCGCCCGAGCCAGCTGCTCGACGCGATCCTGGCGGCCGGCCGCAAGGGCCTCGCGATCCAGCGCTACAAGGGCCTCGGCGAGATGAACGCCGAGCAGCTCTGGGAAACCACGCTCGATCCGCAGAACCGCTCGATGCTGGTCGTGCAGGTCGACCAGGCCGACGTCGCCGACGCGATCTTCACGCAGCTGATGGGCGATGTGGTGGAGCCGCGCCGCGACTTCATCCAGCAGAATGCGCTGAGCGTCGCGAATTTGGACGTGTAAATCTCCCGCTCCCGTTGGGAGAGGGAAGGGGCCCGCCGCCGTCAGGCGGTGGGAAGGGCGAGGGCAGCATCTCCGCCTCGACCCTCACCCTTCCGGCGCTACGCGCCTCCCTCCCTCTCCCAACGGGAGAGGGATTCTAGCGAAACGCCCAGCGCAAGGTATTCCGTACCCCCCGCGTGCCGATGCGCAGCGCCGGGGTCGCCAGCCCCGCACTCGGAAGTCCATGCATCCGCCGCGCCCAATCGGGCAGCAGGTCGACTGCCGCCTGGAAGGTGAGCGCCTGAAACGGCCGCACTGCCAGGCTGGGTGCGGGCTGATCGAGCACCAGCCGCGCCACTTCGCGTGTGCGGGCATCGGCGACCAGCTCGCCGCGCATCGACGCGATCAGCGCCTCCGCCTCGGCGCGGCTATGGGGCACCGGCGCGCCCCCAAGTCGTTCGCCGATCACCGCGAACTCATTGAAATAGCGGTCCTGATCGGCCAGGCTCATCCCCGGCTCGGCATAGCGGATCCAGGCATCGAGGAAGCTCACAGCCTCGGTCACATGCACCCAGGCGAGCAGATCCGGATCGCCCGCGGTGTAAGGCCGACCGTCGGGAAGCACGCCGTGGACATGGGTGTGCACCCGGCGCACCTTCTCGATGATCGCATCGGCATCGTCGCGCGATCCATACGTCGTGACGGCGATGAAGCGCGCGGTACGGCGCAGCCGGCCGATCATGTCGGTGCGGAAATTGCTATGGTCCCAGACCCCCGCCAGCACCGCCGGGTGGAGCATCTGCAGCAACAGCGCCGTCACCCCGCCGACCATCATCGTCGTCACGTCGCCATGCACGCGCCACACCACCGAGTGCGGGCCGAACAGGCCGTCGTCGCGGCGTACCACCGGGCGCTCGCCCTTCGCCTTGTCGTTGAACACGGCGCGGACCTGGCCGATTAGGGCGCTCTTGAGCGTATGCGCAGCGTGGGCGGCGGGGTTCATCTCCTACAAGCTAGGGGCTCGCAGCGCCGGGGCAAGTTCCCTCGGCCCCATGTCCCTGCTAACAGGGCATTAACTATCGCCTGGAGTCGCATATCTTGCCGATCCCGAAGCTTGGCCGCGCAGCCTTCGCCGCCGCCGGGTTGCTCGCCACCGCCGGACCCGCACGGATGCAGTCCCCGGGAGGCTCCAGCCAGTCCCCCGAGAGACCGATGCTGGTGGTGATCGATATCGCGACCCAGCGGCTGATCGCCTATCGCGGCGGGGTGCCGATCGCGACATCGGCCGTATCGACGGGCAAGCCGGGGCATCGCACGCCCACCGGGGTGTTCACCATCCTGCAAAAGGCGGCCAAGCACCGCTCGAATATCTACAGCAACGCGCCGATGCCCTTCATGCAGCGGCTGACCTGGCAGGGCATCGCCCTGCACGGCGGAGCGCTGCCCGGCTATCCGGCGTCGCACGGCTGCATCCGCCTGCCCCACGCCTTCGCCAGCCAGTTGTTCCAGCAAACTCGACTCGGCATGACCGTGGTGGTGATCGACCAGCGACAGGGGTCTCGCCCCGCGCGCGGCCCGCAGCGCGGCGAACGCGCTTACTGGCGCCCCGATCTCGCGACCAGCGGCCCGGTTTCGATCGTCGTCAGCGGCGCCGATCGACGGATGATCGTGCTGCGAAACGGAGTCCAGATCGGCTCGGCGCCGGTCGCCTTCGACGGGACGATCGAGCGCGCGCAAGCCTATGTCTTGGAGGACCGCAATCGCTGGTCGCGGATTCCCCTTCCAGGCGACGCGGCGGCAATGCCGGTGGCGGCGCATCCGGCCGGCGATGACTCCGCGGAGGCCGACCCGTTCCGCCAGGCGCTTGCCGAGGTGGTCGGGCCGGGCACGACGATGCTGGTCGTGCCCGACAGCCTGGCCGACGGGATCGGCGCGCTGCCGCCCCCGGTACGGGATTTCGAGGATGACCGGGTGCTCGCGGCGTGGCGCGCCGATGATGAGGTGACCGGAGGGCGTTGACCCCGCGGCTATTGCAGTGCAGCAACCGAGGTCATGGCAAGCCTGGCGATCGCAAACAACCCGGACATCCGCTTCCTGGGTCGGCTCCTCGGTGACGTGATCCGCGCTTATGGCGGCGAGGAGCTGTTCAAGCGCATCGAATATATCCGCGCCACCTCGGTCGATCGCCATCGCGGCGTCGCCGGCGCCGCCGCGATCGATCCGGGCCTCGATCGCCTCACGCTCGACGAGATGCTCGATTTCGTCCGCGGCTTCATGCTCTTCTCGATGCTCGCCAACCTCGCCGAGGATCGCCAGGGCGTCGCGACCGAGAAGGATGCCGACGTCGCGGCGGCGCTCAAGCGCCTCGAGGCCGAGGGGATCGGCCATGACACGGTGATGGCGCTGCTCGATCATGCGCTGATCGTGCCCGTGCTGACCGCGCACCCCACCGAAGTGCGCCGCAAATCGATGATCGACCATAAGAACCGGATCGCCGAGCTGATGGCGCTCAAGGATCTGGGGCGCGACGAGACCGAGGATGGCGACAAGGTCGAGGAAGCGATCCTCCGCCAGATCGCCTTGCTGTGGCAGACCCGCGTACTCCGCCGCGAGAAACTGGGCGTCGCCGACGAAGTCGAGACCGCGCTTTCCTATCTGCGCGACGTGTTCCTGCCCGTGCTCCCAGCGCTGTACGCCCGCTGGGATCGTGCGCTGGGCGAGCGCGCGCCGAGCTTCCTGCGCGCCGGCTCGTGGATCGGCGGCGACCGCGACGGCAATCCCTTCGTCACCGCCGAATCGATGCGACTGGCGCTGGCGCGCTCGGCCGAGACGGTGCTGGTTTACTATATGGACTCGGTCCACGCACTCGGCGCCGAGCTGTCGATCTCGACCGAGCATACACCGGTGAGCGACGCGGTTCTCAAGCTGGCCGAAGCCAGCCACGACAAGGGCAAGAGCCGCCAGGACGAGCCCTATCGCCAGGCGCTGTCGGGAATCTACGCCCGCCTCTCGGCGACCCATGAGAAGCTGACCGGTAAGCGCGCGCCCCGGCCCGCCCCGCTAACCGCCGAAGCCTATGCAGGACCCGGCGACTTTCGCGAAGAACTGGTCGCGATCGCCCGCGGCCTCGCCGCCGAGGAGGGCGGACCGCTGGCAAGCGGCGGCGCGCTCGGCCGATTGATCCGCGCGGTCGAGACCTTCGGCTTCCATCTCGCCACGCTCGACATGCGCCAGAACAGCGCGGTGCATGAGAAGGTAGTAGCCGAATTGCTCAAGGCCGCGGGCGTCTGCGACGACTATCTCGCGCTCGACGAGGATGCGCGCGTCGCGACGCTGCGCCATGAGCTGCAGAGCCCGCGCCTGCTGACCAGCCCCTATGCCGATTATTCGGAAGAGACCGCCTCCGAACTGGCGATCGTCAAGGCCGCCGCCGAGGCGCACGCCCGCTACGGGCGCCAGTGCATCACCCATTATATCGTCTCGATGGCGCAGTCGGTCTCGGACCTGCTCGAAGTCCATATCCTCCTCAAGGAAGCCGGCCTCTATCTACCGGGCGAAAATCCCCAGGCGCATATCATGGCGATCCCCTTGTTCGAGACGATCGCCGATCTCCAGGGCGCGCCGGCGATCATGGGAGCATGGCTCGGCCTCCCCGAAGTCTCGGCCATCGCCGCGGGCCGTGGGCATCAGGAAGTGATGATCGGCTATTCCGATTCGAACAAGGATGGGGGGTATCTCACCTCCACCTGGCAGCTCAGCCGCGGCTCGACCGCGCTGAAACCGGTGTTCGAGAAGGCCAATCTCGGCATGCAGCTGTTCCACGGCCGCGGCGGCGCGGTCGGGCGCGGCGGTGGATCGTCCTTTTCGGCGATCCTCGCCCAGCCGCGCGGCACCGTGCAGGGCCGCATCCGCATCACCGAGCAGGGCGAAGTGATCGCCGCCAAATATGGCACCCGCGCCAGCGCGATGACCAATTTGGAGGCGATGGCATCGGCGACGCTGCTCGCCAGCCTCGAGCCTGAGAAGCTCGCCCCGGCCGATGCCGCCCGCTTCGCCGCGGCGATGGACCAGCTCTCCGAGACGGCGTTCAAGGCCTATCGCGGGCTGGTCTACGAGACCGAGGGCTTCCGCACCTTCTTCCGCCAGGCCACCCCGATCGCCGAGATCGCCGGGCTCAAGATCGGTTCGCGCCCCGCCAGCCGCAAGAAATCCGACGCGATCGAGGATCTGCGCGCGATTCCCTGGGTGTTCAGCTGGTCGCAGGCGCGGATCATGCTGCCCGGTTGGTACGGCGTCGGCGCCGCGCTGGAGGCATTCGAGGACAAGGGGCTGCTGCGCGAAATGGCCGCGGGCTGGCCCTTCTTCGCCTCGGCGCTCGCCAATATGGAGATGGTGCTCGCCAAGTCCGATATGGACGTCGCGCGCCATTATGCCGCCTTGGTCGAGGATGAGGGTCTTCGCGACGGCATCTTCACCCGCATCCGCGACGGATGGCAGGCGACGCACGACGGGCTGCTTAGCGTCACCCGCCAGACCCGGCTGCTGGAAAAGCATCCCGGCCTGGAGACCTCGATCCGCCTGCGCCTGCCCTATATCGAGCCGCTCAACCTGCTCCAGATCGAACTGCTCAAGCGACACCGCGCCGGCGAGGACGATGCGCGGATCGGCGAGGGCATCCTCCTCTCGATCAACGCCATCGCCACGGCGCTCCGCAACTCGGGCTAGGCACGATGTTCGATTGGTTGAAAACATGGTTGGTGGGTGCATCCACGGACGATGGTTTCGGTCAGTCGCTGGCCGACGATCTGCGCTTTCGTCGGCGCTTCGCGCGGCTCGCTCGGCTGCCGTTGCAGTGGCAAGCACCCACTGCCGATGCGCGCGCTGAGATCGAGGCCCACCCGATCCTGGGGCGCTTCGGCGACGACACGATTGCCGTCGTCGAGTGGGAAGGGCGACGCCTGATCGTGCGCGAGCGCATGTGGTTCGGATGGCCGGACCCGCCTGAGTTCATATTCTTCGCTTTGCAGGGTGACGCGATCTGGGCCGGGGCGGATTTTGATTCCTGGCCCCGTGCCTGGTCGAGGCCGAGCGTCGATCCCCCGTCGCAAGGCTAAGCCAGAAACAGCGCCGCCAAATCCGCCGGCACCCGCACCAGCCGCCCGGTCGCCCGGTCCATCACCGCCCAGGTGGTCTTCGCCTCCACCCGCACCTTCCCGTCGGCCCCGGTGAAACGAACATGGCGGTCGAACCGCGCGCCCCGCGGCGGCTCACTCACCCAGGTCTCGGCGGTGACGGTCTCGCCCACCAGCAGGCTCCGCCGATAGTCGATCTCGTGCCGCGTCACGACCCACACATAGGCCGCGTCGTGCGCGGGCGTGGCGATCGCGTGCCAATGCGCCACCGCCACGTCCTGGATCCACTTGACCCACACAGCATTGTTGACGTGGCCGAGGATGTCGATGTCCTCGGGGCCGGCGGTAATCGAAGCGGTATAGGGCGTCATGCAGGCAGCCTAGCTTAACCAGCTTTCGAAGCGCAGCCTTCATTCGCGCGCGGTTATTGCGCGGCGATGCTGCCCGGCCGCCCCTCGCGCATCTTCCGCAGCCGCTGGGCCGCCTTGCTATGGGCGGCGGGCATTCTGTGGACCGCGATCACCGTCATCGGCTTCGGAAGTTCGACGCCGGATGTGCCGCCCGAGACGGCGCTGACCGACGATTCGGGCGCCGAGGTCAGCAACGCCGACCTCGCGGTGCTGCGCAACTTCCTCAGCGAATGACGGCGCAGGCGATTGGCGGCTCGCCGGGCGCGGTGAAGGTCATATCGTTGCCCTTGGCGCGAAGCTCGAAGCCATTTGCGTTGTAACGGCTGCCGGACACCGAGCGCTCGCCCCGCAGCGTCGCCAGCACCTTGCCGCCGCGCGCGACGGTGACGCGATCGTTATCGGGATCGAAATTGGCGACCAGCCGCGATCCGTCGATGCAGCGATAGCGCGCGGTCGAGCGATTATTCTCTGTCGGTTGCGGGGCAGGTGCCGCTACGCCGGGGGTCGGCTTGATCGCGCTGCTGCGGATGCGCCAGCGCCGCCGATCCGGGGTCGCGCCATCCACCTCGACGCGGTGGAGTGTGAGGCTGCCCAGCATGTTGAACGGCCGCGCACCTTCCTTCAGCCGGCCGTAGACCTGAACCGGCACGATCACGAAGCGCTGACCCGCTCCCGCCTCGATCCGACCGGGCGCGCCGATATTGGCACGATAATCGGAATAGCGATCGAAGCTCTCCGCGAACGCGCTTGCGGTCATGCCGGCGGCGCCCGGCTCCCACAGCCGAAAGGCCTGCGCATATTTGCCTTCGGCGATCAGCGCATAATAGGTCTGGACGATATTCGCCGCGCCTTGCGCGCTATCCTCGGTGAAAGGCGCCTCGCTGATCGGGGTGCGATCGTCGGGCAGGCCACCGGGTTCGCCGAGTGCAGGCGGGGTATAGGGCTCCGGCTCACCCGTCGGGCCCGCCGCCGGCAGCGGTGTCGATCCTCCCGCGGTCTCCGCAAGATTGCCCGTCTGAATGGCATCGTCCGCGGGACCGGCGTTGCAGCCGGCCAGGACCAGGACGAGCGGGAAGCACAGGCGCATCGGCAAACCCCAATTCAGCCAAACCGAACGAGCGCCGGCTCGATCCGCGCGTTCCCGCTCACCGTCGATCAGGGCTGCAGCGCCACTTCGTCGCCATCGTCGAGATCGTCTTCATCGACGTCATCGTCGTCGAGATCGTCTTGAATCTCGTCCTCGTCCAGATCGTCCTCGTCGAGTTCCGCGTCGTCATCCTCGCCCGCGATCTCGCCATCGACCATATTGAGCTCATCCTCTGCTTCGACGTCGTCGTCGCCCAGGTCGATCGGGATGTCGGTCAGGATCGTGCCGTTGCTGGGGGCGTCCTGGGTGACTTCGATGATCTCGGCGCGCTGGCTCTCGTCATAGCCTTCTTCGTCGAAGCCGTCGTCATTGGGGCCTTGTGAGGGGATCTGGTAACCGCCCATCGCCTGTCCTTCGTCCGTCCGCGGCGGGAATCGCCGGGTTCATCATCGCGAACGGCGCAAGGACTGCAAGCGTTCCCTCAAGTCGGCCGGAACATCCTGCCCCGTTCCGCAATCGCGACGACTGCAAAGGCGATCACGCCCATCAGCAGGAACCCCGCGTAGAGCGGCACGGTGGTGCCGTCGAACATTTGCCCGATCTGCGCGCCGATCAGGGCGCCGGCCAGCGTGGTCACGAATCCCTGCAGACTGGAAGCGGTGCCGGCGATCTCGCCCATCCGCTCCATCGCCATCGCCGAGAAGTTGGAGGTGGCGAGCCCGAAGCAGCCCATCATCAGCGCCTGCAGGATGGCGAAGCTCCACAGCGTCTCGAGACCCGAGAGTGCAACGAGCAGGTGCACCGCCGAGATCAGCACCAACAGGGCCAGTGCGGTGTGCGAGATCCGTCTCGTCCCGAGCTTCATCACGATCCGCGAATTCAGGAAGGAGCCGACCGCCATCGTGCTCGCCACCGCTGCAAAGATCAGCGTCAGCATTTCAGGACGATGGAAGACCTCTTCCATGATCTGCTGAATCGATCCGATGAAGCCGAACAGGCCGCCCGACAGCAGCGCCGTGGCGATCGTATAGCCGACTGCGCAGCGATCGCGCAGCACCAGGCCATAGTCGCTCAGGATGCGTGCGGGCTGGAGCGACTGGCGCGATCCGCGGCCGAGCGTCTCGGGCATCCGCCACCAGAACCAGACGGCAACCAGCGTCGAGACCGCAGCCACGCCCCAGAAGATCATCCGCCACGATCCGCCCGCCCACAGCACGCCTTGCCCGAAGGCGGGTGCGAAGATCGGCGCGGCCATGAACACCATGAAGGCCAGGCTCATCACCCGCGCCATCGCCCGCCCCGAGAAACAGTCGCGCACCAGCGCCACCGTCACGACGCGCGCGCCCGCCGCCGCTGCGCCCATCGCCGCGCGCGCGATCAGCAGCAGCACGAAGCTTCCCGAGATCGCCGCCACCGCGCTGGTGATCACGAACAGGATCAGCGCGGTGCCCAGCACCGGGCGCCGGCCATAGCGATCGGACAGTGGACCGTAGGCTAGCTGCGCGATCGCGAAGCCGAGCAGATAGGTGGTGATCACGAACTGGCGATGATTCGGCTCGGCCACGCCCAGGCTGTCACCGATCGCAGGCAGCGCCGGCAGCATCGAATCGATGCCGAGCGCAGTCAGCGCCATCATCGCCGCGATCAACGTGACGAACTCGCCGAACGCCAGCGGCGCGCGGTTGGCGGAATCGGTGGAGGGGTGCGGCTCGGCCATGCGCGGGCAATGGCGGATCGCCGCCGATACGTCACCCCTCCTTGACCGTCGAATTGCCCTGGGTTAGTGTGTTGCTCTAATAATACTCCTGTGGAGTCCCTGATGCTTCGCTACGCCCAGTCCCTGCTCGCTCTGTCCCTGCTTCCCCTAGCCGCCTGCGGTGGCCCCGGCACCAGCATCTCCATCAACGCGTCCTCGGACGAGGGCGACAATGCCGTCATCTCCACCGACGCCAACGGCCAGATGGCGATCAAGGCTGATGGGTTCGAGGGTTCGTTCAAGCTGCCCGCGATCAAGATCAACGCCGAGGATTTCGACGTCAACGGCGTCAAACTCTATCCCAAGTCGACGATCGGTGCGTTCAACCTCGATGCACAGGAGAAGGCCGGCGAGCCCGACGAGGGCAAGCTGCGCGTCACCTTCGCCAGCCCCGCTGCCGCCGCGACCGTCCAGGCCTGGTTCCGCGACAATATGACCCGGCGCGGCTTCAAGGTCGAAACCGCCGGCCAGGGCCTGAAAGGAACCACCGACGACGGCGAGCCCTTTGTCCTGACGCTCAGCGACGATGGCGACCAGAAGTCGAAAGGCACGCTGGCGGTCGGCAGCTAAGCATTGTCCCACGGGGGCGTGCGGGTCTAACGGGGAGGCACGACTCCCGGAGACTCGCATGCTCGACACGCTCTCAGAAATCACCCCGGTCTCGCTGGCCGACCAGCGCTCCGATCCCGAAGGCTTCGCGCAGGCGTTCGGCAGCTCGTTCCAGCGCTTCGGCTTCGCCGTGGTCCAGGATCATGGCATTCCCCAGCCGCTGATCGAGCGCGCCTGGGCGATGACGAAGGCCTTCTTCGACCTCCCCGAGGCGCAGAAGCGCGCGCTCGTGCTTGAAGGCGGCGGCGGCGCGCGCGGCTATACCCCGTTCAAGACCGAGATCGCCAAGGGCGCGAGCCATGTCGACCTCAAGGAATTCTGGCACGTCGGCCGCGAGCTGGCCAAGGGCCATCGCTTCGAGTCGAGCATGGCCCCCAATATCTGGCCCGATCGGCCCGAGGGGTTCCGCGAAACCTTCCTCGAACTGTTCCAGGCATTCGACGATGCAGGGGACAAATTGCTCTCGGCGATCGCGCGCTATCTGGGGCTCGCGCCCGACTGGTTCGATCCCGCGGTCAAGGACGGCAATTCGGTCCTGCGCCTGCTGCATTATCCCCCCGTACCCGCCGACGCCCCCGAAGTCCGCGCCGGCGCGCATGAGGATATCAACCTGATCACGCTGCTGCTCGGCGCCGAGGAAGCCGGGCTGGAACTGCTCGATCGCGACGGCAAATGGCTCGCGGTCAAGCCGCCCGCCGACGCGCTGGTGGTCAATGTCGGCGACATGCTCCAGCGGCTCACCAACCATGTCCTCCCCTCGACCACCCACCGCGTGGTCAACCCGCCGCCCGAGCGCCGCGGCCACGCCCGCTATTCGATGCCCTTCTTCCTCCACCCCGCGCCCGATTTCCTGATCCAGACGCTGCCGGGCACGATCAGCGCCGAGCGGCCCAACCGCTACCCGGAGCCGATCACCGCGCACGACTATCTCCACGAGCGGCTCGTCGAGATCGGGCTGATCAAGAAATAAGGCTGGCCCAAGAAAATCCTCCGTCACCCTGAACTTGTTTCAGGGTCCAAGGTGCAGCAAAGGCTTCGGGTGCGGCGCCTGCCGCGCGCTGGATGCTGAAACGAGTTCAGCATGACGGGGATGAGCCGAGAATGACCGAACCGCTTCGCATCGCACTCGCCGGGCTGGGCACCGTCGGCGGCGGCGTCATCCGCCTGCTCGACACCAATGGCGCGCTGATCGAACGGCGCGCCGGGCGTCCGATCGAGATCGTCGCGGTGTCGGCGCGCGACCGGAGCAAGGATCGCGGCGTCGACATCGCCCGCTTCGACTGGGTCGACGATCCCGCCGAGCTTGCGC